>JBDTOI010000061.1:0-21965 GCA_039933315.1 Pyrinomonadaceae bacterium
CCAGTCCGCCAAAGTAGTAAACAACCAGTCCTGTCCCTCGTGAGCAGCCAGAGCTACGCAGCCCTACGAAGAGTTGCCGTCGCATTCCTGATGTCCAGCTCCTTTAAAATATAACCAGCGCCGCCAAACTTGTCGGTCAGAAAAAGCACGTAACGAATATCGACTGCAATAGCTCGTCCCTTGGCGTCGTTATAGAAGAAGTCGTTGCCCAGTCCCTCGTAATTCCCATCGAATATGATTCCTACCTGTTCGCCGCGCCCGTTCATAATAGGGGATCCCGAATTGCCCCCAATGATGTCCGTGGTGGAAAGAAAATCAACCGGGACAGTTGCTCCGTCTGCCGTGGCGTACGGCCCAAAATCCCGTGTGCGAAAAAGCTGCTTCAGCTTCTCCGGCACATCAAAAGGTTCGCGGCCCGTATCTTTTTCTACTACGCCGGTCAGAGTTGTGAATGGCAGATAAATCGCCGCGTCGTGAGGAACGTAACCCTTAACTTCGCCATAGGTAAAACGTAAAGTTCGATTTGCATCCGGGTAAGGAACAGTGGCCGAGCCGGTGGCTGCGCGCATCTCGCTCATCCCCTGCATCATGAGGGGACGCCAGCGCCCGACAATTGCGTTGAAAGCTTGGGCGCGGGTCTGTTGTTGGGCCAGTAGCGGGGCCAGCTCGCCTGAGAAATCTACAAAAGGTTCGCGCAGCTCCCGCAGCTGGGCGCTGGATAGGTCGAATAGTCCCCCTACTGTTTCCGCGGTCGAAAACTTTTTGCTGTCGACGATGGATCGGGCAAAGTCCTCTTCAGCACGGCGGCGGGCGTCTCCCTGCAGGCTGCCGAATCGCTTTTCAATCGCTTCAATTTTTTGGCCTGCCGGTAATTCGGCTGCCTTGGCCAAAACATAAGTCAGAAGCTCGCGCTCAACGGAAAGATTTCGGTCGGCCACAGCTGCGATTGCGCGATCGCGCGCTCGGGCTATGGCGGCAGCCATAGCGGGATCAGACCCCGCCCCGGGTCTCTCCTTGGCAACTGCTATCCCTTGCGCACTAAACGCGATACTCAACAAGTCGCTGGCTTGCAATAGCTGCGGTACCAGTAAATCGCGAGCGGCGGTGGCATTCAGTTCCTGGTATGCCCTGCTCAGGCTAGGTAGTATTTCACCGTATTTGCTCTTGCGGGCCGGATCGGATTCCAACCAGCGGGTAAAAACAGCTTCCTGGATTCGCTTTTGGCCCACGATGTCGGCGCGACGCATCGCCAGGATGGAACCTTCCTCGTTCTTCAGAGTGTTGGCGATGTCAAAGATGTTGCTTTGCAATTTCATGCGCAGCGCAGAATCATTCTTGCCCGCGTTCTCCAGGGCTTCAATTTGTTTCCTGAAAATGTCTACCGCAAACGGGATGGCGACATCCTGATTATAGGCCACGGAATAACTTTCGCGATAACGGCGCGTTGAACCGGGATAGCCCATCACCATCATGAATTCGCCGTCTTTTATTCCACCCATCGAGAGGGGCAGAAACTTCTTTGGCTTGAAGGGGACGTTTGTCGTCGCGTAAGTGGCAGGCTTTCCATCCGGACTGACGTAGGCACGCATGAAGGTGAAGTCGCCGCAATGCCTGGGCCATTCGAAATTGTCCGGGTCTCCGCCAAAGAAACCAATGGCTTTAGGCGGGGCGTATGCAATGCGCACGTCGCGCAATACCAAATAAGTGAAAAGGTAGTAAGTCAGACCTTCATTCAACTGAGCCACTTGTGCCGTAATACCGTCGGCTGGGCGGGCAGCTGCTCCTTGCACGGCTCTAATCTTCGCTTGCAGAGCCGCAGTTCGTTCCGGGCCAGGGGTGTCGGTAATGCCGTTAAGCACTTCGCTGGTAACGTTCTTTATCTCCTGCGTAATCGAAACTGTGTAACCAGTTGCCGGCAACTCTTCTGCGCGGTTGCGGGCTATGTAACCTTTTGTCGCATAGTCTTTCGTCTGGTCAGAAGCGTTAACCAGTGCGTCGAAAGCCACGTGGTGATTGGTTAGTAATAGCCCCTCCGGTGAAACAAACTCTCCCGTGCCGCCACCCACGATTACGACTGCATCCTTAATACTTACGCCGTTGGGATTGTAAATATCGGTGAAGGGGATCTTCAGCCCGCGCTGATTCAGTTTCTTTATCGGCAGCTGGGTAATGGTGTCAGGCAGAAACATACCCTCGTCGCCGAGGGCGGGCAGTTGACTAAAACTCAAGAACAGGACGGAGATGAGCATTAATGCTGCCGGGCGCACGAATCTGACTGTCATGGTGAATTATTCCTTTGGTGAGTTGCAGTCTGGAGGCAGGAGGATACCGATCGAATCCAGGGCTAAACAGATCAATTCTAATGGCGGACCAAACACCCGGTCATTTCAGTTTACGCCGGTCAGGTATGGCAACGGATCAACCGGAGTTTCGTTGATGCGAACCTCGTAATGCAGGTGTGGCCCAGTGGAGCGGCCAGTTGAACCCACCCGGCCCAGGTTTTCGCCGCGCAATATGTTCTGTCCGACCTTCACGGCTATTTGGGAAAGATGACCATAACGAGTTGTTAAGCCACTGCCGTGGTCTATGTAAACCACCTGGCCATAGCCATGTTGCCAGCCGGCGATAATCACCCTTCCGGTGGCTGCGGCCACAACCGGAGCGCCCCACGGCGCGTCGATGTCCTGGCCAGTGTGAAATTCAAAGGAACTGCCACCGAATGGATTGCCGCGGCCTCCAAATCCGCTTTCCAGCCGTCCGTCAACGGGCTGAAGCGAAGGAGTCATGCCGCGCTCACGCAAGGCCTCTTCGTATTTGCGCATCTGCTGCTCAAGGTGGGATGTCTTGTTATCCAGCGCTGCGAGACCGGCGCTATCAACCGGAAAGGCCGGTCCGCCCCGTGCATGCAGGATTACCTGCTGGTCATGCGATAGCCCGGATATCTCAGCCAGGCGTCGGGAAGTATCTTCCACAGCATCGACACGGTTGTTGAGATTGCGCAGCTCCTGACGTTGCCTTTCATTTTCAGTGCGCAGACGTTGATTTTCCTGTTCGATGCGCAGGTGCTGCGCCTGCTGCGTCAAACCATAGAGGCCATAGAGCAATGTACAGACTACCGCTAATAGAAGCACCGCAAAGACCTTCAGCCAACGTTTATGAAGGCAGATGCGACGGATATGGGAACGGGAACGGGAAGTGCGGGCGACGATAAATGCGTAGAAGCGGTCATCTCTGATCATGCGTCAATTCCTCTTGAGCCGCAGCCGCGCCTGAAACCCGACGGAGGGGAAGGGGTGCGCGGGCGACCACGAAAGGCACAGTGGCCGGACGAGAGCCACTATGCGAAGTGAAACGCCTACGAGGTAGTTATTGATCCTGGTTGGACGTTGCAGGATGATTCGAGTCCGAGGTACTGCTGACCTGCCGCCGAATCAAGCCCGTTTTGCTACAGGAAGGCGCACCCTATCACATCAATCTGGACGATTGCAACCAGCACTGGAGCCCATAAAACAGGCCTCAGCGACGGGTTTGAGGATCCATTTAGTTGTCGAAGGTGGAGTTGAGTTGGATTAGAAATCTTCACGTTCCGCGCGCGCGCGCGAACGGGCGCGCAGCATGGATACGATAATTAAGATTACCAGGCCGATAAAGACGATAACGATGATGACTTTTAGCAGGACCACAAGAAAGCCGACCAGCCCAATAAGCGAGCTGAGGAGCGTCACCGCGAGCAGCGCGAGTGCCACGATACTACCAGCCATTTTCAGGAGAATTGCCATTATCAGAATCCTTCCAAAATCTTCGCAAAGTTATCATCACGGTCGCTGCTGAAATGAGGCGGGCCCGATTCCGCGTTGTGATATTTGCGTCACGACATCTCCGGTGCCGTATCCGGCCTGGGGCAGGGACCCGGTGGATACAACCGATGGAGGCGGGCGGCGAGTATCAAACGATCGGGCCATTTGATCACCGCCGCGGCGCCGGCGCAAGTAATCGAACAACATGTAAGCACCGAGGGCAACCAGCGCGATTGGTAGCAATTGCCTCACCGGCAGGCGCAAGCCAAGCAGGGTATGGGAGAGAAACACCACGCCCAGCACAATCAGCGTGACGGCCCAGGCAAATGGATTTCCGTAGAGGCGGCGCGCAATTACGTCTTCTTCTTCCGCAGGGGCCAACCCCGATCGCATCAACTGCGCGGTGCGGCATGCGTCGACAGCGGCATAGAGCCAGGTGCCGACAACACCGAGCACGAAAAAGTGAACTCCATCGGTAACGACTGCCATCTGGAAGAAGCTGGCGAAGATAGCAAAATGAACTATGGCCTTCGAAGTCTGGCCGTTATAAGCGGCGCCGAGACCGGGTACAAATGAAAGCAAAGTGGCAACAAAGGGGGATGTTCTACGGCGCGCAAAATGACCCTGATCAGCGTTGGCTTGTTGACGCAACAACTGGACGCCGCTAACGATGCAGTCCTGACAGAAAGGGAAGCCGCGGATACGATGGTCACACGCTGGACACAGAGGCCTGGCGCAGTTCCCGCATTGGACGGGCGCGTGATTCTTAGGGTGATAAGCGCAAAACATCCAGATACCAAACCTTTACCTAGTTACTTCTGTTGCGAATTCTCACTCGCAGGTTTTTCTTTCTGCTCGCCCGCCTGGTCTTTCTTGGGACCATTGCTAACTAGTTTCGTGACGCTCCGCTTTAGATCGACGGAAAACTCCGCGCCCTTCACTGCTGTGGTGGCGCTACCAACGTAGGTCTGCCGGGCCAGGTGCAAGCTGGCGCTGTACATGCCGCTAATCGAGCCATCGGCTGAAACAGTACTTGTAAGTACGAAGACTGCCACCAGCAACATCGTCGCCACCGTCGCCAGTTGCGGCGAAACGATAGGATCCAGCCACAGCCGCAACCGCGATGCGAGACGTGTGGTAAACGATTCTCGCACTGGTTCCAGCGCTTCGTTTCCGAGGGTAGCCAGCAGAATGCGAGCTTCCAGACCCGCGGGCACAGGTTTCTCCTCGCCGATATAGCTGTAGCAGGCGCCAATCGCGCGCACTACTTCTCCGGGCAAATCGGTGCACTGGCTGCATACCGCAGCGTGCCGTTCCCAACGATGATAAAGCGCTGCCGGCAAGAAGCCGTCCAGATAATCGGTTAGATGCTCTTCAAATTCATGACAGGCCATCGCCGCTTCCGGCATAGTGCGCAGAAGGATGCGCGCCTCCAACTGGCTCCCTGGCTCGGGAGCGGCCGTGGCTGCGCATGCCTGCAAAGTATGTTTGACCTCACCCAGGAGATCGTGACACACGGGACAGCGCATTGCATGCTCGACAAACGCCTGATGCGTGGTGACATCGAGCGTGTCATCCAGGTAATCAGTCAACCGATTTTCAAAATCCGCGCAAAGCATTAGTTCGTTTCTTCTTTCCTACTAGGTTTCATCTCCCCGCCATTACGGGTATCTATGCGTTCATCTGCACGACGCGCATGCGCCGAAGTATCTTGGCCAGCTCAATCCTGCCGCGGTTTATCCGCGATTTCACAGTACCCTCTGGTATTTTCAACAGGTCTACTATCTCCTGATAACTCAACTCCTCGATGTCCCTCAGGATGACGCACGTGCGAAGATCCGGGGAAAGCTTGTCGATACCTGCTTGCACCAGCGCGCCGAGTTCGCGCCTCTCCATCTCAGTCTGAACCGACCCGCCCTTCGATTTCAGATGGTAAGTATGGTCCTCGAGATCATCAGCATGCGCATCCTGTGGCGCCCGTTGGCGGCGACGATAGTCGTCAATAATCAGGTTGCGGGCCAGCCGCATCAACCAGTTCTGCAAGTCCCCTTGTTTCGAATCGTACTGATCAAGGGAGCGATAAACCCGAATAAAAACTTCCTGAGTCAGGTCTTCCGCCGCATCCCCCCGTGAAGTGAAGCGATAGGCCAGGTTATATATTCGCCGCGAGTAGCTTTGGACAATTTCTTCCCAGGCCGCACCGTCACCGGCTCGACATTTCCTGACCAAATCTGCTCCAGCGTTGACCGCCAAGCTTTTCGCGGCTCCCACGTTAATCTCCCAGACCGTCTTTATTCACCAGTTGCATAAGCCAAACTTCTACTCCCGACGCCACTTACGAAGCTCCAGGAGACAAAGTTCCGCTATTGACGAAGGCTTTACCGCTGAGGGTACTCACTTCACCAGGCGGGCTATCAAGACTCGCTTGCGCCTTGGTTGCTTCCTATTGTAGCCTTGGCTCGCCACCCAATATCTTGTGGTTCCTGTTCGGCGGCTGTCAAGTTTTGCCTTTGATTTTGTGTCTGTAGCTTTAGCTAAGAAGCTGAGAGTCTTAACTTTGCGAAGGTACATCGAGTTTGCGGCGCTCGTCCTGTTGGCAGGCCTTATTTTCTGGTGGTTTGGCCGCGGAGTCGATTGGGCGCAGGTAAGGACAGCGGTGAGTCAATCCGATTGGCGATTGTTGGCGACGGCGGCGACCATCGTTTGCGCAGCCTACATGATACGGGCTTGCCGATGGCGCGCCCTGCTGGCGCCTTTGACCCCTGCCAGTATCCGCGAGCTGTTTGTGGCCACGACTGTCGGATTCACAGCGGTATTTCTTGTGGGCCGCATGGGCGAAGTCGTGCGGCCCGTTGTTCTGCCCATGCGCGATCGTCGAGTTCGGCCGGGAGCTGCCTTTGTAACGATAATGGTCGAGCGCATCTATGACTCGATGACCGTGTTGCTGCTTTTCGCGCTGAACCTTTTGTGGTTTCGCCTACCAGCCAACAGTGTGGCTGAACTCTCGCGGGTGCGCGCGACGGGAGCGGTACTGGTTGTCACCGCGCTGGTGGGCTTGGGATGTTTGGTTTGTTTCAGACGCAGTTCCGACAGCATCGTCTCGTGGATTGATGCCCGACTGACGCGATTGCGAATCATTCCGGCGCGTTTGAAAAAAGCGCTGATTTCGCTGCTGCAACAACTCGCAGTAGCCCTCAGCGTGCTTGCGAATCGCCGCGATCTGGCAGTAACGGCTGGATGGAGCTTGCTTCTATGGCTTTCGGTTAGCGTCGCTAACCTGCTTGTCTTTCGCGCTTTCGGCATGCCTTTTGGAATCAGTGAGACGCTTTTCATTCTGGGCTGGTCAATGGTGGGATCCGTTGTGCCAACTCCCGGAGGCGCGGCTGGCGCCTTTCATGCCGCGACGGCCGCCGGACTGCTTTTTCTTGGCATCCAGAGGCCTCAGGCAGTCGGTATTGCAATTGTTCTGCATTTGGTGGATTTTGCGCCGGCTGTGATCTTTGGTCTGTATTATTTTCTGCGGGGCGACATTAACTTAACTCGGCTGAGGCATCTCGCTTCTACTGACGCGGTGGAGCATGCGGTGGAAGACGAAAAGATCAGGCCGTTACCAAGTTTGCGGAGCGAGGATTTAGAAACAGCTGTGGCCGGAAAGTGAACCCGGCAAATCTGGTCAATTCGGTTTAGATGAGGCTGATATGAAATGTCCCTTTTGTGGTTTCATTGAGGATAAGGTAGTGGACTCTCGTGAGTCGCGCGAGGGCGATGCTATTCGGCGTCGCCGCGAGTGTTTGAAGTGCGAACGGCGCTTCACCTCCTACGAGCGCATCGACGAAATACCCCACATGGTCATCAAGAAGGATGGGCGGCGCGAAAGCTTTGACCGCACCAAAGTAATGGCCGGACTATTGCGCGCTTGTGAAAAACGCCCCGTGCCTTCCGCTAAGCTCGATGCGATCGTAAATACGGTGGAAAAATATGTGCAGGAGTCGCCGGAGCGCGAGCGCCCCACCAGCAAGATTGGCGAGATGATCATGCGCCGGCTGAAAGAGTTGGATAAGGTCGCATACGTGCGTTTCGCCTCCGTCTATTTAGAGTTTGAAGACGTCTCGGAATTCATGCACGAGCTAAAGCACTTAGTGCGATCGCGCGCCAGCGGAGCCGGCAAAAAAGCTTGAAGGGTACATGGCCTTCGGTTAGACCGCTTGAAACGCTACTCTTATGAAAGCAGTTGTCGCCACCGGACTTGAACGACTTGAAATAAAACGTCTGCGTGATCGGATCGGACGTCTATTTGCTACCCTGCAGGAGGCGGTAGAGGTGGATGCTCCACTGGCGCCCGGCGCGTGGGCGCCCGCTGTGGATGTTTGTGAGACGGAGCAGTTAATTACGGTTAGAGTGGAGTTGCCGGGCATAGCTGCGGAACACATTAAGATTGGACTTACCAGCACGGAACTCCGCATTTGGGGCGACAAAAAAAAACGTATGCCACGCCAGCGAATCGTTTCGCATCTATGCTCTGAGCGCAGTTATGGCAACTTCAGTCGTATCGTCCATCTGCGCTGGACGATTAGTATTCGCGAGGCAAAGGCTGAGCTAACGAACGGAGTTTTGACCGTACGTTTGCCTAAAACAAAGGACCGCCGGGGAACGGAATTCAGGGTTCCCATCAAAGAAATAACCTAGGGGACGGATTATCTTGGACGATCAAACAGGTGACATGGCCATTGCCAACGAAATAGAAACCGCAGGGCTGGATAACGCGGAAGCGGTCGAGCAGCAATTGCAGATTCCCAGTGAGTTGCCGGTGCTGCCTTTGCGCGACATAGTTATCTATCCCTTCATGATTGTTCCTCTTTTTGTCTCTCGTGAGCGATCGATTCGGGCAGTGGACGAAGCGCTCGGCGAGAATCGCATGATTGTGCTGGTGTCGCAGAAAGATCTCGACAAAGAAGAACCAGCGGCCGACGACCTCTACAAGATCGGCACCGTGGCAGTGATTATGCGCATGCTGAAGCTGCCCGATGGTCGGATACGTGTACTGGTTCAAGGCCTGGCCCGCGCGGAAATCGACTCTGTGGATGCGAGTGGGGAGTACCTGCGCGCTCACTTGCACGTCGTACAGGAGACCCTCGCGCCCGTTCGCTCGCTGGAAGTCGAAGCTTTAATACGCAACGTGCGTGGTTCGATGGAAAAGGCGGCCAACCTCGGCAAGAACATATCGCCGGAAGTAATGGCCATCATCGCGAATCTCGACGATGCCGGCCGGCTCGCCGACCTGTCCGCTTCGAACCTCGAGCTGAAAGTGGAAGATGCCCAGTCTGTCCTGGACATTGCCGATACAACCGCGCGCCTGCGCCGGGTTAACGACCTGCTCAATAAGGAAATCGAAGTGCTGACGGTGCAGCAGGAGATTAATACTCAGGCGCGCGCTGACATCGATCGATCGCAGCGCGAGTTTTACCTGCGTCAGCAAATGAAAGCGATTCAGACCGAGCTGGGTGAGGTTAATGAACTGGCCGAAGAGATTGCGCAGTTCCGGGAAAAGATCGAAGCCGCCAAGATGCCGAAGCCGGCCGAAGAAGAAGCGCTGCGCCAACTGAAGAAGCTTGAGCGCATGCATCCTGATGCCGCCGAGACGGCCACCCTGCGCAACTGGATGGAGATCATGACGGAGCTGCCCTGGTCCAAGGCTTCGAAAGACAATCTCGATTTGCACAAGGCGGAGAAGATTCTGAACGAGGATCACTACGGGCTCGAGAAAGTGAAGGATCGCATTATCGAGGCGCTGGCCGTTCGCAAACTCAAGGAAAAACCCAAGGGCCCAATCCTTTGCCTGGTAGGCCCGCCGGGAGTTGGCAAAACGTCCCTCGGACGCTCCATTGCGCGGGCGCTCGGTCGAAAATTCACGCGGCTTTCGCTGGGTGGAGTGCACGATGAGGCAGAAATCCGCGGACATCGCAGAACCTATGTTGGCGCTATGCCGGGTCGGGTGATTCAGGCGGTGCAGCAAGCCGGAACAAACAACCCGCTGATCATGTTCGACGAAATCGACAAGGTCGGAGCAGACTTTCGCGGTGATCCATCATCAGCTTTGTTGGAAGTGCTGGATCCGGAACAGAACAACAGCTTTCGCGACAACTACCTTGGCGTTACCTTCGATCTTTCCAATGTGATCTTTATGACTACGGCGAACGTCCTGGATACAGTCCAGCCCGCTTTGCGAGATCGGATGGAAGTCATCAGGCTGGCAGGTTACACGGAAGAAGAAAAACGCGAGATTGCCCGGCGTCACTTGCTGCCGAAACAGACCGAAGAGAATGGGATTACGGCGCGTGAGCTGAACATCTCCGCCACGGCGCTTAATGCAATCATTCAGCAGTACACCCATGAAGCAGGCCTGCGCCAACTCGAACGGGAGATCGGATCCATCTGCCGCAAGGTTGCGCGTCGGATTGCGGAAGGTAACAAGCATACGGTTCGAATTTCGCTGAAGAACCTGCATGAATTCCTGGGTGCGCCGAAAGTCATTCCCGAAGAGGTTTTGAAGAAAGACCAGATTGGCGTTGCCACGGGCCTGGCGTGGACTGCTGTGGGCGGCGACATTCTCTTTATCGAAGCGCTGCGTATGAAGGGGAAAGGGAATCTCGTGTTGACAGGGCAACTGGGCGAAGTAATGCGCGAATCGGCCCAGGCCGCGTATTCCTACGCTAAATCGCGGGCCAAAGAACTGGAAATTAACGAAGACGACTTCAGCACTTATGACCTTCATATACACATTCCCGAAGGCGCTATTCCGAAGGATGGACCGTCGGCCGGAATTACCCTCGGGGTGGCCATGGTTTCAGTTCTGTCACAGAGGGCTATCCGTAAGGATGTGGCCATGACGGGTGAGATTACGCTGCGCGGCAATGTCCTGCCGGTGGGCGGAGTGAAGGAGAAAGTCCTCGCGGCCCGCCGGGCCCGGGTTACCACCATCATTCTGCCCCAACAGAACCGCCGCGACCTGGATGAGGTGCCAAAAGAGCTTTTTAAGAATATTCGCTTTGTTTTCGTCGATCATATGCGACAGGTCTTCCGGGAAGCCCTTAAGGAAAAAACCGCCCCTCCAGTTTCCCCCGGGGTTCGACCGACTCGTATGCCCCAGGCGGCAACGAGCAGAACTGTTTGAGGGCTGGGCACAACCTCCTTGAGGTGCCAGGCATCTTATTAGGGTCCGGAAAGGCAGTACCAAAACGGGCTAAATCCCCTTATTTTTTAAGATTAGGTTGTTTGACACCCCTTGAAACCGTGTGATAACCTCCCCCAGTTAGTTTGGTTCCAACTGCTTAAGAGTCACCTCGGAGCAGGCTCAAAAAAGGGAACTTCTAGCCAACCTCGCATGTATAAGTAATAGTGACGCAGGCGCGACTCAACCCCCGCAGTCGTGGTTCGCCGGAGCTAGTGAAGGAGAATAACGATTGATGATAGTGAGATTCCCCCGTTGGATTGCTCGTGCCGCCCTGGTCGGGTCGTTTTTTATTCCAGCCATCATCCAAGCCCAAATACCGGCGGGTTCGTCTGCCCGCACAACTCCAACGGATCTTGAGAAGTCGGAAGCCCGGGTCGATCAAATAATTGCCCGCGCTGAAGTTTACTTTAAGGAAGCCGAGCTGCACCTGAAAGCCCAGGAGCGCGATCAGGCCCGGCAAAAATTCGATAAGGCGGTTGATACGGTACTGGAATCCGGGTTGGACGTTCGCGCTCACCAGCGTTTGCAGACCTTTTATTTGGAACTCGTCGAGCGAGTGTACCGGGTAGAAGTTCCGAATATGCCGGCGCCATCGCAGACGAATGCATTGCTCGCCAACAACACCAATCCTCAAGGTCAAGCGAACGATCAGACTCCTAAGATTGAACAACCTGCGCCCATCCAAATAGGCTTCCGCCAACAGCAGTTTGAACCATCGCCACTCGATGCGCTCAGCAAGTTGATTCTGACGCCGGAGGAACTGAACGTATCCCCAGCGGACATCGACGCGTTGGAATTAGCCAAGAATTCAGTGAACTTTGCGTTCACCACGAATCCGCTTATTCAAGGATTCATTAATCACTATCAGGGCCGCGGCCGCTCCACGATGGAACTCGGCCTGCGCCGCTCGGGACGATACATTAAGTTGGCGCGCGAGACTTTCCGAAAAGAAGGTGTGCCTGAGGATCTAATCTGGTTGGGCCAGGTCGAGAGCACCTGGACTCCCAAAGCAGTATCGTGGGCTTCGGCTTCCGGGCTGTGGCAGTTCATACCCAGCACTGGGCGCGCGTTCGGACTTCGTCAAACTGCCTACGTGGATGAGCGCAACAGTTTCGAGAAAGCCACACAGGCTTCTGCCAGATACTTGAAATCGCTGGCCAATCATTACAACGGAGACTGGCAACTGGCGATGGCCGCATACAACACGGGCCCGCTGAATGTCGATCGCGCTATCGCGCGCGCCGGGACTGCGAACTTTTGGAAGATATATCCATTTATCGCCCAGGAAACTCGTAATTACGTGCCAAATATTCTGGCTACAATTGTGATAGCCAAGAATCCGGAGAAGTATGGGTTTGGCGGCGTTCGCCGTGAAGCCCCGCTTTCGTATGACGTGGTTCAAGTTCCTACCGCGACTAGTTTGCGCTTAATTGCGGATGCGGCCGATACCACCGTTGATTATCTTCAGAGCTTGAACCCGGAACTTCGTCGGGATGTCACACCCCGCGGCGAGCTTTATAACGTGCGCGTGCCGGCCGGCCGCTCGAAACAGCTGATGGCAGTGCTGAAACGAGTTCCGGGCGACCGACGTGAGACGGCCCGCGTTATTTCGGTGGCACCGGGTGAGGATCTTCAGGCGGTTGCGAATCGCACCGGAGTCAGTCTGGCCCAGTTGCAGGCAATGAACGCCGGCGTCGATTTGAAAACTGCGACCAAGCTGGTGGCGCCGAATAGCAATGTGCGCCTGACAAATTGGAAACGAGCTAAGGCCACCACCGGAACGGTCGAAGTGGCGCCGGCCGCGCCGACTAAAGTTCGCGCCCGCAAAGGCGACACAATCGCCAAGATTGCGGCTGCCAACAAAGTTTCAGCCGACGAACTTGCCCGGTTGAATGGTGTATCCGCAGATACGGAACTAAAGGCTGGCCAGGAAATCAGACTTCCTGCTTCTGCGGCCTCGCGCCGACGCAGTCAGTAACAACAGAGCACACGCGCAGTTCCACCAGGCGCGATGGTTTAAGCGAGCGCGCTTTCGAGGTTAACTCGGGAGCGCGCTTAATTTCTTTCATGGGGGCGAGATCTGCTCGAATCTCAGATGGCTTGCATTGTTTTATGCCTTTCTGAAACTATCCTCCCTTGCTTTTCCGTACCCAATCCGCCGCAGTCTACGGAATCGATGCGGACCTGGTTGATGTCGAAGTTGACTTAACGCGGGTGCGCAGCGAGGCCGATTCGACTCCTCCGGTCATCATCGTGGGCTTGCCCGATGCCGCCGTGCGCGAATCGCGTGAACGCATCCGCGCCGCGATCACTAACTGTGCCTTCTTTTTCCCGATTGAGAAAACCACTATTAATCTGGCGCCGGCTGATGTGCGCAAAGAAGGTGCGAGTTTCGATCTGCCAATCGCTCTGGGAATCCTGGGCGCCAACGGCGATCTCGGTAATGCCGAGGATTTGATTGAAACGCTCTCGGTGGGCGAGCTTTCCCTCGATGGTCGCGTGAGGTCCATCAAGGGGGCCTTGCCGATAGCGCTGCGGGCCCGGGCCGCATCGATCAAGCATCTGCTCCTGCCGGAAGAAAATGCGAAAGAGGCGGCAGTCGTTTCCGGCGTGGATGTTTACCCGGTGAGCGATTTGCGCCACGCAGTTGAATTGATTGCAGCACTGCGCTCTGCCTCACCGCCACAACCGTTGCGAGTTGATCCTTCGGAGATCCTGGTCCACAAGGACCACTACAATGTCGATTTCCGGGAAGTGCGCGGTCAGCTGGCCGCCAAGCGGGCGCTGGAAGTTGCCACGGCCGGTTCGCATAACATTTTGCTTATTGGTCCGCCTGGCTCAGGCAAGACAATGTTGGCGAAACGGCTGCCTACCATTCTGCCGCCGTTGGAATTTGAAGCAGCGCTGGAACTCACCAAGATACATTCCGTCGCTGGGTTAACAGGGCGTTCCGGGTTGGTAACCGAGCGGCCGTTCCGTTCGCCCCACCACACCATAAGCGATGCGGGATTGATTGGGGGCGGCGCCGTGCCACGGCCCGGAGAAGTTTCGCTGGCACACCACGGTGTGCTGTTCCTCGATGAACTTCCGGAATTTGATCGCAGTGTGCTGGAGGTGCTGCGCCAACCTCTGGAGGATCAAAAGGTGACCATCAGTCGTGCGGCAATGTCTCTGACATTTCCCGCGTCATTCATGCTGGCGGCTGCCATGAATCCGTGTCCCTGTGGATTCTGGAATGATCCGACGCGGGAATGCCGCTGCACACCCCTCCAGATCCAGCGCTACGTGGGCCGCATTTCCGGACCCCTGTTGGATCGCATCGATATTCATATTGACGTGCCGGCGGTAAAGTTCAGGGAATTGGTAGGAGAGGGGCTCCCCGATCCCGAATCATCGGCGGTCATTCGCCACCGCGTTATTAACGCCCGCGCGCGCCAGCATGAAAGATTCTCGGGCCAGGGAATTTTTTCGAATGCAGCTATGACACCGAGATTAATCCGGGAACACTGCCCCATCGATGCGGAAGGCGAGACCATGCTGGAACGCGCCATGACCCGCCTGGGCTTGTCAGCGCGGGCCTATGACCGTATCCTGAAAGTCAGCCGTACTATCGCAGACCTTGAAGGCTCTGAAGAGATTGCTTCAGCGCACGTGGCTGAAGCAGTTGGTTACCGATCCCTTGATCGTACCTACTGGACTTGAGGCCAGAACATTGGCCACCGCTCAAGGGGGTTGAACGGCGAACGAAAAATGACTTTCAGACGGGCAAGGGCAACGACGCGAGAGAAGCGCCGCATCAGAACCACGTGAGACCGCCCGGACCCCCCAGCCGGCCTTGCGCTTCGCAGGGGGAGAACCGGGCGCTTCTTTGTTAAAATCACGCGGACGCGTTGCATGTCGGTGAACAGGCGGTGAAGATGTCGAGTCACCTTCGCGGCTTGCCCGAACAGAAGAAAACGTGACCGCAGCCGAAACCGAGACAAACGGACGATCGGATTACGAACTGGCGCAGGCAGCGGCCGGAGGCGACATGCAAGCCTTCGAAGAGCTGTACCAGCGTCATAATCGGCGCGTCTATTCCCTCTGTCTGCGAATGACGCAAAATGTCTCGGAAGCTGAAGATCTCGCTCAGGAGGTCTTCATTCAGCTCTTTCGCAAGATTGGCAGCTTTCGGGGGGAGTCGGCTTTTACTACCTGGCTGCATCGCCTGACAGTGAACCAGGTGCTGATGCACTTTCGCAAACGCGGAGTGCGGATGGAGCAGACCACCGAAGACGGCGAGACCCCGGTGCAGATCGTTAAGGGCACCGAGAATCCCAACTCCATGCCGGTCGTCGATCGCATCGCGCTCGACAAAGCCATTGCGCAGCTGCCGCCCGGATATCGTACCGTTTTCACGCTACACGATATCGAAGGCCACGAACATGAAGAGATTGCGCGCATGCTGGGGTGCTCAGTCGGCACCTCCAAGTCGCAACTTCATAAGGCGCGCATGAAATTACGCGGACTTTTGAGGCAACAGAATGAGCCTCAATAGCTTCCAAGAGAGGCCACAGGTTTCACCGGACCCTCCTGAAACCCCAGAGAAGACGGTGGAAAGACACAAATTGGACGTGCAGGCGAGCGATTCTTTGGCCCGCCAGCGTCAAGAATATGCAGTCTCCCCTTGATTGATTTGAGACCATGATAGTTGCGCCCCCAACGAGTTGGAACGCTGCTAGCGCAACTGGTCAGAGGTAATAAAGCAATGAACTGCGAAAAATGCCGCGATTTAGTCAGCGAATTTGTTGACGGATCTCTGGGCCGGGAAGATTTCTCCACGCTCAATTCTCATTTGGAAGAATGTCTGGAATGCGCCGGTGTGCGCAACGATCTTAATGCGATCGTCAGCTTTTGCCGCGAGCAACGCGGACAGTATGAAGCGCCGCCCAACGAGCGCGCGCTCTGGCTGCGCGTACGCAACGTCATCGAAAGCACAAGCCCTTCGGCTAAGGACCCGGGTGCGCCGGTTAAGCAAAGGACCGGCTGGTTGTCTGGCGTCAGCCATCGAAGTTGGGAGCTGAGCTTTACCCAGCTGGCCGCAGCGGTTGCGATTATTGTGGTGGTGGTTGCGCTGGCAACTACTCTGGGCATTCATCGCTTTGGCGGGACCACTTTGGGTGCAAACGGTGGCACCGCCGGGCCGGCCGTTTTGTCAAGTGGCTCTTCCTCCGCCCCCGAGGATCGCATCTGGCAGCAGCAGGCGGCGATTAACTACTGGAACCAACGAGTGGAATTGAATAAGGCCAGATGGAGTCCGCAGATGCGCGAGACCTTTGATCGTAACCTGAAGGTTATCGATCAGGCCGTCAATGATTCGCTCGCCGAGTTGCGCCGGAATCCTCATGATGAGGTTTCCGAGGAGATGCTGAACGCCGCCCTCAACGACAAGATGTCACTGCTCAGGGAGTTTGCGGATTTGTGAGATGCAGCAGTTTTGCAGCGCCTGCTCTCCTGCGCGAACAACCTGAGGCATAGTAAAGATAATTTGGCCGGATTGTGCTCGACAACATAGACTTTTTAGTTTGATGAACCGCCCACGTACGAACATTCACTTCCTCGCCGTTCGAGGTACTGCAAACCGCGGACGCGCGGGTGCGTATTTTCTTCTTGTCGCGTCCTTGATTCTGGCCAGCGCGGCCAACGGGCTCGCCCAACAGCGAATTACGCGGCGCTACCCGGCAGGCAAGAACGTGCGCCTAGAGCTAAGGAACCTTTCGGGGACTATCACGGTCGAGACCTGGGATCGCGACGAGATCAAACTCACGGCCACGCTGGAGTCTCCTTCGGCCAAGCTGGCGCCGAGGCAAACTGACGGCAGCGTTTGTGTTGATGTGGTGGGTGACAATCGTGGCCGCAGCGACATTGGAGACGTTAATTTCACCATCTCTGTGCCAGCCAGTTCGTCAGTAGATCTTGAAACCAAGCGGGGAAATATTACTGTCAGCAATATCCAGGGCGGGTTGGTGCGCGCGCATGTGTCTTCCGAAGGTGACATCATCCTGAGCGGTATCAACGCGGCCAGGGTGTTTGCCTCGAACACCATGGGCGATATCTTCTTTGACGGCAGGTTTACCTCCAGCGGCACATATGAGTTTAAGTCCAGTCAGGGCAATATCACACTTCGTATTCCCGCCGACTCGGCTTTTTCGCTAGTGGCCTGGACCCCGACCAAACAATTGGCCATGGGCCCCTTTTGGAACAGCAGCATGAAATCTGCCGGGGACGGTCGCAAAATCACCGGCGACGTGGGTAACGCGCAAGCCAAAGTTAGTGTCACTAACTTCCGCGGCAATATCTCCTTCTACCTACGCGAAGCAAAGTAATCCCTTCGGACTCTTGATGTGAGTCGAGACTGCTCTAAATGGCAGCCGTCCTCCGCCCTGTGCGTGGCCACCGACTGTGCCTCCTGCTCCTGAAAAATTCCCGTCATCATTTCATCTGGCCCCGCCTGATTACGCTTGTCCGGTTTTCATCGCTCTGGTAGTACAATGAGATCGAATTGTACTCAGAACTAAAGCGAGCAATGCGGGTATTCTCAACAGGGTTGATTTCCGAATCGCCGACCTGTTTGCTTAATACCTGGATGACTATGAATAAATCGTTCCTCAGGCAACTAGCGGAAAATCCCGACTTCATCTCCGGCATTCATAACTACTGCGATCGCTGGTGCGAGCGCTGTCCATTTACCGCGCGCTGCGTAGTCTATGCGACAGAAAAGGCCGATGAGGAGATGGACTCGGAAGTACATGACATTAACAGCGCGAAATTCTGGCAGAAGCTGGGAGATACCTTTAAGGAAGCCGGAGAAATGTTGGCGGAGTGGGCCGCAGAAGCCGGCATCGATCTCGAGGCGATTGACGTGGAAAAGGAGATGGAGCGAAATCGCGCCGATCGAGATCGGGCGGCGGCCGATGAGCTGTCTTTGCTGGCCCGAAACTACGCGGACCATGTTCAGAGTTGGTTCGAAGAACAGTTTAGGGTTGAGCGCAAGGTGCATGACGACAATGGCAGGGCCATCGATTCCCTGGAAGAAGATGTTTCGATTTTGGACGCAGTCGAAGTTATCCGCTGGTACGAATTTTTCATCGCCGCAAAGATCATGCGAGCCGTGATGGGTTCTTATGACGACGATGTCGAAATGTCCGGTGAAGAAGACATCTTCGCCGGGGAAAACATCCTTGGAAGCAAAGATTATGAAGCCGAGGCCCTCGCGATTGTGCAGGACGATGCGGACGGATCCGCTAAGGTGGCCCTGATCGCGATCAACCGTTCCGCCAGCGCCTGGCGGATGTTGCAAAGGTCTTTGGCGGAAAAGAGCGATTCGATCATGCCTCTTCTGGCTGAGTTGGAACGACTGCGCCTCTTAACCGAGGCAACTTTCCCCCGGGCCCATGATTTCATCAGACCTGGTTTTGATGAAGAGGCGTCGCGATTTATTAGTTGACCTGATTTCAAACCTTATCTTGCTTGGCGACCAGAAAATGAAAGGCAACATACCGATTTCCGAGCTTCCGTTTGGTGAGGAAGTGTGGCTGATGCTGGCCATGACCAGCGTGCGCGAACGCCGTACCCAGCAGGGCAAACCCTTCTACGATGTCACCGCTCGCAACTCTAGCGGCACGCTTACTCTGAAAATCTGGGGCGAAGTTTTGGAAGTCTGGAAAGATCTCACACCAGGTCTCTGGGGAGTTACGGGCCGGCTGGAAACGTTTCAGGACCGACCCCAGTTCGTGGTTTCGGAATACCGTCCCATTACACTGGAACAATACCGAGAACATCAACTCGCCGATCCGGTTCTGCCGCGCGCCTACACGATGGATATTGAAACGCTGGCTCTGCCCGATTTCCGTGAGCGAGTGGGGCCGCAACTGGAGAGAATGCTGCGACTGGGCAACATGCGCTGGGAACAGCAACAGCGTTACCTCGAGGACATCGCCGCGGAAGAAGAGCGCGTTTATCAACTAGGCTCTTTAAGCGCAACGTCAGGGCGCGTGCTGTCAATCGCGGTGCACGTAGGGCCAATCCCCGGTTTTCAACTTGAAGGATTCAAGCAGAGCGAGAGTGAACATGTCTTTGGCATAGACAGCGATGGCCAGGAGCAGGATGAGAAGCAGGCGCTGACGGCGTTTTTGGACTTACTGAAAGACTTCGATTGCGAGATGGATGAGATTGTAGGTCACAACCTCGTCGGCTTTGATCTGCCGTTTATCTTTCAGCGCTGCCTGATTAACGGCATCTGTGTTCCCTCGCTGGTGAATCTTAGCGAGTACAACGTGCGCGGAGTCTTCGACACGATGCACCGCTGGTGGTCAGGAGCGAAACGGAACGTCAGCCTGGACGACATCGCCTGGGCGCTGGGCATTGAATCCAGCAAGACCGCAGCGGTTGAAGGCAGCAAGGTTTTTGATCTTTATTACGCCGGCAGGCTGGCTGAGATACGGGAATACAACCTCAACGACGTGCGTGTCACACGCAAGGTTTATGAACGCATGGTCGCATGTTTCGGGCGGTAATCCCGCCCCGGCCCGTTTGCGCGACGCTGTTTCATTTCCGCAACGGTTTTTGTTAGACTGTCGGCAGTCCAAAAACTAGCTATGCTCACTACGATACTATTACTGTTCGCCGGCCTCGCCACAGGGGTCCTCATAACATGGTTGATTCTTCGTGAACGGCTATCTGCCCAGAATGTTGGCCTGGAAACCTCACTTTCAAAACTTGCGGCAAATGACCAGAGTATTGCGAGTCTACAAAGAGAATGCTCCGCACTGACCGCGCTACTTACCTCGGCTGAAGTTAGACTCTCTGAACAAAAGAAATCATTTGAAGAGAAGCTCGCATTCAAGGAGGTTCTCGGAACCGAGTTCAAGAATTTGGCCAATGAGATCCTTGAAGACAAAAGCAAGAGGTTCACCGAACAAAACAAACTAAATCTAGACGCATTATTGACACCCCTCGGTAAGCAGATCCAGGAATTCAAACTAAGGGTCGATGAGGTTTATGACAAAGAATCCCAGCAGCGCGTTTCTTTGAGAGATGCCATTGAGAGCTTGCGGGGACTCAATGAAAAAATGGATCAGGATGCCATCAACCTGACCAACGCTCTGAAGGGTCAATCAAAAACCCTGGGTAACTGGGGCGAATTTATTCTCGAGGAAATTCTCCAGAAGGCTGGGCTCATCAAAGATCGTGAATACTCAGTGCGTGAGACGTTGATCGCAGAGGATGGAAGACGCTCTCAGCCTGATGTGTTGGTAATGCTGCCAGAGAATCGTCATTTGGTAATTGATTCCAAGATCAACTTATCTGCGTATCTACGACACTGCTCAACCGAGAACGAAGCCGAATGTGAGTTGGAGTTGAGGAAACATATAGCTGGGATCAGGGTGCATCTTAAGGAATTAGATCTGAAATCGTATCAAGATCACTACAAGCTAAACAGCCTTGATTTTGTACTGATGTTTGTTCCGCTTGAACCCGCGTTCATTGTTGCAGTGCGGCGAGACCCTACTCTGTTTGACGACGCGTTCGCGAAACGTATTGTAATTGTCTGCCCGTCGACTCTGTTGGCCACCATGCGCACCGTCCGAAATATTTGGCGGCAAGAAGATCAGAAACGCAACGTCTTGGAGATTGCCACCCAGTCGGGTGCACTTTATGACAAATTCGTCGGCTTTGTTGAGGACTTAAAGGATATTGGCGTGAAGCTAAAGCAGACACAGGATAGCTATGACGCCGCACACAATAAATTAACTTCGGGCAAGGGAAACTTAATTAGTCGTGCCGAACGGGTGTTGCAGTTAGGCGCAAAGGCGAGCAAGAGATTGCCACTTACGCTTGTTGCGACCGCATTGGAGGATGAAGAGATCGGGACGACTGAGCCACTCGAGAACTTGACCCGCCCACTCAGTCTTGATGAAGGTGGGCTGTTTCCGGATCTGGTCGCCGGCGAGGTAGATGACGTGGAAGAGGAAGAGTCATTTCCGCTGCTGAGTTCGAAGAGTAAGAGTGCCAGTGACTAATTTGGAGTGCGCCAGCAGAGCGAAGTGGCGACGGCGCTGTGGATGCCTTTAATACCGATCAGGACGGCCAACTAACTGGCCCAATCCAATGCGGTGTCGCGCTTCGCTTGCCACCGCACTCCAAATTTTGGCCCGTGTCGCCGGAAAATGAATCTGTGAGATCTGCGGAAAGTACGTTTGCCTTTTGTCTAAAGAAATCTGGTTAGGACCGTTACTGGGCACGAACCGCGAGCGTTTGCTGGCACGATGCGCGGAGTATGTGGCGAAAGGTAAAGCGCACAAATTCCTTTACCTCGCCGCCTCCCATCCGGTACTTGAATTAGTTACAGAGAAACTGCTCGATGGCTTGCAAGTGCGCGGAGTCTGGGGTGAGTTTCCCGTATATCTTTTCCGCGGTTTTGTCCGGCGCGTGCTGGCCGGTGCCGTGACCAACGAAACCGCGCAACCAATCCCCTCACGAATTTCCATTGACCACGAAGAGCTGCCCCTCAAGCGCAGCCTGATCTCACAAATACTCAAAGGACTGGCCGCCAGTGGTGACCTAAAAGCGCTGGCGCCACTCGTTCATCGCGACGGTTGCGTGAACAGCATTGCCACACTGATCGGAGAGATTCAACGCGCCGGGAAGACCCCGGCTGAGTTTGCGGGAATCATTGAAGGGCGGGGGAAAGAATTGGAAGTGGGTGGTCCGAGGGTGAGTGACGGAGCCCTCCCTGACGGTCGGGCTTCTGTCGCGCGGCCGCAGATTGATTTTGATCGCGACATTGCCCTTGTTTATTCCGCGTACAGCGAAGCGCTCGATCAATTCGCCTTGACGGATGAGGATGCAGATCAATTGCGAACGCTGCAGATTCTGCGAGGTGAGCTGGCGGGAGG
>JBDTOI010000062.1:0-21769 GCA_039933315.1 Pyrinomonadaceae bacterium
ATCTGCGCCGGGAATCGTTCCCGGGAAGCGAGCAATGACGTTGCCTGAATTGCCCCCCACTTTCTCGCCGGCATCGTCGATTTCAACTACGGCGCCCAGGTCTTCGCAATGTCGCTTGATCCGTTCGGCCACTTCACGCTCTTTGCGCGAATGACTATCAATCTGCACCAGCTCCAGAAGCAGGTTCTTGATTCGCTCTTGATTTATCATCGTTCCTCCGCCGAGTGTGCTTTTCAGTCCGAGATCTAAGGTTTGGCCGGAAATCCTACTACACGCGGAACTAAAAACTAAAGATGAAGAAGGAAGGACGCGCGTTTTCCGGGTACCGCTCTATTCTCAATTATTCTCTCGCTTCAACCAATCGTCTCCGCGCCGATTAAGCTCATCGAGCGCAAGCTGCAGCTCGTCGCGCTTCGCTTCAAGCATCGCTTCACTAGCGTCAGAGGTGACATAGATTGGCGGCCCGATCAGGACCCGGGCCGGCGTAAAAGGTCGGGGCACCTGGGATTGATCCCAACTCTTATTTGCCTTCCAGAACCGGGCTGGCGAAATCGTAAAGGGCAGGATGGGATTTCCGGTCTTTTTTGCCAGCAGCACGGCGCCCATTTTGGCAACGTAACGCGGCCCCTTAGGTCCATCGATCGTGAATGCAGTGGGGCAACCCGCTTGCATCAGCCGCACCATTTCCACCAACGCGCCGACAGCGCCACGCGTGCTCGAGCCGCGCACCGCGCCGTAACCGAAACGTCGCATCGACCGCGCGATATATTCGCCGTCAAAGCTTTGCGAAGTCATGGCGACGATGCCGCGACGCTGCCAAAAGTAAGTGGCCAGAAAAATTCGATTGTGCCAAAGCGCAAAAATCGGAAGGCGGCCATCACGGCCGACGGCTTCCCAGTTCTCCCAGCCTTCAACTTGAAAACGGACTGTGCGGCCAATCAACTTAATCAAGACGAAAAACACCAGGTCGGCTAGCCGTATCAGCAGTCGTTCTTTGAAAGAGTAAGACGAAAGATCGCCGAAGCTATAGGCACGTTCTATCTTCGTGGCCGAGCGCTCCCGGGTTGCAACTGAGTGTGGTTGAGGTTGAACCTGCATGGTTGCCGCGGCTAGGCGGCCAAAGGAAGAGGCTGTGCCTTTCCGCGCCTGCTTGATTTGATTCCGGTTCAACGCTCTGCCTCGAACACCACAGGAAGCGCAGCCTCCACTACTTCAAATACTCACGCGGTAGATTGCCTGCCTACAGCATGAAGCGGCGAAGCCGGTTCGGTGACTAGCGATAAAGGTCAGGCTCCCCCGGTGGTCTCGTCTTCCAGCGTCTATGGATCCACAGCCACTGTTCCGGGTAAAGCCGTATCATTCGCTCCATTGCCGCAGCGAAATTGGCGGTGTTAATTTCGACGTCGCGCTGATGATCGCCTGTGCGGATTAACTCCACCTGTGGGTCGCCATGAAAAAAGTATTTCCCTCGTTTCGCATTCCAAACAGCACAAGTGGGAATTACTACCGCGTCAGTTTTCAAAGCCAGGGTGGCAATACCCGCGTTGGTGCAGGCCAGTCGACCAAAGAAGGGCACGAACACTCCTTCATAAGGCTGTGTGTTCAGGTCAGAAAGAATGCCGAGAGTTCCTTTCTGTCGCAACACTCGCAGGGCCTGCCGGGCCGCGGATTTCTTATCAATGGCAATGTTGCCAAAACGGGTGCGGATTCGCTCGACCATTTCTTCGATGCGTGGATTATCGATGGGACGCACCAGGAAATTGAGCGGATACTCCAGGGCCGACCAGCCAAAACTGAGCACTTCCCAGGCGCCCAAATGCCCGGTAAGGAAAATCACTGCGCGCCCGTCCTTTTCCGCCTCGCGAAGATCAGCCAACCCTCTCTGATCGTACTCGATAATCTGGCGCAAACGCTCGGCTGACATGCGGGGAAATTGGCTGAACTCGGCCAGCAGCCGTCCCAGACTCTCAAAGCATCCGCTTAGCAAACGTCGCTTTTCGTGCTCGCTCATCTCGGGAAAAGCGATCTCCAGGTTTCGTTCTCCGGTGCGTCGCAGCTTTCCGGGCAAGGAGTAAACCATTCGCCCAATCGCGCGTCCAGACGCAATCGCCAGCGGGCGTGGCAGAATTCCCAGGATGCCAAGCAGCGAACGCGCGGCCCCGTATTCAAGCATGGTTTTCAGACTACTTTGCTGGCCCATAGAACAAAACAGTGTAACGCACAAGAGTTTGCGGCCGCGACCGCCGCCGCCGCCGCCGGGTAATAACCCTGACCCCGTTGTTCGGGTCTGAACGCGTAAGCCCTGTGCTAGCTCAACCTGACTCATGTGATATATTCCGAACGCGTCGCAGGATGCCTTCGTATAGCTCAAGGCGGGACAAGTTTTCTCCCTGTCTCTTCCAGCTTTTCCTCGTAAATCCAGCGGTGACGGCCCGGAGCGTGATGACCAGACGCCGAATCCTTATAGTCGATAACAGAGACGAGCTGTGCGCCAGCCTCCCTGAGGACTTACGCTCGCTGGGTCATGAAGTAATTGTCACTGCGGATCGCGCGGAAGCGCTCTCGCGCGCCGACCTTGATGACTTCGACGTGATAATAAGCGATCTGGTGGAGGACGCATCAGAGACCAACGAAGGCACCGCCAGTAAACGTCTTTTGGTTACAGTTGATAGGTCCACCAGCACGTCTCCCGAACCGCGCATCGTCAAGGCTTTCAAGATTGCCGCCGGCAACACTGCTCAAGTTCCCTACGAGGCGGGCGATCTACGCGAGATCGTAGAGAAAGTTCTCGCCTACAAACTCTGCTGCGTTGATGAACCCGGACTGCTGTCGGAAACGCACGAGAAGATCGATTTGGAATTGCCCAGCGATCTCTCCCTGATGAGTGGAGTGCTGCAATACCTGATTGAGCGTGTATCTCGAATTGGTCTCATTAAACCGGAGCGATCCAATCTCTTCGTTGCGCTCGACGAAGCCTTTGTCAATGCCGTCACCCACGGAAATAAGAACAATCCTGGAAAACTGCTGAGGATTACCGCGGAGTTATCGCCCAGCGAAGCAGTGTTTACCGTCGAGGACGAAGGCGAAGGATTTGACGTGCAGCAGATCCCGGACCCCCGCGACCCCACGAATCTGTTCAAGTCTTCCGGACGTGGTGTCCTGCTCATCTACAACATCATGGACGAAGTTGAGTACAATGCGCAGGGCAATCTGCTGAAGATGGTAAAGCGCCCTGAAGAAGCTATCAGTTAGCACTCACTGAACCAGTATCTCCAAACTGATGAACACGCCGGCAGCTGTTGAAATAGCTGCGACAGAGTACAGACCAGTTTCAGGGGCACGGCATGCCGTGCCCTTAACGTTTCGTGGGGCCTGGTACTACTGGTTGCCGCCCGCGCTGCTGGCTCTGGGATTGACGTACCTGTTCCTGAATCCGTTTATCGGAGACTGGGACGGACTCGACTACACCGTGCTGGCGGTGCGTGGATATCCTTCTTCGATGGGCCTCGGGCGATCGCTTTTCGTATTCTTCAATCACGCACTCTTCCGACTCGGTCATGCGTTCTTTGGGGTGCCTGTATCCGAGGCTTATCTAATCTTTAAGTACGCAGTAGTCATTAGCTGCCCTCTGGCGGTCATTGCCTGTTGGATCCTCGCCCGCGATTTGACCAGGTCGGCGCACGCCGCGACGCTGGCAGCCTTGCTGGTGGCGGTCTCGCCGGTCTTCATCCTTTATAGCGGACAAGTGATGACCGACGTGCCCTCAGTGCTTCTGGTGGCCGTTGCGTTGGCTGTCTATTGGCGCGGCGTTCAACGCAGAAGTTTGTGGCTGATGTTGGCGGGAGCGGCCATTCTGGGGGCCGGCGTCAACGTGCGCGAGACGACCGCGTTTCACGCCACCTGGCTGGTGGCGGCGCCATTCGCGGCCGGTTGGAAACTGAAACGACGTGAACTTGTATTCATCGCCGCTGCCGTTGCCGTCTTTATCATCATCGCCCTCGGAGGATTCGCACTTTGGTACGTCTCCGACCCTAATTATCGTATGGCCTGGCACAGTTGGCTGGCTTCGATGCATGAAGAAGCCGCGCGCCATCCGGTGCAAATCAGCAACGCGCTACCGTTTCTGGTTTTCTTTTTCCTGACCGCTCCCTTGATCTTTGTCGCTTTACCGGTAGCCGCATGGAAAGAGTGGCGCGCGCATCGATTCTCGCCCTTGCTCACTTGTGCCGCTGTTGGGCTGCTATCGAATTTTCTGCTTATCTTCAACTACAGCACCACCATCAACTGGCGTTACTTCCTCACCGGTCTGCCGGCGCTCGCGCCCCTGGTGGGGTCGTATTTCGTGCAGTACGAAACCGAACGAACCGGCAGCGCGCGGCGCGGGTTTGTGACGGCAGTCGCGGGTCCCTTATTAATTACGGGTTTGATGGTGCTGCTTGTCCAACCCAAGAGCAGCGATCACTTCAATAAGCTGGCACTGGCCAAAGAGTACCAGTCACGTCTGGCATTGTTGCCGCCTGATGCCGTGGTGGTGGCCGGATCACAGACAGTCGCGGTCACGTACTGGCAAGGGATCGGGACGGGCCAATGGCAAGCCATTGGCATCGGCGGAGGCTGGCCCGGCGAACGACTCCCATCCGTGATCGAGGAACATTTGAAAGCTGGACGGCGAGTCTTCCTTGATGCCGATCCGCGCTGGTGGCAACCGTGCGGGTGGCGGGCGGCGGAACTACCGGAGATAGTCAAACTGGAATCGCGCTTTCATTTCAAAAGACTTTCGGAAACCATTTTTGAGATCAAGCCACTCGGTGACACCGCGGCTCAGGATAAACCGGGCCTTGAACGACTACTGCCCCAGAACCGGCCGGAAGAAGTAAAGAAGTGCTTCAACGTGGGAAAAACTTGAGCACCGGACGCAATCGCAGAGGTTAATCCGAGCGACTGGCCCGTTTCCGCCGGGCCTTACCTTCCATGCCATACGAACTCTTTCTCGCATTCAGATACTTGCGCGCGCGACCGCGGCAACGCTTGGCACGCGCGACGGCGCTGGCAGCAATCGCCGGTATCGCGTTCGGAGTGGCAGCGCTGATTGTCACCACCGCAATCGCCAACGGCTTTCGCGACGAAATGCGCGACAAGATTCTACGCGGCACGGCGCACATAACTCTGATGCGCACCGACGGACGCCCCATCGCCAACTATCAGGCCGTCACCTCCCGACTTCAGTCACTTAAAGGAGTCTCCGCCGCATTTCCCACTACCTACAACGGGGCGCTGCTGACAGGCCCCAACGGCTCCGCTTACGCAGTACTGCGCGGAGTGGACGTTAACTCCGCCCAATCGGTTTCTGATATTAGTCCGACGGTCAATGAAGGTTCAGTCACGTCGCTCGGGCAAAAGTCGGTCGTTGACATCAAGGACAGCTCGTCCCCCCGTAAGGAAAAGCCACAAACAGCGTATGAACCCAACATCATTGTTGGCGTTGAGTTGGCCAGGCGCACCGGTTTGGCAGTCGGCGTTGAGGGCTTGATCATTTCCGGCGATGCCAGGTCGCTCGCCACCGGAGGAACACCGCGAGAGCAACGTGTGCGTGTAACCGGCACCTTCCGCTCCGGGCTCTACGACTACGATTCGTCATGGGTCTACATCGGTTTGGATGAAGCGGCGGAGCTGTCCGGCGCGCCTCATGCAGCTTCGGTCCTCAGCATTCAGGCTTCAGAAATCTACAACACGTCGAGCCTAACAAATGAAGTACGCGCTTTAATGGGCGAAGAGTACACGACTATTGACTGGCAGGAAGCCAACCGCCCGCTGTTTGCCGCGCTGAAGCTCGAACGTCGTATGGTCATCCTCATCATCTCCTTGATCACTCTGGTTGCCGCACTCAACATTACGACAGCGCTGGTGCTGCTGGTGGTGGAAAAGCGTTCCGACATCGCCATCCTCAGCGCCATGGGCGCGCGCCGGCTCAATATCATGAGTGTCTTCCTTATTGAGGGAGGAATAATCGGCCTGGTAGGCACGCTGGCCGGCGCCCTCCTGGGTATCGCCGCTTGCGGGCTCGGTAATTACTATCAACTTGTGAGTCTGCCTGGTGAGGTTTATTCGCTCAGTAACATTCCGTTTCACTTGCGCGCTACTGATGTAGCCCTGGCCGTTCTGGTAGCCTTTGCGTTGAGCCTGATTGCAACCATTTATCCAGCGCGCGTTGCAGCCAGTCTTCGGCCGGTAGAAGCACTGCGGGAAAGCTAGTCCGAACAGTTCAATGTCCTGGTCCAAGGTCTGAAGAAGTAGAAATGTCTCAGAGCACTCCCACGCTGATACCTGAAGAGCAAGCGCTGCCGGCTGACGTGGAACTTCGCGCCTTGCAGAGCGGCCTCTCGCCTTTGGACTCCGGACTTACGGTCAACAGACTTCGCAAATCCTTTTCGTCACCCAGTGGCGCCCCCCTCAGAGTTCTGGATGGCCTCTCTTTCGTTATCGCGCAAGGTGAAGTTATCGCAATTACCGGAGCGTCGGGCGCCGGCAAATCGACCCTGCTGCATCTGCTCGGCGGCCTTGAAGCGGCAGATGAAGGCAGCGTTCTTCTCGGAAACATCGATATCACTGCCACGCCGGCGTCCCGGCTGGCGAAAGTTCGCAACCAGGAGATTGGTTTCGTTTTTCAGTTTCACCACCTGCTTCCGGATTTGACGGCCATCGAGAACGTCGCCATGCCGCTGTTAATCGGTCGCACGCCGAGGGTTGAAAGCTTGAAACGCGCAGCTCGGCTTCTGGAAAGCCTGGGATTGCTTGAGCGCTCCGATCATCCGATCAAACAACTCTCGGGCGGCGAGCAGCAGCGCGTCGCCATCGCCCGCGCGCTGGTAAAGGAGCCTCGTTTGGTCCTGGCAGATGAACCCAGCGGCAACCTCGATACCCCCACGGCGGACGAAATCGCCGCCGTTCTGCTCGCCTATGCGCGATCTCGCAAGGCAATCATCATTATTGCGACTCATAATGAACGGCTGGCAGCGTTGTGTGATCGCACGCTGGTGCTCGCGGGAGGCAAAGTTCACCCGCCGGGGCACGTCAACGGGTGATTAGTCCGCTTAGAACTCGGTCCTGTCAGGATTAAGACTTCCGGCCTTCAGATGGTTAGGCTATAATTCCCGCCAGGAACGGGCCAGTGCTACTCTCCTGCGCTGGCAGGCAATAATAGACAGCTACGAAGACGCAAATGTTCGAACGCTACACCGAAAAAGCGCGACGCGTAATTTTCTTCGCTCGTTACGAAGCGTCGCAGTTTGGCGCACCGGCAATTGAGCCCGAGCATCTGCTGCTGGGGTTGATGCGCGAAGACAAAACACTTACCGGCCGTTTCTTCCCTCGCGCTCAGGTCTCCATAGAATCCATTCGCAAGGAAATCGAAGGTCGCACGCTGCTGCGCGAAAAGATTTCGACCTCGGTCGAGTTGCCTTTGGCGCCGGAAACGAAGCGCGTCCTTCATTACGCGCATGAGGAATCGGACCGCTTGCAGCATCGTCACATCGGCACCGAACATCTGCTGCTGGGACTGTTGCGCGAAGAGCGTTCCATGGCTGCGGAAATCCTATACGAACGGGGGCTGCGGCTGAACGCGGTACGCGATGAAATCGCCCGGCAAACTGGAGCGGAGCGCGGTTCGCAAAAACGAGACACGCCTCACCTGGTGGAATTCTCGCGTGACCTTACCGAAGACGCAGCGAACGACAAGCTTGATCCCCTGGTGGGACGCGAAGCGGAAATCGAGCGCGTTATTCAGATTCTGTGCCGCCGCACTAAAAACAATCCCGTGCTCATCGGCGAACCCGGAGTCGGAAAGACTGCGATCGTTGAAGGTCTGGCGCAAAGGATCATCAGCGGCGACGTTCCTTCGTTCCTCGAAAACAAGCGCATCCTTTCACTTGATCTTTCGTTGATAGTCGCGGGCACAAAATATCGCGGCCAGTTTGAAGAGCGCCTGAAACAGATCATGCGCGAGCTGGTCGAGAATCCGCACTACATTGTTTTCATCGACGAGCTGCATACCCTCGTTGGCGCTGGATCGGCGGAAGGCTCGCTCGACGCCGCGAATATTTTGAAGCCCGCCCTTTCGCGCGGCGAGCTCCAGTGCATCGGGGCCACTACCCCGGCCGAGTTTCGCAAATCCATCGAAAAGGACCGCTCGCTGGAACGGCGCTTTCAGGCAGTGAAGGTGCCTCCGCCCTCAGAAGAGGAAGCCGTAGGCATTCTCAATGGCGTGCGCGAGCGTTACGAGACTTTTCATCAGGTGCATTACACCGCTGAAGCGCTCGAGGCGGCGGTCTATCAATCGCACCGTTACATTCCTGACCGTTTTCTGCCCGACAAAGCCATCGACGTGATCGATGAGGCCGGCGCCCGCGTCAAGCTGCGCGTCCGCAGCGAACAGGGAAACCTCGAGGATTGGAGCGCTAACATCGGTGAATGGTCGCGTGCGACTGCGAGTGCCGAGCGATTGCTGGCAGCCAGCGGCGGGCTCGAGGAAGACGCAATTGTTTCCGCCGAAGTTACCCGCGATGACATCGAAGAAGTCATAGCCCGCTGGACCGGCATCCCGGTCACCTCGCTGAAGGAAGAAGACACCAAAAAGCTCCTGCGTATCGAATCGGAATTGCATCGCCGTGTAGTTTCACAGCGACCAGCCATCTCGGCCCTGGCTCGCGCCATTCGCCGCTCACGTGCCGGATTGAAGAATCCGTTGCGGCCGGTGGGCTCTTTCCTTTTCCTGGGACCAACCGGGGTGGGCAAGACTGAGGTGGCGCGATCATTGGCCCAGTTTCTGTTTGCCAGCGAGCGCGCCTTGATTCGCTTTGATATGTCTGAGTTTATGGAGAAGCACTCCGTCTCGAAGCTGATTGGCTCTCCTCCGGGCTACGTTGGTCACGAAGAGGGCGGGCAGCTGACTGAGCGTGTGAAGCGTTCCCCTTATTCGGTCCTGCTGTTTGATGAGATCGAAAAGGCGCATCCGGATATTTTTAATATCCTGCTACAGGTCTTCGAGGATGGAATCCTGACCGATGCCCTCGGTAACACCGTTGATTTCAAGAATGTGATCATCATCATGACTTCCAATATCGGCGCCCGCTTCATTCAGAAGAAAGGCGCCATGGGATTTCAGGGCTCGGCCGACGTTTCGCGAGAAAAGATGGAAGAGATGGTGATGGCTGCGGTGCGGCAAACGTTTAATCCGGAATTCGTCAACCGTTTAGACGAGATAATTGTTTTTGATGAACTGGGCGATGAAGAACTCCTGGAAGTGGTGCAGTTGCAGATCGACCAGATCAATCGCACCATGACCCGGCACGGTTTTGAAGTTCGACTTTCCGAAGAGGCCAGACGCTGGATCGTCAAAAAAACCTGTGCCGACCGCACCTACGGAGCGCGTCCCCTACGCCGGGCCCTGCAGAAACACGTCGAAGACCCGCTCTCCGAGGCTCTGATTCAAGGTCAGCTTAGCCACGCGTCAATAGTTGAGGTTTTTGTTGACGGCGACGATCTTAATTACCGGCCGGTCGACATCGAGCAACCAGACGACCTTTTGTTGATTCACTAAGAGTCTTGAGACCAGGATTTACCAGATGCACAGAATAGAGGGTAACGCGCTAGCCCGGGACCAAAGTAAAAAGCTTTTATTCCGAGTCTTGTTTATTTCCTGTAAATCTTGTTAATCCTGTCTAACTCTCTCTGGCTCTCCCCAGCACAATCGCTCCGAAGTTCAAGTACCAGGCGCAATTGCCGGGGGGTTGCTCTTTGGACTTTCCAGCTTTCTTCCCTGTATAATGCGCCACTTCGCGGGGCAAAGAACTGGCAACGTAGCGGCACCGGCTTGAATCCAAGCGGCGACCAGTTAATTGCGGCCCGCGTCGTTTTGTAATTATCTTTATCCGGTTTTTCTGAACCTGACAGTCATCAATGCGCCCTGAAGTCCGCGAACTCTAAAGGGAATCGCACTATATGCCATTTTTCCGCGCCCTCTGCCTTGTGATTCTGAGCTCCGTTATCGGAACCACACTTCTTTTTGCCTTTACCACCCACTCTCAGGCCCAACAGCCGCGATTAGTGGAATCAGTGGACATCACCGGCAATCGACGACTTCGCAAAGAAGACATTCTTTACTGGGTGCAAACCCGGCCAGGTGATCCTTACAACGCGGCACAGGTGGAGCGCGACCTGCAAACGATTCTGGGACTAAACTTCTTCGACAAGACTTCCACTCGCGTCCTTATCGAGGACGGCCCCCGCGGCGGCGTCAATGTAATTTTCGAAGTTAGAGAGCTGCCCATCATCCGCGATCTGCAATTCGAGGGTTTGAGTTCGGTTTCGGAATCAGACGTGCTTAAGGCGTTTCGCGAAAAGCGCGTCGGCGTTTCCAAGGAAGCGGTTTACGACCCCGTCAAAGTTCGCACTGCCGTTCGCGTTATGAAGGAGTTGCTGTCGGCCCGCGGACACCCGAACGCCACCATCGACCCGCGTACCGAAGAAGTTTCTGCGACCTCGACGGCAATCACTTTTGCTGTCGATGAAGGTGATCGTGTCCGCGTAGTCGAAATAGATTTCGAGGGCAATAAAATTTTCAGCGATGGGTCGTTGCGCGGTCAGATGAAGTACGTGCGTGAAGCCGGGTTCATAACGCGTTTCAAAGGACAGGACATTCTTGATCGCGATAAGCTCGACTTCGATCTGCACAACGTTGATAACTACATGCGATCGAAGGGTTACCTGCAGGCCCGGCACGGCGAGCCCCGCGTCGAAAGTGTCGGTCCGCGACGCACCGGATTTCCCATCCTGCCGCTGCCACTTCTTTCGTCGGTCGATGAGGGGTTGCGGGTGACTGTCCCCATCAACGAAGGAAAAGTTTTCCGCATTGGCGAGATGAAGATCGAGGGCAACTCTATCTTCTCAGAACAGATTATACGAGCGGTAATCGGCTTAAAGAAGGGCGATATCGCCGACGGCAAGCGCATCAGTGACACACTTTTCAAGACCCTCAAAGAATATTACGGTCGTCAGGGCTTTATCCAATATACGGCTGAGCCGACACCTACTTTCAAAGAGAACCCACAGAACCCTAACGAAGGGATAGTCGATTTCGTCGTCACTATCGACGAGGGCAAGCAATTCAACCTGCGGCGGTTGGAGTTTCTCGGCAATACCTTCACCCGCGACAACGTGCTGCGGCGTGAAGTACTGATGAATGAAGGCGATATTTATAACCAGCAGGCCTTCGAATATTCCGTCATAAAACTTAACCAGCTGGGGTATTTCGATCCGATTGATAAGGACCGGGACGCCGACTTTCGCACCAACGAGGAAGAAGGTCTGGTGGACCTCAACCTGAAAGTAGTGGAAAAGGGCCGGCAGCAGATATCATTCAACGGTGGCATCTCCGGTATTGGCGGGTCGTTCTTCGGGTTGGATTATTCCACCAACAATCTCTTCGGTCGAGGCGAAGTCCTTGCTTTGCAATTGGCGGCCGGCAATCGGCAGAAGTCATTTCAGTTTTCTTTTACCGAGCCCTATGTACGCAACCGCCCCATCACGGCGGGAATTTCCGTTTACGCTTTCAAGCAGAAGTTCTTCGGCGAAGGCACGGCGCTTTCGCAAAATACCGACGCGCAGCAGGGACTGTTTGGTTCGGCGCTGGACTTCCTGAGCGCCAGCGAGGAGAACCTCTTCACGCGCACGACTTACGGGGCTTCAGTTTTCGCCAGCGCGCCGCTCTCGGAATTCTATCGCAAGCGGCCCTTCACCCAGTTTTCGCGCGTGGGCCTGTCCTATCAGATTTCGCAATCCAGTACCAAACAGCCACCCGTCAACCTGGAAAACAATCCGAACACTTTCATTCCCGAGCTTTACACTCAGCCCAACATTTTGACGAGTCGCGTTACCGGGACATTCGTCTACGATACTCGCAACGGCTCAATTGACCCGACGCAGGGCAGAGAGGTGCAATTCACCCTGGCCCTGGCCGGCGCCGGCGGCGATGTGCGCACTTATCAACCGACTGCGTCTTACATACAGTTCATTCCCGTCAGAAGGAAAAACACGAACCGGCCCGAGGTTTTTGGTTTCCGTATTCTAGCGGGAACGGTCTCGAGTTTTGCCACCTCGTCAAAGATTAGAAACGCTAATTCGCTGGCCTTCGTGGACGGCGTGCCCATTTTCGAACGCTTCTTCCTTGGCGGCGAAGACACCATTCGCGGATACAACGTCCGCTCTATCACGCCGCGGGCTCCGGTGGACACTTACTTTACTTCGCGCAACGTTGTGCTGGCGGCAAATAATGACGGCCCCCCGGTCCTAATCCCCGGTTTGCCGGCGAGTCTTGCCAGTCTCGGAGTGTTTACCGGACCTACCGGGGACAACCGCGCTAAATTACCGCGAGTGTTCCAACCAATCGGCGCTGATACGCAACTGCTGGGAAACTTTGAGTACCGGATTCCGATTTTCGGGCCCGTGACTGTCGCGGCCTTCGTGGACGTGGGTACGGCCTTCAATCTGTGGACCAAAGGCGACCAACTGATAAATAGTAATTTCCTGAGCGACCAACCATTTTTCTTGACCGTCGGACGAATTGCTTGTCCGCGCGCGCCAGGTACCCCGGTTCCGGTGACCTTGAACACGCTCGCCGCCTGCAACAACGGTCATCAATTGGCATTGACCCAATTCGGCGGACTGGTAGTTCGTGATAGCCGGTTCGTTTTGCGTTCTGAATTTGACGAGGCGCTGCGTCTGGGCCCGATTGATCCTGTCACGACTCTGCCGATTGGATTTCAACAGGTCTTTCTTCGCGGCGAAGCTCAGACTAATACCGTCATTGGTCTGGGCGACAGCATCTTCGCAAAGTTTACGGACATTCAGGCCAGCCTGGGAGCGGAAGTGCGCTTCCAAATCCCGGTTGTGAACGTGCCTTTTCGCCTGATATATGCTTATAATCCCTACGCGCGCGAGACCCAAATCGTTGATGGAGCTTTCATTCCTTTTTTCGAGAAGAAGAGCGTCTTTCGTTTCAGCGTAGGTCGCACTTTCTAGCCTCCACAGCAACCATACAGGCGCCCGATACAACTAAGTCGCTAGATCCGGAATCGCCTTTCACCGTAAGGAGCAATACAAAAAGTCATGAAAAGAATTCGTTTGATCGCTGCGGCCTTGATGCTTGCGGCCCTTCTGGTGGTTTCGGCCGCAGCTCAGACTCGGCCCGGAGCAGCCAGTACACGACCGGCGGCCCCACAGGTGCCAGCGGCGAGCAATGCGCCCGTACCGGATACCAAGATGGCCTTTATTGATACCGGCGCGTTTGGCGACGAGAAAGGCGGCATCACCCGTTACGTCAATGCCGTGAAAAAGGTTGAGCGGGAGTTTCAGCCACGCCAGACCGAACTCGTCACTCTGCAGAACCGCATCAAAGCGCTGGCCGATGAGATCAGCAAATTGAGCGGCAACTCGGTAGTCGATCCGAAAACGATTCAGGCCAAACAGGACGAAGGCGAGCGCCTCCAGCGCGATCTGAAGTACAAGAAAGAGCAGGCCGATGCGGATTTCACCAAGCGTTATCAGGAAGAGGTGAGTCCCATTTCTACGGATATCGGCAAAGCGCTCGACCAGTTTGCCACTCAGCGCGGCATAACGATGATTTTGGACATCAGCAAGCTGGCTCCGGCCATCCTGACGGTCAATCCGGCCATGGATGTGACCGCGGCCTTTATCGCTGAGTTCAACACCAAGAACCCAGCCACCGCCAGCGCGGCGACCGGACGACCGTAACCGCGCCACCCGTTCGTTGAAATGGTGAATAGCGTCTGGGCCATTCGGTCACGCTATTCACCATTTACTTTGCCATCAGGTTTGACCACTGACCGTTATGGAAACGGTTCTCGACGCCTCCGCCATCCAGCAGCTTCTGCCGCATCGTTATCCCTTTCTCCTGGTCGATCGCATCGTTGAGCTGGTGCCGCGCGAGCGCATCGTGGGCATCAAACAGGTAAGCATCAACGAGCCCTTCTTCCAGGGCCACTTCCCTGGCACGCCAGTTATGCCCGGTGTACTCGTGGTCGAAGCTCTGGCCCAGGTAGGCGCAGTGCTGGCCCTGCGAGAGATCGAGGATCGCGATAGCAAGCTGGTGCTATTCACCGGTATCAAAGAGGCCCGCTTCCGCCGCCCGGTAGTGCCGGGGGACACGCTTTTTCTGGAGGTCACCGCCATGCGTATCGGCTCGCGGGTGCAGCGAATGCGCGGCGAGGCAAGGGTCGAGGGCGTGCTCTGCGCAGACGCTGACATCATGAGCATTATCGTCGACCGCGACGCCACCCGGTAAAGAGGCAAAGGGAAAAAGGCAGAGGGAAACAGTATTGGCCGGTTCTCTTTTGGCTTTCTTTTCCTATGCTTCTTTCTGAGTTTGCACTCTGAGCTTTACCTTTTTCCTTTTTCCTTTTTCCTTTTTCCTTTTACTTTTGGACTATGGCCGCTGCTACTCAACCGGTTCAGATTCATCCGACCGCCGTAGTCAATCCCGCTGCTTCAATTGGCCGCGATTGCATCATCGGTCCTTATGTGATCATCGGCGAAGACGTCACGCTGGGTGACGGCGTGCGTCTTGATTCGCACTGCGTCATTGATGGTCACACCACTATCGGCGATGAAACTCATGTTTTTCCCTTTGTCTCAATCGGGCTGGCCCCGCAGGATTTGAAGTACAAAGGCGAACCGTCCGAAACCCTCATTGGTCGCCGCAATCAGATTCGCGAGTTTGTTACCATTCATCGAGGTACGCAGGGCGGGGGCATGTTGACCGCCACCGGCGACGATTGCCTGATCATGGCCCAGGCCCACATTGCGCACGATTGCCGGCTGGGAAACAACGTGATTATGGCCAACGCCGCTACGCTCGCCGGGCATGTCCTGGTCGAAGACGGCGCTAATATCGGCGCCTATTCGGGGGTGCATCAGTTTTGCCGCGTGGGGCGCGAAAGCTACGTGGGCGGGTATTCGGTGGTGGTGAAGGACGCGCTGCCTTACGCCTTAACCGTCGGCAACCATGCCAGCTGTTATGGCCTAAACATTACCGGCATGAAGCGACGCGGCTACTCCCGCGAGGTCATTGATACGCTGCATCACGCTTTTCATTTGCTGCTCTCATCAAAGCTGAATACATCTCAGGCCCTCGCCCGCATCCGCGCAGAAATTGCTGAATCAGCTGAAGTAGATACGCTGCTGAACTTCATTGAAACCTCTCAAAGAGGGGTCATCAAATAAGCGCGGCCTCTCAGTCTGCACTTCTTCGCGCCTTCTGACTTTCCCTTTTTTGCGCCTTTGCGCGAAACTGCCTGACTAAATGCGTTACGGATTGATTGCCGGAAATGGCCGGTTCCCTTTTTTGGTGCTCGAAGGCGCCAGGCGTGCTGGCGCATCCCTGGCGGTCGTGGCGATCCGCGAAGAAACTGACCCCGAAATCGAGCGCGCCGCCGAAGCTGCGGATGCGAGTGTCATCTGGGTGGGCATCGGCCAGCTGGGCAAGATGATTCGCTTCTTCAAGCAGGAGGGCGTGAAGGAGGCGATGATGGCCGGACAGGTCAAGCACGTCCAAATCTTCAGTAGCGCCGTGCCCGACGCTCGCATGCTGAAGATGATCTTAAAACTGCCGCGCCGCAACACCGATGCTCTGATTGGCGCGGTCGCCGGCGAGCTCGAGCGTGAAGGCATCAAGCTCATTGATTCAACTCATTTCCTGCAAGACCAGTTACCGTTGCCTGGCCCCTTAACGAAGCGCGAACCTGACCAGCGCGAGCAGGCCGACATCGCCTATGGATTAGAAACAGCCCGGGAGATAGCCCGGCTGGATCTGGGCCAGACTATCGTCGTTCGCGCCGGAGCCTGCGTAGCCATTGAGGCCATGGAGGGCACAGACGCGACGATCCGGCGTGCGGGCGAGGTGGTTTGGGGATCAAAGCAGAAGCCGATGCGCAAGCGCGCCGGGGTATTCTCAAAGGCGGGCCTCACGGTAGTTAAAATTGCCAAGCCCGATCAGGACATGCGTTTCGACGTGCCGGTGGTCGGCGTGCCCACGATTGAAAGCATGATCGCGGCGGGCGCTTCCTGCCTCTGCATCACCGCCGGTAAGACCCTGATGTTCGATCGAGAAGCGATGATTGCCCTGGCTAATGAAAACAAGATCGCGGTTGTCGCCCTCTAAGAGTTGACTTCATTCGCAAATTGTCGCCGTCCAAGGTTTGAACCCATCGCCAATTGGAGCGCGGTGGCAAGCACAGCACGACACCGCTTTGGGTTTTCTTCCTGGACTTGAAGATCTGAAATCTGAGATCTGAAATAAGAATGACCCAAAGCGCCGTCGCAAAGCTCTGCCGGCGCACTCCAAAAAAAGGCCAGGCCTCCTGGGAGCGCCTGGCCACGTACGTTTCTTAGAATCTTGTCTACGAACTCTAAAACCCCGGCCCGGTGCTCGCAGCCGTTTGAGCAGCTTTGGGATCGAAGGGAGTGGCGATGAATTTCCTGGCCACTGCCTGGGCATTGTCATAATCAACGCCGGTCTGGACTGCTTTGTTGTACTCGTACACAGCCTTCGGCCGGTCGCCTTTGGCGTCATAGGAATTGCCCCGTTTGATGCGCGCCCAAACCTCAATCCACGAAGGCTTAATATTCGGGCTATCCAGCGCCGCCTGAAAATTATCCAGGGCCAGCTGCCAGTTACGCTGCTCCAGATACAACAGCCCAAGATTGTAATAGACCCAGGAATTGGAGCGATCAAGCTTTAACGCCGCTTCGAATTGCTGCTGCGCTTCGGCGTACTGACCTTCTTTAAACTGCTCAATACCACGACGCGCGATGATCGACACTCGCAACTCGTCGGACATGCGCAGGATCTTGTTGTTCGGATCGACGATTACTTCCAGTGGCTGGCCATTGGATTCAAAGTCGAAATCTTCGCTGCGGCCCTCGAGCGGCAGCGTCGTAGTCTGGTTGTCCCCCTCGGCGCGCAGCATTAACTCGACCGGCAGCCTGAGTGATTCCAGCGTCTGCTTTACGGTGCCGCGCGTGCGAAACTTGCCGGCGCGCGTGCGTATGATTTGATAGTCGACACTGAACTCCGGCACGCCCGTCCCTTCCACCCATTGGGCAAAAAAGTAGCGCATGTTCTTTCCCGCAATTTGCGAAGTCAGCCGTTCAAAATCATCTATCGACGCGCTCTTGCCACGATACTGCTCCAGAAACCCCCGCAGGAGTTGATCGAATTTCTCGTTGCCTATCGTGGCCCGCAACATGCGCAAGACCATCGCGCCTTTGTAGAACACGATCGACTGATAGGCAGCCGACTGATCGTCCAGGGCCGCCGGGGCGCGGGCAATCGAAGCGGTCTGTTCGAACGTCAAGGCCCGCTCCTGTTCTTCGCGCTGGGCCGCATCCAACTGGCTGGCGGTCAAGGTTGACTCGCGCAGGGCAAAGGCGCTCCACTCCGCCAGACCCTGCGAGACCCATGCGTCATCGAAAGACTTCAGGCCGACGGTTTGGCCCCACCATTGATAGGCAACCTCGCGCTGCAATCGTTCTTCAGGAATCGGCCGCGTGGCGTCAAAGAACTTCGTCGCCAGAAACAGCATGCCGGAGGCAGTGTAAGCTTCCAGCGCCTCATCATCAGTCTGGGCGACGGTAAAGCGGGTGCCGAAACCGGGCGCGCCGTACTGCTTCGAATAAAACTCGAGCGCGCGGCCCATTAGTTCGCCGTAACTGTTAATGCGAGTCTCGCTGCCGACTTTCACATAAAACTGCAACTGATAATTGCCGTAACGCAGCGTCTTGGCGATGTATTGACCAGCGATGAAATTACCTACCAGGGCGGGCTGTTTATTCACGAAGCGGAAACGGGTGGTGCCGTTCTTGTCCACCTGCGGAGCAATCACTTCATCGCTGCTTCCGCCCACCTGCAAACCCGTAGGCACGATAATGGTGATGTCCGCCGTAGCGCGGTCGGCGGCATAATCGTGAAAAGGAAACCAACGCGCCGCATACATCAAGTAGGAACCGTCGGTGCCAATGTAGGCCAATCGCTTGGTGGCCAGCGGGCCACCTTCGGGCGAAACCAGCGCGCCATTCCAGCGAATTCTGACTGTCAACGGTTGGTTAGCCGGCATCACGGCGCCGAGGTCTAAACGCACATTGGGCCCCAGCGCGCCGGCGCCAACCGCGTCCTGCACGAACCCGGTTAGAGCGTGCCCGTTCATCTCGACGCTATCAACGTGCAAAGAACCATTAAGCTCAAAGACCACTGAGCGGGTGGGTTCCAACGGCGTGAAGGTTATATCGGCGCCGGCCCGCAGCAGATGCTCCTCGGGAAACAACTGGGCCTCGATGCGATAGTTGCTTATGTCGTACCGGCTGCCGGGAGCGGGGGCGGTTTGTTGAGCGCGGGCAGCGGCAAAAGAAAACACCAGGGCACAAGCCAGCGCGATCATTCTGGAGAGAGTGGGCTTCATTCTAATCATGAACTCTTTGTGTCGTTAGTTTGTCGGTCAAAATTATACCGTTGAGCCCCGCCTGGACGTTAGTCGCCACGGCGTTTCCAGGGCTGCTGCGCACATCGTCTGGGGCAGGTTAGGATGGCGCGAAGTCTCCGGCGGTTGGCTGAAAAACCCGCCCGGCCGTTCATTTACTTTGCCTCCGGCACAATTACCTCTTGCGACTTGACAACAAATCCCACGATCCCTAGATTCACTACGTTCCGACTCGAACATTCCAGACTGAAAGGCCGTCTGCCGCCTTGTGTTTATCCCGAGCGGTTATGGGTCGCCAGTCACTCTTCCATACTGCAGGTAGAACTTTGCTGAAGGAGTTATTCCCATGAGATTCGCGCGAAAACTCTATCCCGGGCTGTTGGTGTTGCTGGTCGCCATCGGCGCTCACGGGCAGGTTGCCCGTAAGGTTCACGTTGACCTTAAAGAGACCACACTCAAAAACGGGCTCCGCGTTATCACCGTCGAAGATCGTACCGCTCCGGTGGTTGCCATTAACGTTACTTACAACGTCGGCTCACGCAACGAGCGCCAGGGCCGCACGGGATTTGCCCATCTCTTTGAGCATATGATGTTTCAGGGCTCTGAGAACGTCGGCAAGTCGGAACACTTCATACTGGTGCAAAACAACGGTGGCACCATGAATGGCACGACAAACGAAGACCGCACTAATTACTTCGAAGCGCTGCCGTCAAATCAGCTTGAGCTGGCTCTCTATCTGGAATCAGATCGCATGCGTAGCCTGGCGGTGAACCAGGAGAATCTTGATAACCAGCGCAACGTGGTGCAGGAAGAGCGTCGCATTGGTCTCGATAATGCCGCCTACGGCAAAAGCGGCGAGTTGCAGCAGGAGCTGATGTATGACAACTTTGCCTACAAGCACGACACCATCGGATCGATGGCTGATTTGAACGCGGCCTCAGTTGATGACGTCCGCCAATTCTTCAAAATCTACTACGCGCCGAACAATGCCGTCCTGACCCTGGTCGGTGACTTTAAGACTGCCGATGCGTTGGCCCGCATCCGCAAATACTTCGAGGCCATTCCGCGCCAGCCGGATCCGCCTGCAGTTGATATGACTGAGCCGGAGCAGAAAGCCGAGCGTCGTGCTTCGGTTGATGACGTGCTGGCCCGCCTGCCCCGCGTGGCCATCGCTTACAAGACCGTGCCGGGAAACACGACCGACTTCTATGCCCTGCAAGTGCTGGCGAACGTCCTCGGCGGTGGTGGCGGTGGATTCGGCGGCGGCGGCGGTGGGGGCGGTGGGTCCTCAAGCGCGCGTCTTTACCAGAAAATGGTCCGTGAGAAGGAGATGGTAACCAACGTCAACAGCAATGCGCGCGAATCTCGCGGCGTGGGTGGCTTCTTTATCACCGCCACACTGCGGAATGGCGTGAAGGCCGATGACGCTGAGGCGGCAATCTATGATGAAGTCGCTCGGCTGCAAAAGGAACCAATCGCTGATTGGGAACTACAGAAAGCAAAGAACAACGCCAAGCGAAACTTCATCAATGGTCTGCAGAGCTCGCTGTCTCGTGCAACTTCAATCGGCCAGTACGCCGTTTACTATGGCGATCCCAACCTCATCAATACCCGGCTCAACAAAGTCGTAGCCGTAACGAAAGACGACGTGCAACGGGTGGCCAATAAGTACCTGCAACCAACCAATCGTACTGTGGTAATTACCGTACCCAAGGGCGGCGGCCGCGGTCCCGCTAACACTCAACCACCGGCAATGCAGTAGAAGGAGATAGATCAATGAGAAACAGAACCATTACCAAACTGACGCTCCTGCCGGCTCTGATCGCTTCCTTCGCTGCCATCGGTTACGCCCAGGTAGCGACAACTCAACCGGAGACTCAAACCACTAAAGGCGCCGTCATCAAAGGCCGGGCTCCGGTCAATCGCACGATCTTAAAGGTGAAGCGTCCCAAAGCGGAAGAGACAACCCTGAAGAACGGTTTGCGCGTGATAGTGCTGGAGAACCACCGCGTGCCGACCTTCTCCATGGAGATGGTCGTGATGAGCGGAGGCCTTTCCGATCCAGCGGACCGGCGCGGACTGGCCGCGGGCACTGCCGCCCTGCTACGCGAAGGCACGGCTAAACACACCAGCAGAGAAATAGCGGAGCAACTGGACACCATCGGGGCCACCATGGGCGCGAACTCGGGCCTGGCATCGTTCACTTCGAGTGTCACCTCGTCCGGACTGGTCGAGAACTTCGATCAGGTTCTGGATTTGTTTGCGGAGGTTGTGCGCACGCCGAAGTTTCCGACGGAAGAGGTCGAGCGCTACAAGAGCCGGACTATTTCCGCTCAACCGCTACTTCGCGGCCAGGCGGCGTTTCTGGCCCAGGAGCGTTTCACCCAGGCCATCTACGGAACCCATCCGGCAGGAATCCTGTTTCCGCCGGCGGAGTCCATAAAGAAAATCACTCCCGCTGATCTGGCGCGCTTTCATAGTCAGGCATACCTGCCCAACAACTCCATGTTGGCAATTGTCGGCGATGTGACACTGAAGGAAATTCTGCCCAAGCTCGAGGCCGCGTTCGGTGATTGGAAGAGCGGCCCGATTCAGGAGACTTCAATTCCGGCGGCGCCGGCCCAGGGTGCCTCGAAGATATATCTGATTAATCGGCCCGGCTCGGTACAGACTGTTTTTCAGATCGGCTCACTGGGAATTGAACGGACCGACCCTGACTATGCGGCCATGTCAGTCATGAACCGAATTCTTGGTGGCGGAGGATCTTCGCGTCTATTTTTGAATATCCGCGAAGACAAAAGCTTCGCCTATTCGGTCGGCAGCAGCTTCAACAGCTCGAAGTATCGCGGCACATTCGTAGCTAGTTCGCCAGTGCGCACGGAAGCGACCGAAGGGGCGCTGCGGGAGTTCATGGCGGAATTCAACCGCATTCGCGACGAGAAGGTCTCACCTGCCGAACTGGAAAACGCTAAACGAGCAATTGTGGGGAACTTTGCCCTGTCGCTGGAGCAGCCACAGTCAATCTTGCAGAACATCATCACGCAAAAGCTTTACAACCTGCCGGCTGACTACTGGGACACTTATCCGCAAAAGGTCGAGGCAGTGACTGCCGAGGACGTGCAGCGCGTGGCCCGTAAGTACATCGATCTGCAGCATCTGCAAATCGTGGCCGTGGGCGATGCGTCCAAAGCTCGCGACGCGCTGGCGAAATACGGCAGCGTGGA
>JBDTOI010000063.1:0-21505 GCA_039933315.1 Pyrinomonadaceae bacterium
TAGCCGAAGCGGCAACCCTGGGCTGGAGGGCAGAACCGCTTTGCGGTTCCCGGCTATGCTACTGGCCGGCCCTTAACTTCTTCAGCGCCGCTTCCACTTCCTCGGTATCAGGCCGTTCCTTGTAATCGCTTTCGACTTTGCTCCAGGCAACCCGTCCATCCTTATCGATGAGGTAAACCGAGGGGTGGGGGATACCTTCAAATTTCTGCCCATTATAGTCCGGATCGCGAATTCCGTAGGCGTCGATCACCTTGTGACCCGGGTCGGACAATATGGGAAAGTTGATCTCGCCCTTGCCGTCGGCGGAAATGTTTTCCGCAAACTGTTTGCTTTCGGCCGGACTGTCAACGCTGATCGCATAGACGCGAATTTGCCCTTCACGTTTTACCAGAGAACGCAGCTCGGCCAACTGCCGAGCACAGTAGGGTCACCAGTTGCCTCGGTAAAAAACCAGCACGGTGGGCATGCTGCCACGCGCCGAAGAAAGGGTAACTTTTCGATTGTTGTGATCCTCCAGCGTAAAGTCGGGAGCCATCTCACCAACCACCACCGGGGAATTACGCGGTTTAAGGTCACCGCCGGTTAGAGGCGAGTTAAGTTTCGCACATGCGACACTCCCGATGATTAATGTAATGACTCCTAAAACTTTGAGATTCACGTCCTGAGATCTCCTTGTCCTGGAAAGGGAAAGCCCCTTCGCCTTGAGCCACCGCAAAGCCCAACAAGCCCTACCCGCGAATCAACTCGTCCGCAATTTCGTTGGCATTGAAGACCTTGCGGAGGACTTCCAGCATGCCGCGCGAATCTACTGAGATGGCGCGGTTGACGGACTCGTCGTAGTAGAAGTCTCCGACTAAGCTCTGGATGTTGCCGTCGAAGATTAGGCCTACCAGTTCGGCGTTTTTGTTGATTGTGGGCGAGCCGCTGTTGCCGCCGATGATGTCATTGGTGGAGACGAAGTTGAAGGAGGTCTTCAGGTCGAGGGAAGATTTTTTGTCCAGCCATCTTTGCGGCAGCGTGTATGGGAACTGGGATTTGAATTGGGTCGAACGATCGTAGAGGCCGCCCAGGGTTGTGAACGGTGTGATCTTCTTGCCGTTTTCGGTGTAGCCTTTCACGGCGCCGTATGACAGTCGCAGGGTGAAGGTGGCGTCGGGGTAGAGTTTGGTGCCTTCGTTTTCGAAACGGGCGCGGGCTATCCTGGCGTAGTTGGGGCGCTCGACTCCGGTGACTTCGCTTTCATAGCGCTTGCGCAACTCGCGGGCTTTCGGATCGATTAGACGAGCGAGCATGATCATGGGATCGGTGGAAGACTCAATCGCCCGCCAGCCGCCTCCGGCTAACTCTTTGCGATAGGCTACGTCCTTTAGCTTTGTGACCTCGATCAATTCGTTGGCGCGCGCTTCGGGGGTCTTGCCGTTCAGGACTTGTTTGGCCAGAGCGTTGTCAGGGCCGAGAAGTTCGACCATGAAGCCGAGTGAATCGGCCAGTTTCAGCTTCTCGAAATCCTCGTGGATAGGGGCCTCGGAATAGAGTCCCAGCTCCAGTGAAGCGCGGCGCGCGTCGGTGAACTCCGGCAAGCGCTGGCCGTTGGGCTTCTCGCTCTCGGCAGCCAGCCGGACGAGGGTGCGCGCAACGCCGAACAGAGTAGTGTTGAAGCCGGCGGCCTGATCGAAGATTCTTCGCTCGCGAATATACGACGGCAGTCCCTTGTGGGCGTTCGCGATTGCGTCCCAGGCGGTGCCGTACATCTTTTGTCTTTCCGGATTTGCGGCAATCGACTTGCGCAGAGCTGCCTCTTGCATGCTCTTGCTGTCGATTAACGTCCTGTCTTTCAAGCCGGCAATTTGTCCGCGATAGACTTTGAGCGCATTTTGCACGCTGTTCAATTCACCCTGCGACTGGCGGTTTTGCTCCTCGCCCATCGCCATATATTTCTTCAGCATGGTTTCGCGGCGCTCCAGCATGCGAAGCAGTATCGGGATACTGGTGTCACGCATTTCCTGCAAGTGGGCGACGACATTCAGGCGCGCGGTTGAACCGGGATGGCCGGTGACGAAAACGAGCTCGCCGTCTTTCGCTCCCGCTTTAGACCATTTGAAATAGCTTTCGGGGTGCACAGGGCGATCGTTTTCGTAAACGCGCACCAGGGACATGTCGATGTTGAAGCGCGGGAAATTGAAATTGTCCGGGTCGCCGCCAAAGAAGGCCGCCTGGAACTCAGGGACAAAAACCAACCGCACGTCGGTGTATTTCTTGTAACGATAAAGATTGTATTGGCCACCCTGGTAGAGGGTCACCACATCGGATCGGAAACCGCTGGCTTTGGTTGATTCACCTTCGATGGCTGTGATTTCGGCGCGGCGGGCGGTGAAGCCATCGGCGTCGGACATGCCGGCTTTGACGGCGGCGTTGACGCGCGCGGTAACGTCTTCGATGCTCTCCAGCACGTTCAGCTCAAGGCTGGGGGCTTTGATTTCTTCGGCGCGGGTGCGGGCGACGAAACCTTCCTTCGCATAATCCTTCTGCGGGGTGCTGACTTCACCCACTATGTCTTCGACAATGTGATAGTTGGTGAGCACCAGGCCATCCTGTGAAACGAAGGAGCCGGAGCCGCCGTTGTTGAAACGGACGGAGGCCTTCTGAACTCTCTTGAGCCAGTCGTCGGTGATTTCGAAGCCGTATTTGCGTTTGATCTCGGCGCGAGGGACGTTGTTGAAGGTCCACATGCCTTCGTCGGCACGGGCGATGAATTGCAGTGACTGCAGGGAAAAGACCGCGACGATGAGCGCGCACAAAAGTTTTCTAAATTTCATTGTCTACCTCAATCGGATAATCTACGGGAGAAGGTTTTAGAGCATTTTAGGGGCCAATTGGATGCCTGAATAAGTAACGTTTGCGGGGGTATAATGTCAAGAAGCCAGGAAAGAGTTTAGACAGGGTTAACAAGATTTACATGATAGAGAAGTAGGGATGGATGGTCGGTTGAGATTCTCATTAACGCCGCGTACGGTGATAAATCGTAACGGTGTGGTACCAGGGCTTTACCGCGTCAGGGTAAACCGTTGAAACGGTTAGAAGGTCACAAATGAAGTCAGGTCACCTGGCTGAAGCCAGGTGTTAATGAGATTGGTACCCGCAAACCGGGGTGGCCCGTAGCTCAGGTAGTTCTTCCTTGCTGTTCTTGTGAATCTTGTTAATCCTGTCTATCAAAGGGCTAAACAAACGGATGAATAATGAAGAGATTGCGGAACGGTTTTATCGGATGGCGGCGCTGATGGAGGTGCGGGGGGATGATCCGTTTCGGCTGCGATCGTATCGGAATGCGGCTGAGGCGCTGGAGACCTGGCCTACTCCTCTGAAATCTATTGCGGTTGCAGAAGGGGCCGAAGGGCTGCAGACGATTCCGGGGGTGGGGAAAGCGATTGCGGGGAAGATTGTGGAGTTGGTGGAGAAGGGGACGTTTGACGCCTGGGAGAGAATGATCAAGGAGACTCCGGAGTCGGTGTTGGAGCTTTTGACTGTTCCGGGGATTGGGCCGAAGACGGCGGCCTTACTGCATCTGCGGTTTAAGGTTTCTTCGCTGCGAGAGTTGAAGAAGTTTGCGGCTGGTGGAGGGTTAGAAATGGTAGACGGGATTGGTGAAAAAACTGCGGAGAGGATTAAGGAGAGCTTGGAAAGCGCCTGGTAATTTGGAGGCGGTGGCAGAGCGAAGCGGCGACACCGCTTTGGATTATCTTTAAGGATCTGAGATCCGAAATTTGAGATCTCAATAAGGGATTGCAGATCTGAAATTTGAGATCTCAAAAGAAAACTATCCAAAGCGCCGTCGCCGCTGCGCTCTGCCGGCGCACTCCATAGCCAGAGCGGGGGTAAGCCCCTCTTCCTGACTGCGAGTATTTCAAGAAGAGGGTATTCGTTAGCCGGCGGAGACAGCGAGGACGGCGCCTTCGGCCTGGCGCTTGACGATGACCAAAGTGATGTCGTCGGCGGCGGGGGTGCCCTGGGAGAATTTTGTTAAGGCGCTTTCGATGCGGTCGCGGATGCCGGCGGCGGAGGCGTCCAGGTTGCGCGCCACCACGTCGTACAGACGCGTGGGGCCAAACTCTTCGCCCGATGGACTCTGGGCTTCTGTTACCCCGTCTGAGTAGATCACCAGCACGTCGCCATGCAAAAGCTTGGTAGTGCCCTCACGGTACTCCGCGTCCGGCATGATTCCGAGGGGCAGACCGCCCGCCGCAAGTTGTTCCATGGTGCCGGCAGCGTGGACGATTAAGGGGGGGTTATGGCCCGCATTCAGGAATGCTAATGCACCTGTTTTCGGATCGAGCTCGGCGTAGAAGAGTGTGATGAAACGATTGGAGGGAATATTCTCAGCTAAATAACGATTAACGCCGGTGATGGTCCTCAGGATCGAGTCGTGCGAGGCGGCTTGCGCATGAACCGCTGCGTGCAGCGATGACATCAGCAGCGCGGCCGCGGCCCCTTTCCCGGAAACATCGCCCAGCGCAACTATCAACCGCCCGTTATCCCGCGGGATAAAGTCGTAATAATCCCCGCCGATTTCGTAGCAGGGAAAACTGATTCCTTGTAACTCATAACCCGGCACTATTGGCGGCGCGGTCGGTTGGAAGCGTTGTTGAATCTCACTCGCCACCTGGAGCTCGTGCTCCATGCGCTCGCGCTGCAGTTGTTCGTCCAGCAAGCGTGTGTTCTCGACGCGAATGGCGGCCACGGAAGCGAGCGTCGTCAGCACCTTCAAGTGATCTTCGGTAAATCTGCCTTCCGCCATCGGTGAATCGGCATAGATGATCCCGAACAGTTTCTCGCTAACTCCCAGAGGCACAGCCAGCACCGATCGCACACCTTGCAGCATTACCGTACCGCTCATGAAGCGCGGATCGGCCTGCGCGTCGGAGGTCAGCACTGACTTGCCGCGCACGACTACTTCCTCGATGACGGAACGACTGACGCGGATCTCGCCGACTTCACCGGCGCGATCGCGCAAACGGGCGACGGCAACCTGCAGATCGGCGCCGTCCTTGTTGCGCATCATGATCATGCAACGGTCTGCGGGCACGGCTTCGAAAACGAGTGCGACGACTTGTTCCAGAGTCTCGTTGAGCGTGGCGGATGCCAGGAGCGTGATGCCCACCTTGCTGATCAAGGCCAGCAGGTCGCTGTGCTTCGCCGCCCGCGCAGCAGCGATTTCTTCCGGCTTGGTGCGCGCACCTTCGATGGCTTCCAAAAGTCCGGAGGTTGTGCGATCGGAAGAAGTCAGGGCGATGGTTGCTTCCGGCAGCGAGGTGGCGCTGTTGTCGGTAATCATGGTGGCGCCGGTACCCGAACGATAGGTGCCGTCGTCAAACATGATCTCTGTTTCGCCAATTTGAATGCGACCGCCGACGGTAAGCGGCAGCGCGCCTTCAGCGGGCGATCCGTTGTAGAGCGTGCCGTTGGCGGAGCCCAGATCCTGCAGCACGTAGCCGTCGCCTTCGCGGCGCACTTCGGCGTGCACGCGTGAGGCGAAAGGATCGGGAATGCACAAGTCGTTGCGCGCTGAGCGACCGATCGTGATGCGCAGGCGGCCGAGCGGAAAGTTCTCGGAGGGGCGGTCCGGGTACTTGATTATTAGTTCAGGCATGGGCGTAGCAAGCGCTAGATTCTGGGGCAAAGCTGGGGCGTTGTCCAGCGAAGCGGTATTTCAGGCAACGGTGCAATTTAATATGCTCGGATGCTTCGTGACCCAGAGCCTCTGCAGACGGCTTTCCCGGAGGGTTACTAGCCCAGCGCTTTTAGCGCTGGGTCAGCCGCGCGCTGGAACTCATAGCGCGCTTCCAGCGTGCTTAAGCCGGTAGCTTTAGCACCACGGGCTAAAGCTGGTAAAAGTAAGCCCGTTGAAACGGGCTTCAAGAATTCCGGTGCGTAGGAACCCGGCGTAAAACGCCCGGTCTAGTAACCCCTCGGGAAAGCCGCGTGAACGCGGCTAAAGCGGTTCAAATCCGCTAACAGATTTGAATTCCCTAACCGATTTTCGGCTGCGTTACCCTTGAAGATCCTCATCAGGCTAAAGCTCTGTGTTGGCACCGGCGCGCAAACTAACAGTTTGCGTTACAAGGCTTACTGAATCCCGAGTCGCCGCCGCCGGTCGAATTCCTGGCCCAGCCTTTCCGCAAGGCTCTGGGCCTGGGCGCGATGTTGGCCTCCGCGCGACGCGCGCTGGAGTATTCCCAGTGCCCGCAGCAAATCCGCGCGCGGTATATTTTTAGGATCGCGCCCGCCAACAATCGACACCCCCAGTGAATAATCTGCATCGGGATTAGACTGCGCCGGTGACGGCGAAGGCTTGGCCGTTGCCGGGACCTGTGTTGTTGGCGCGGGCACTGCCGAGGTTGTCGAGCCGCTGGTGGTGCCGGGCGTACCGGTCGTAGACGGACGCGTATCGCCTTGCGTACTTGTCGCTGTTGGCGCCGGCAATTGGGCCAGGTGCTTCTTTGCCGTCGCGACTATGTCTGGCGGAGCCGTGGCAATCACTTTCTGGTATTCGTTGCGAGCGTCTTCCGTATAGCCGGCGAAGCGCAGGGCGTCGGCGTAATCAAGCTGATCCTGCGGCGCTAGCGTGGCCTCGCCCATTGCGGCGATCAGCCTTCGATAGCTGTCAACCGCATCCGCGTACAAGTGTTCCTGGAATTGCAGCGACGCCAGGGCGTGAAGCGTGGGCAGGTCCTTCGGATCTTTCTGAGCGGCAATAAAATATTCGTCGATCGCCTGGCGGCGCAATCCCTTCCGCATCAAAGCCTGGCCCAGCAAACGATGTGCTTCCACGTTCGATGGATCAAGGTCGATAACTGAATGCAGCCGGTTGGCAGCCTCGTCAATATTACCGGCGGCAAGAAATGATCGTGCTTCAGCGAGTTGACTCTCGACAGTTCTGCTTTGATCGGTAGTCACGACCGCAGGTTCGCCGCCGCGTCCCCGATGCGTGAAGTAGTAGATAAGCAGAGCGCCGGCCAGTGCGACCAAAAAGAGACTCACCAATACGATGGGCCACCAGCGCTTCTTGCTGGGTACGTTCTTTTGCGCCCCAGCCTTAGCCGGCATCACCAGTGACGACGTGGTGGGCGCGGCGAAATGCCCGTCCGGCAAAGGCGCTGACGATCCGTCGCCGTCCTTCACGGCAGCTGTGCGAGGCTGCGCGACGTGGCGGCCCTGCAGGATTGCATCGAGGTCTCCGTTGCTCACCCTCACGGTGTCGGCACTGCGACGGGGATCTTCTCCCGGCAAGCCGTCAGTCGTACGCGGATCAGCCGCCAACGGCACAGTCTGCGCCAGGGGCGAAACCGGGCCACTGGCGCCCGAGGTGGTTTTCAACGGCGCGCCGCAGAGCCGGCAGAACCGGGCCTCTGACGGACTGGGGGCATTACAACTTGAGCAGAAAAGGGGCATGTCTTCTAAGTCGAACCGCGGCGCAAACGCGCGGCGGCACGGCGGGCGCCAACGCGCACCAGCACGGTGCCGACGATTATGTCATGCAACGGGCGCCCATCCGGGTTGAATCCGGCCAGCAGAAAGTTAAGACTCAAAAGAGAAAGCGGGTAACCCACAAAGTGACGAAGAAACGCCTGACCAAAACTCAGGTCACTGCCGTCCAGGCGTACGATGCGTATGCCGGTGGCCCACTTGCCTACGGTTTGCCCTCGCGCGGCCGCCAGAAAAACGAAATTAAGCATACCCAGCACTAAGGCGGTGATGATGCCCAGCGTTTCCGCAGTCCCTCCGGCTGTGCGAGCTCCGCCACCCAGCGTGCGGGCTATCAGGGTGCCGATGGTCACGATGCAGATGATTAATACGTAATCAATCAGCAGAGCGCCGCAGCGCAAAAAGAACGGGGCCCGAAACCTGTCAAAATGAGTCAGAGCTTCAGCCCGCGTTACGGCGCGCGCGCGCGGCAGAGTGGCTGGTGCAATTCGAGCAGTCATAGGATCGGAGATCGGAGATCAGAGGTCGGGGTCATAGTTGCATAGTTGTTGATCAAATAGGTCCTATAGGTCATATAGGCCCTATATCCTTCTCTACCCTACAAGGAAATGCAGCGTCGTCTCACCGAGGCGCAGCTTATCGCCACTGTCCAAAACCCTTGGCTGCCGCGGCGCCAGGCGAATCGCGTCATTGATTACGGTGCCGTTTATTGAACCCAGGTCCTCCACCAGAAATGTTTCGCCTTCCCGCCAGATGCGCGCGTGACGACGAGAAATCTTTGTCTCCGGATCGAACCGCGATAGATCGACCTCCGGAAAGATATTGGACTGCGGGTCAGTGCGCCCCAAAAGATTGCTTTCCTTCTGCAAATGAAACGAGGCATCCAGTTCAGTTGTTCCCGCCACCACCAGTTTAGCCGTGGCCCGCGCTAGACTTGCCGGAGAACCGGTGCCGCCCCCGATCGGTTGCCGCGCTCCACAATGGGCGCAGAAGATGTCGTCCGCCGCGATCCGGCCGCCGCAAAATCCGCAATATACAGTCTCGACCTGGACCGTTTCCCCGCCTAACTCCTGGGCCGGCAGGCCATAACTGACCTGCCCTGAATGCAGCTTCTCGAGATGCGCGGCCAGCGTGTCGCGCATTTCGGCGGCAGATCTAAAACGACTTTCCGGCTTGTACTCGACCGCGCGCATCAATATGCGCTCCATCTCAGTAGACATGGACGGATTAATCTGGCGTGGTCGCGGGTTCTTGGTGAAATCGAAAATAAGCAGCGGGTTGTCCTGCGGATCTGAACCGGTGACGAGATGGAACATGGTGGCGCCCAGACTGTAAACGTCTGAACGTGGTTCCACCTGTCCGCTGAAGAGCTCGGGCGGCGCATACCCCATGGTGCCAACGGCGGTGACGCCCTTCTCCTGGCGAGTGACCCAGCGGGCAATGCCAAAATCGATAAGCATGACGCGGCCGCTGTTGCCGTCAATCATCAGGTTGGCTGGCTTCAAATCGCGATAAATGATGGGCTTCGGCCTCGTATGCAGGTAGTGCAGAACGTCCGCGATTTGAATGCCCCAGTCAGTAACGTTCTTTTCATCAATCCGACCGCCGGGCGCGTTGCGCAGGCGCGAGGAAAAGTCGCCACCGGAAATGTATTTCATTACCAGGTAGAAACGGCCGGCGGTGTCATCGTAAAAGTAATCGTAAATAGTCGGGATTGATGGGTGCTCCAGCGAAGTTAGCAGCAGTGATTCGCGCTTAAAGTCGCTGATAGCCTTTTCGTGCTGAGTGTCATCAATATGAGACTCAACCATTTCCTTGACGGCGCGGGGGGCGTCCCCCAGGTTACGGTCTCGCGCCAGGTAAACCGCGCCCATGCCGCCGCCACCGATGCGCCGCACGATTTCATAGCGACCGTTGAGACTGATGCCGGCTTCGAGCTGTTTTGCTTTGGAATGCTTACCGGACGTGTTGTTGGCGCGCGTGGTGTGCTGCACGGGAGGAACTGTGTCCCCATCGCCCAGCAGATCCCCAGTCGTCACATGGCGCTCGCGCGCAGGAGTTTCCTCCTTAGTCGAATCTTTCTCGCCGCCATCTGTCGCTGAGATCTCGTCGTTTTCAACTGGTGTGGCGGATGATGCCGTGGCGGGACCGCAGTCTCCGGTCACACCCACATCACGCCGCGGGGTTCCGCAGCTGCCGCAAAACTTCTCTCCCGGCGCAATCATCGCGCCGCATTCGCCACAAATACTCATGAAAAGCCGTCGGGGTCAGTGGTCAGTATAAAAGCAAATCGCTACCGCTTGATATGAAAACGCAAAAACGTCTTACCGACGATAATCTCATCCCCATCCCGCAAAGGCTGTCGATCGCCCGGCAATAAGCGACGCCCACGATTGATGAAGGTGCCGTTCGTCGAGCCCAGGTCTTCTACGAAGTATTCGCCGTTGCGCCGCATTATCCTCGCGTGCCGGCGCGAAACCTTAGCTTCCGGATCGTCGGCATCTAAATCGATCTCGGGAAAGATGCCACCGTCGGCATCCCATCTGCCAATCTGCGACTCTTCCTCAGTCAGGGGAAATTTCTTGCCTGCTGAGCGTCCGCGCTCGATGATGAGCGTCGCATGGGCTTCTTCTGCGACTAGAACCTGCGAAGACGAGGCGGCGCTGTAGGCCGGCACAGAAGCGCGGGTTTCGGGAGATCTGGCCGGCGCGGGCGTTGGCGCGGGCGCCGCCTGGGCCATTCCCCTTCCCGGGGTTGAGCCCCCAACTTCACCGGTGCCAACAATTTCATCGGTGCCAATTTGTTGAGATGAGCGGACGGCCGCGTTCAAAGGTGCTCCACACTCGTCACAATACTGTGATCCCTCAAGGTTTTCGGTATTGCACCTTTCGCAAGTTGTCATAAAGGTTCACCCCGTGTATGTGGGAGTGGCCGGCAGCGCTGTCGCCCGCCGAGGGGGACGCCATCGTGCACGCGTAAGAAAGCGAATCATTGTAGCGCGAAATATTCAACGAGCCAACGAGCCCTGATTGACCGGTACTACCGTAGTTTTGGACGGTTACGTCCCGGAAGGTCAGTACCACCGCGCGGTAGCGGGTGGGACCCGGTCGCATTCAGACCCGTATCAACTAACCAGCACGTAGTTGGATTTCTTAACCTGGCACGGCTACACGAAAACTCTTATTTCGTGTTCTTTCGCGCAGTTTAGTGTGATTTCGTGGATCGTGTGGCTCCGAATCATTAGCACACGATCAACGAAATCACACGAAATTTCACGAAGCAACACGAACCAAGGCTGAGCTTAGACACTCTCAGTGGTCCTCGAATCGGGCAGCGACCTTCGCTCCAGGAACCCACCCGCCACCGTGTGGTGGCACTGACTTCATGGGACCCTACCTTGTTCAAATTGTATAAATGGCCTATTCACACCAGACTCCTGAACCCGGGGGTTAATGAGATTGGGGCCGGCTCGCTTATAATTGAAACCGCCGGTCAGTTTCGCTCGTAAAAACATCTCTAGCGCATATGCCCGCAGAGTGCCTGCAAGGTTCCCGACGCGGCTCGATTGACCCAATAATTACCAGTAAAGGACTGAAAGCTAACATGGCCCTAACGCGGAAGAAGAAAATCATCATCGCCGTCGCGGCAGTGGCGCTGCTCGGCATCATTGTCATTGTCAGTGTCTTTGCCAGCCGCAAGGAAGAGTCGGAAGTCACCACGGTTAAAATTGAAGTACGCCCTGAGCTACGTTCGACTGTCACCGCCTCCGGTGAGGTCCGGCCGGTACGCTACATAAAGCTGACCAGCGAGGTGGCCGGGCGGATCGAAGAGATTTACGTCACCGCCGGGGATCAGGTAACGCTGGGCAAGCCCGTCGTGCGCGTGGATCCAACCCAGTTGCAGTCAACCCAGGAAGCTCAATTCGCCGCCACCCAGGCGTCGCTCAATGACATCCAGAGCGCGCGCAACGCCGTCGGCCAGGCGGAACAGGGCCTGGTGATCACCGAGACTGGTGTCTCCCAGGCCAGGCAGCAGACCGTGACCGCGCAGATCGATCTAAGGACGGCCGAGCGCGAACTGAAACGGGCCACTGATTTGGTCGAGTCAAACGTGATCTCGCGCGCCGAGTATGATGCCGCGCGCGATCGTTATGATTCGGCCCGGGCGAAGCTTCAGGCGGCGGAGATTGCGATCAAGGAAGCACAGGACCGCGCCAATCAGCAGCGTGTGGCGGTGAAGGAAGCAAGGAACAGCGTGCGCACCAGCGAGATGCGCGCCAACCAGCAACAGGCTCTGCTGCGCGGCAGTTCCAGCCAGCGATCAAAAGCCACCCAGCTCTCGCCGTTAACTGGAGTCGTTGCCGACATTCCCGTGCGGGTGGGTGAATACGCAGTTGCCAGTCTTTCGAGCACACCGTTGATGACGATTGCTGATATGACCGACATCAATGTCGAAGTTAATGTGGACGAGACAGAGATTTCCAACGTCGAGACGGGCCAGCAGGTAAAGATCAAGGTCGACGCGCTGGCTGACAAAGAAATAAAGGGAACGGTGATTCAGAAGAATCCACTGGCGATTTCAAAATCAGATACCCAGGGTGGATTATCAAATCGCGTCAATGTTCAGGAAGCCAAAGAATTCAAGGTAACGATTCAGATCGATAAGGCCATGCCTGACGATATAAGAGGCGCTTTGCGCCCCGGCATGAGCGCGACCGCGGTCATCACAACGAAGACGAGGGAAAAAGTTATCGCCGTACCGCTGCAAGCGATTGTTCCCAAGGCCCCGGCGTCACCGTCGCCGACGGTCAAGGGCAACGCTCCCACGCCGCCCGGAGAGAAGAAGGAAATCAACGGTGTCTATCTTTTGCAGAACGGCAAGGCGAAGTTCGTCGAAGTAACCACCGGCATTACCGGCGAGGCAGATATCGAGATACTTAGCGGGGTGAAAGAGGGGGACGAAGTAATAACCGGCCCCAGCCGGATTCTGAAGACTCTCAAAGAGGGCGCCACCGTCAAACGCCAGACCCGCAAGTCGGCTGAAAATGCGAACGCGGGCGGAGGTAGTTAATGAACGAAGCGACCCTGGCGCCGCCCGTCGAGCAACCAATAGTCAAGACGGATACTCCGCCTCCTATTGATGCGAACACGCTAATTTCCATGCGCGATCTCTGGAAAACATACGAGATGGGCGCCGAGAAAGTGCACGCGCTTCATGGAGTTACCTTCGAAGTGCAGCGGGGCGAGTATCTGGCTATTACCGGCCCTTCCGGCTCCGGCAAGTCCACCTTGATGAATCTGATTGGCTGTCTGGATACGCCTTCGCAGGGTCAATACTGGCTGAACGGCAAGAACGTTTCCGACATGGATGACGACGAGCTGGCTCGTATCCGCAACCAGGAAGTTGGTTTCGTTTTTCAGACCTTCAATCTGCTGGCGCGAGCCACCGCTTTGCACAATGTAGAGTTGCCGCTGATTTACGGCGGCATCGGTTCAGCCAAGCGTCACGAGATGGCCAGGAAGGCGCTGGCCTCCGTCGATCTTACCGATCGCATCACACACAAGCCTAACGAGCTGTCCGGTGGCCAGAGGCAGAGAGTAGCCATCGCCCGCGCCCTCGTTAACAACCCGTCAATTTTGCTTGCCGACGAGCCCACCGGGGCCCTCGATACACACACCAGCCACGAGATCATGAATCTCTTCGAACGACTGCACGCGGAAGGCAACACCATTATCGTCGTTACTCACGAGCACGATATTGCCGCACGCGCGCATCGCGTGATCGCCATCCGCGACGGAATGATCGAAAAAGACGAACGGATTAGATGAAGGAGACGGGGAGATGGGGAGACCGGTAAAGGAGACGGGGTGATGGGGAGACGGGGAGACAAGGGGGTTTTTGGCTTGTCGCCTGTCACTCCGTCCTCCGACCACCCCGTCCCCCCATCTCCCCCTCTCCCCGTCCCCCCATCTCCCCGTCGTTCCCTCGCCGCGCTCTGGGAATCATTCCGCGTCGCCGCCGGAAGCTTGCGCGCTAACAAGCTGCGAACCGCGCTAACGTTGGTGGGGATAGTCGTGGGTGTGACCGCCGTAATCGCGGTTGTGACCATCATCAAGGGCCTGGATAAGACCGTGGCAACGACGTTTTCCTCGCAGGGCTCGACTGTATTCACCGTTTCCAAGCAACCGCGCGTGATCACCTCACGCGAAGACTTCATTAAGTTCAGCAAGCGCAAGGACGTCACCCTGGACGACGCAGAAGCGATCTTCCGCCTTTGCACCACCTGCTGGCGCGCCGGTATTGCCGCCAATGCTCCGGTAACGGTCAAGCATGGCGACAAGAAATCGGAAAACGTCCTGGTGCGCGGCATCCGGCCAGTGGCGATGTTCGACATTGATGCCGTCAGCCTCGTCGCCGGGCGCACCTGGAGCGAAAATGAAGGCGCGTCGGGACGCGAACTATGCGTCGTTGGCAACGACATCGGGGAGAACCTCTTCAATGGAGAAGCCCCCGACAAACTGGTCGGGCAAAGCATACGGGTGGCGGGGCGGCCTTTTCAGATCATTGGTGTGCTGCAGCCGCTGGGAAAGATATTCGGACAGTCGCGCGATAACATCGTCTATGTACCTTATTCGACTTACCAAAGAAACTTTGGCGCGCGCGATTCGTTGGTGGTGTTTGTAAAGACCGCCTCGGCCGGGGAGCTGGAGGAGACTCAGGACCAGGTGCGGGCCATCATGCGCACTCGCCGTGGCAAACTTTTTGACGCTAACGACGAGGGCTTCACGCTGGAAAGCCAGGATGTTTTTGTCGATCTCTACAGGAAAGCGACTGAGAACATTTACTTCGTCACGTATGGCGTGGCCGCCATTTCTCTTATCGTCGGCGGCATCGTGGTGATGAATATTATGCTGGTCTCGGTCACCGAACGAACTAAGGAGATTGGCATCCGCAAAGCCGTGGGCGCCCGGCAAAAAGACATCCGGGTACAGTTTCTGATCGAAGCGATTACTGTGTCGGCGATTGGTGGAGCAATCGGGGTATTGACCGGGTTTGGGCTGGCTTACCTGCTGGCGCTGGCCATGGGATTTCCCTTGCTGATTAGCGCCTGGTCGGCCGTGCTGGGCGTTGGCGTGTCTTCGGTTGTCGGCGTAATCTTTGGGCTCTGGCCCGCCTGGCGCGCAGCAAGGTTAGATCCCATCGAAGCGCTCAGGTCGGAATAGTTGTAGGGGCGGCACTCCGTGGCCGCCCCTTGTGTTGGAGAGAGACGCGTCTCATATGCGCGCCATCGCGTAAAGCCCATTGCGAAAAGAAGGGGCGGCCACGGAGTGCCGCCCCTACAAGAAGTTATGAGATTTGAGGACATCAAAGAATCAGCCTGGATGGCGATTGACACGCTGCGTTCGAACAAGGTGCGTTCATCGCTGACGATACTGGGTGTCAGTGTCGGCGTGATTACTGTAGTCCTGATGGTTTCAATCATTCAGGGCTTGAATAAGGCGTTCGCCGACCAAATCGAAGCCCTCGGCTCCAACGCCATCTGGGCCACCAAATTCGATCCCAGCTTTGGTCGCAATCCCGGGCCGGAAGAGTTGCACCGCAAAGACCTAACACTGGCCGACGCCGACGCAATTCGCGACGAAGCCCCCTCCGTGCTCAGCGTTTCACCGATTCATCGCAAGATTGCCGAGACGGTCCGTTACGCCGACAAACAATCGGACACGCCAATTCTGATCGGCGCCACGCCTTATTACGAGTTCACTCAATCCAGCTACGTTTCGCATGGACGCTTCATTGCGGATCAGGACATAAAAGAACGCTCAAATGTTTGCGTATTGGGACAGGACCTGGTACGCGCGCTGTTCCCTTTCGAAGAACCGATCGGGAAAGAGTTGAAAATAAACGGGCGTCCCTTCCGCGTTATCGGAGTTATGGAGCCTTTGGGAAACTTCCTGGGCCAATCACGTGACAACTCGATTTTCGTTCCCATCACCACGTTTGATAAATACTATCCCGATGAGCCTTTTCCGGAAGTAGTGTTCGTAATCATCGTGCGACCCCTGTCGCGGGCCTATGTGAAATCGGCGATCGACGAGATGACCGACATACTGCGGCGCCGGCGCCGCGTGCCAGCGGGGGCGCCTAACAACTTTGGTATCTCGTCCCAGGACGCGCTGCTTGATATTTATAATCAACTCACCGGCGCAACCGCTTTGGTTCTGACTGCTATCTCATTCGTCGCCCTGATGATTGGCGGTATTGGCGTGATGAACATTATGTTGGTGTCGGTTACCGAGCGAACCAGGGAAATTGGCGTACGCAAAGCGGTGGGGGCAACCCGGTTCAATATTCTTTCGCAATTCCTGATCGAAGCAGTTTGGTTGACGGCTATTGGGGGAATGCTGGGATTGGCTGTCGGCGAGGTGGGCAGTCTCTTGATAAACAAGTACTCGCCGCTGCCCGCTTACGTGCCACCCTGGGCGATCGTTGTCGGAGTTGGCATCTCAGCCGGCGTCGGAATCGTCTTCGGTCTCTGGCCGGCCTGGAAAGCCGCGCGACTTGACCCGATTGAGTCTCTGCGCTGGGAGTAGTTGTAGGGGTGGCACTCCGTGGCCACCCCTCGGATTGTCATGAGGACGCCTCGCGGGAAGAAAGGGGCGGCCACGGAGTGCCGCCCCTACAATCGAATCGGCGGTGCCACTGTCTGCAACCCTATGTAACTCCTTAACGTATTAACGGAGACACGTGAAGTTAATAGAAATCTTAAGAGTCGCCGTCGGGGCCATCTGGGCACATAAACTTCGTTCCGCTCTGACCCTGCTGGGAATGATTGTCGGGGTTACCGCCTTCGTGGTGGTCGTGTCTCTAATTCAGGGGTTCAACAAATACATCGACGAAAAAATCGCCGGCATTGGCTCAAAGTCCTTCTCCATCCAGCGTTTCAGTTTCGAGGACTTCAAGAACCTCGATACCATTGCCGCCGCCCAGCGGCGCAATAAAGAGCTGACACTCGAAGACTACGAGTATTTGAAAGCGCGCTCGACCTTGATCGATAAGATTGGGGCCAGTGCGCGGGCTTCGCGTTCTGAGGTCAAACGAGGAACCAGGATCGTATCGGATGTGCCCGTCGACGGCACGATGCCGGTAACTGCGGAGATCGACAACGTAGAGGTTTCGGATGGTCGCTATTTCACGGAGTCTGAAAATGACGCGGCCATGCGGGTTGCCTTTATCGGCATGGACGTGGCCAACGCCCTCTTCCCAGTCGGACCGATTACAGCCATAGGCGAGGAGATCTATGTTGCCGGACTGCCATATCGAGTGATCGGTGTCGCGGTCGCCAAGGGCACCGTCTTCGGTATACCCCAGGACAATTTTGTAACGCTGCCGCTAAAGACCTACGGAAATAACTATGGTGGCTTTACCCGTAACCGTTTGCTTTATTTCAAAGCCACGGCAAAAAACGATGGGGCTTTTAACGACGCCGTTGAGGAGGCTCGCTTTCTCTTGCGCACGCGCCGTCGTCTGAAGCCGGCCGAAAAGGACAACTTCGGCATGGTCACGCCGGACGCCATCACTGGTTTCCGCGACCGGTTGCTGGGACCAACCTTCGTAGTCGCCACGGCCGTCCCGGCGATCGCTCTGCTGGTGGGAGCCATCGTGATCATGAACATCATGCTGGTATCGGTTACTGAGCGGACGAAGGAGATTGGCATCAGGAAATCCCTGGGCGCGCGGCAGATGGACATACTCAAACAGTTTCTGGTCGAAGCCGTAACCCTGGCGGCCATCGGGGGGGCAATCGGAATAGTTATCGCGTGGATCATCGGGCGTATAATGACTGCCGTTTTCTTTCCTACTTATCTTTCGATCGGCGCGATACTTTTTACTATTCTGGTTTCGGGTGGAGTGGGAATTGCGGCCGGAGTGTTTCCCGCGTGGAAGGCGGCGCGCCTGGATCCGATTGAAGCCTTGCGAGCTGACTAAGACAGTTCTGCCGCAGATGAACGCGGATAAAAACGGATATGAGAAAAGCTTTGACAAGTCAGCCGAGTGTCATTGGTCTTGATCTGCGTAAATCCGCGTAAATCTGCGGCTAAATCTTCGGTTCAGTTCAGCGGAGTGTCAGATTATGCGACTTATACGCAGTGACATTTACGAGAATCTGAAAATGGCGCTGAACACTCTGCGCGCCAACAAGCTGCGCTCTTTCCTGACTGTCATCGGCGTCATGATCGGAGTTATCACGGTCATGCTGATCTCCTCGATCATCAGCGGCGTCGATACCGCCGTGAAGACTGAGCTGGAGTCCTACGGCACTAATTCTATCTACATCATTAAGTTCAACTCCGGCATTCATGTCGGTCGCCTCTCGCGCGAAGAGCGCATGCGCAAGGACTTGACCTACGACGACGCGATCGCCCTCACCCAATTGCCGGCCGTGGAATTATCGGTGCCATTTCTCGACATCAGCAACAATTTCTTCGGCCAGAAGATTACCGTGACCGGAGTCGGCAAAACCTCGAACGCCGTAGCGCTGCAGGGAACGCTCCCGGACTTTGAGCGAGCCGGCACGCAAATCGTCAAGGAAGGCCGCTTTTTTTCACAGTATGAAAACGATAGTAACGCCCAGGTTTGCGTAGTGGGCTCGGCGGTGGCCCAGGACTTTTTTCCTTATGGCTCAGCGGTGGATCAAAACATAGGCATTGGCGGAAACCAGTTTCGGGTCGTCGGTGTGTTAGAAAAACGTGAGCAGTTTTTGCTGGGCGGAGGTGGTGACGACCAAAATAGCGTTATCTATATGCCTTTTAATGTCGCCCGAAAGTTGAAGCCGAATGCCGACGACATCTACATCCTGGCAGTGGCGCGTAAAGGCATGATGGAAGAGGCGCAGGATCAGGTGACTGATACGTTGCGAGTGCGCCGCCAGGTCCCCTTCGGCAAGCCCGACAACTTTGGCCTGCAAACCGCCGAATTGTTTCTAAGTAATTTTCGCTCCATCCTCAGCGGCGTTGCCATCGCGATGATAGTGGTTTCCTCAGTGGGACTGATGGTCGGGGGGATTGGCGTGATGAACATCATGCTGGTGTCGGTTACTGAACGAACCCGCGAAATTGGCGTGCGCAAAGCCATCGGCGCCCGGCGCAGCGACATCATGTGGCAGTTTTTGATCGAGGCAGCCACGCTAACAGGATTCGGCGGCCTGGTAGGGCTGACGATTGGGTGGCTCTTAACGTTCCTCTTGCGGCTGGTGCTTCCCTCTTACGTACCGCTGTGGGCGCCTATCGGAGGCTTCGTTGCCAGCGTGGCCATTGGCATGATTTTCGGTTTATGGCCGGCCTGGAAGGCCGCACGCCTCGACCCTATCGAATCACTCCGCTACGAATAGAGTTATCCACAGATTACGCAGATTACACAGATAGCAAGACAATCAGAGGAGAGGCCGCTTAACTGTCCCAGTGAATTGGTCTTGAATCTGTGAAATCTGTGTAATCTGTGGATGCACTAGTGGCACTCCTTAATCTAAGACAGGAAGCCGGGGAAGAATGCGGCCAGCGCTATTGATAGCACCAACCCAATGATCCACAGAGTGAGCGCCACGCCCCACGCCGCGCCCGAGCTGGCGCGATAACTTCCATGGCGCAGCCCGGTCGCTGTCAGCCAAAGTTTATAGAACGAGGTCAGCCCAATGAAACTGGCGACGACAAATAACACGGGATGATCCGCCGGAGTGAACAGTATCCCCAGATTGTCCTGCACCAGATTGTCCGCGTTGAGAATGGGATGGATGTCGTCGGGTGATTTGAGGTAAAGCAAAACGAAGCTCAGAAGCTTTAGGATAATGGTGGTGGGCAAGGCAGCGTAAAGAGCCACCGCGAAAGCCTGCCAGAAGTTCATACGACCGCCAAAGGCCAGCATGCCAAGCAGATAGAGTCCCGCAAAAAATGCCGTGAGGAAGAACACTCCTACCATACTCGACAGAAAGGACATGACTTTCTTGCCGGGCATCCTGGCGTCCTGTATCTCCTGCTGGGCATTTTGCTTAGCCTGCTCAATTCCCGCCGCCGGCATGAGAGGACTTTCTATAACCTTCTCTGTGGTGTAGCCGATAATTCGGTCCGGCGTCAGGCGTTGCACAAAAGCAGTTGAGTAAGCCGCATACAGGACCGCGATAATTAGAAATGCCACTAACCAGCGGGGATACGAGCGCAGGTTTCTGAATACTCGGGTGGGCTCATAAAATATTCCGGCCAACCTTTCGCCCAATGACATCGGCGGCGGCGCGTCGGGTGTGATCGCCGGCAGTCGGATGAAACTGAACGCAGCCAAACAGATGCTGAGCAGGACGACAGAGACTCCGCCTCCGGTTCCGCCGGTAATAAGGTGGGCCACTCCGGCCCCTATCAGGGCCAGTCCCACCACAAATAATACGATGGCGACCAGGAGCATCCGCGGCGGACGCGGTGGCTTTACCTCAGCCGGGGGCGTGGGTGGTGGTGGCGGCGGCTGGAATTCCTGCAGCGGCGTGGTCTGAAACTCTTGATTCGGATCGCTCATGTTTATCCTCCTGTTTTGGAAGGACGGGGAGATAGCTTTCCGTCCGTGCTGTAGCTGGATTAGTCGGATGCTTGTACGAGCGGGAAGGCGAGGTTGTTTCAGTCAGAACCGCCTGCGGTAGCGGGCGGGCCCGTTTGATTGCGGAATGCGGAATTCGGAATGCAGATTAAAGATTAGGGCTTCCCCTCAATCCACATTCCGCAATCAATATTCCGCAATCAAACGGGCCCGCCCGCTACCGCAGGCGGTTCTGACACTTGCTCGACTGATGGTGCGGTGTCCCAGCCGGGGACCCGTATGCAGGCGACCGTGTGGCCCGGGGTCACTTCGCGCAGGTCGGGATCGATTTGCGCGCACTCAGGGATGGCAATCGGACAGCGCGTGCGAAAGCGACAGCCCGAAGGAGGATTGATAGGCGTAGGCACATCGCCCTGCAAAATGATTCGCTGCCGCTTCTGCTTCGGATCAGGAATGGGAATGGCCGACAACAACGCCTGCGTGTACGGATGCATCGGATGCTCGTAAAGTTCGGCGGCCGGCGCCACCTCAACAATGCGCCCGAGATACATGACCGCAACTCGAGTCGAGATATGCTCAACCACTGCCAGGCCGTGCGAGATGAAAAGGTAAGTTAAGCCAAATTCCTTCTGCAGATCCTGCAAAAGGTTCACTACCTGGGCCTGCACCGACACATCCAGGGCCGATACCGGCTCGTCAGCAACTATCAACTTAGGCTCGAGGGCCAGGGTGCGCGCCACCCCGATGCGTTGGCGCTGCCCGCCGGAAAACTCGTGCGGGTAGCGATCCATAAACGCCGGATCGAGGCCCACGCGACGCAGCAGATCGGCCACCCGATCGCGCCGCTCCGTTCTGGTTCCCTGTTTGTGAATCACGAGGGGCTCGCCGATGATATCGCGCACTTTCATACGCGGATTGAGCGAGGCATATGGATCCTGAAACACAATCTGCATCTCGCGGCGCAGGTCCCGCAGCTCGCGCTTGCCCATCCTTAATATGTCGCGACCCTCGAAGTTGACTTCTCCTTTTGTGGGCTCAATCAAGCGCAGCAGGCAGCGACCGACCGTTGATTTACCGCAACCGGATTCACCTACCAGTCCCAAAGTTTCGCCGCGCAGGATTTCAAACGAGACTCCGTCCACCGCGCGCACCAGGTCGTCGCTGCCCTCGACCGGGAAATGCTTCACCAGCCCGCGCACGCCAACCAGCTGCGTTTTGTGATTTGTTTCAGGAGTCACGTCGTTAACCGATTCTACCGCGCCGCTGCCGGCAAACCTTTAAAAACAAGGCCGGCGAACAATCTGGAGATGACAAATCGCGCATTTAACCTGGAAGTGCAAGACTGTTGACTTCCAAAAATACTAGATCGGCATTTCTCGCTGACATTTGGCGTCCTCAGCCCGGAGGGCTGGCAGAAAGTAGCCGGTGGTCGAAGCGAAGCGCAGACCAC
>JBDTOI010000064.1:0-21431 GCA_039933315.1 Pyrinomonadaceae bacterium
CTGAGTGCTGGGGCTGAGTGACCGGCAAACTCCCCGGGCTCAGCCCCCCGGTGCGCGGCAAGTCTCCGACTTGCCGTAACCTCGACCGAGCTGATTGGGTCTGAGACCCAAAGAAAAAGAAAGAACCACCGGATCAAGGCAAGAAAAGATCAGCACCCCAGCGGGGTGCCAGAACCAAACCCGGTCAAGGCAAGAAAAGATTAGCACCCCGGCGGGGTGCCAGAATCAAATCGCTCCTCGAGAGATACACCCCCCCACCAGACTCTGGCAATAACTTTGCCCATTATCAACTCGTAGCCTCGATTCTTGCATGAGACGGATCCTCGCCCTTCGACCCGGCGGGTTGCGTGAAGCATCCGCAGGTCGCAAGGTAACAACGATGGGTTCTACATTTTTCAGTCTGCACTACCACATCGTCTTTTCCACGAAGCATCGGCGTCCGTTTCTGCTCGACGAGGGGTTGCCACGAATGCATGCCTACCTGGGAGGCATGCATTCGCGGAATGAATGGCGTTGCGGAGATCGTGGGTGGAGTGGCAGATCATGTGCATCTGCTGGTTAGTTTGCGACCAATCCATCGTCTCGCCGACGTAATGCGAGATTTGAAGAAAGATTCCACCAATTGGGCCAAAGAAGAGATCAATCAAAGCTTCGGCTGGCAGGACGGGTACGCAGCTTTCACCGTAAGTCCGACTGCCACCGAAGCAGTACGGAAATACATTGCCAATCAGGAAGCTCACCATGCGAAGCGTTCATTTGTCGATGAGCTAAAGGAATTATTGAAGAATGCGGGGATCGAGTACGACGAAAAATATCTCTTGTGAACTGTGTTGTTTTCTTGCACCCCTTGGGGGTGCGATTTTCTTCTCGCCGTGATCCGGTGGTCTCCGCTTCGCTGCGACCACCGGCTACTATCTGCGAGCCCTCCGGGCTCAACCCACTGCCTCGGGTTTGATTCTGGCACCCCGCTGGGGTGCTGATCTTTTCGTGCCGGGATCCGGTGGTCTGCGCTGCGCTGCGACCACCGGCTACTATCTGCGAGCCCTCCGGGCTCAAGCCACGATCCGGTGGTCTGCGCTGCGCTGCGACCACCGGCTACTATCTGTGAGCCCTCCGGGCTCAACCCACTGTTGATGGTGGCACCTGCGTAATGTTCTGCCCGTTCTCAGGGGTGTGTCAGGTTGGAGACGATGCACTCATACCTTGACAACCCCAGGCCCATGGCTCATATGGTTGGGTAAATTTCCAGTGTTCCGTTTGCATCGCTTAACAATCTGACGGATGAAAGCATGCCACCTGGATTGCGTTCTCAACCCTATTCAGATTATGAACCCTATTCAGAGTATAAAAATGAAAAAGTCACTCTCAGTTCTCAGCCTGGCTATAACGTTGTTTCTCCTGGCGGGCTGGCCGGCACACGCACAGCAAACTAAGAAAGCTTCTGACCGATCGGCCGTGACCGCTGCCGATGAATGGCTGCAATTCCGTGGACCGAACGGGAGTGGAGTTGCTGAAGGCTTCGCCCTGCCGGCTGAGTTTGGCGCAAACAAAAACCTCGCCTGGAAAACAGCTGTACCCTTCGCGCGGTCTTCGCCAGTCGTCACAGCCGACCGGGTTTTTCTGACGGCGAGCGAAGGCGACAAACTGATCACACTCGCTTTGGACCGCAAAACTGGGAAGACTTTGTGGCGACGCGACGTTGTCCGTCCGCGTCACATGACCATTTATAAAGCCAATGATCCTGCCTCCCCATCTCCAGTTAGCGATGGCCAGAACGTCTTCGTATTCTTTGGCGAGCTCGGATTGATTGCTTACGGACCAAATGGCACGGAACGGTGGCGCCTGCCGCTGGGACCTTTCAATAGCTTTTATGGCATGGGTGGATCGCCGGTGCTGTTGGGTAACAAGTTGGTGATGGTGTGTGATCAACGAACCAACTCTTTCATCATCGCTGTCGATGCGCGAAATGGAAAACTGCTTTGGAAGACGAACCGGTCCAACTTTGAAGGCTATTCCACACCAGCGATCTACACGCCTAAGGATGGACCAGCACAGGTAATCGTCCTGGGTTCACGTACGCTTGATGCCTATTCGCTCGCTAAGGGTGAGCGATTGTGGTGGGTGAGCAAAGTCGGCTCGTATCCCAAGGGTGTACCCGTCCTCGGAACGGACGTGGTCTACGTTGTCGGCGAAGGAGGCGATGACCCGTTCCTCCCACCGTTCGACGACAGCCTGAAGCAATCCGACAAAGACAAGGACCAGCGCCTTCACCGTGAGGAAGTGAAGTCGCAGCCTGAAGCGTACGAACACTTTGGCTGGCTGGATGCCAACAATGACGGATATGTCGATCGTGATGAATACGACTTTGTCCGCAATTCCACCACCACTGGCCACGGTCTTACCGCGGTCCGCTTAGGCGGACAGGGCGATCTGACGGCGACGAACGTGGTCTGGAGCATGAAAAAATCCTACCCGAATATTCCTGCGCCATTAATCTACCGGGGCGTCATGTATCTAATGAAGGAAGGTGGAATCCTCTCAACTGTCAATCCGGTCAGTGGCGAAGTTTTGAAGATGGGTCGCACTCCCGAAGCCCTCGAGGAATACTATGCCTCTCCGGTCGCGGCGGATGGCAAGGTATTTCTGGTAAGCGCCAGCGGCAAAGTCACCGTGCTCAAAGCAGGCGCGCAGTGGGAAATCCTCGCCGTGAACGATTTGGGTGAAGAGGTCTGGGCCACGCCAGCGATTGCCGGCAATAATCTCTACATCCGCACACGCAATGCGCTGTACTCCTTCGCGCCAGCAGCGAAGTAAGTCCAACCCGAGAGCGCATTCGGACGATCTTTATCCTTCAAAAGCAGCGCAATTACTCGATCCGCCGATGTACGACAAGCGGCCAGCTTGTCGCTGGCTGACTCAGCAGGCTGGCAGCCTGCTGTACCAGGGCAGTTCGTTCAAGTTTCGAGTCCTGATCCGCGCTGATCCGCGAAAATCTGCGGCTGGTTCCGTTCTTAATTTCCCGGATGTTATTGGGGTATGGTCTGTTCGTTCATCACTTCAACTGAGTATCAACGACGGTTGAGCCCGGTGGTGACGCGCAGCAACGGCGAATGCAGCCGCTGAGTCATTCGCTTCGCTCGCCCCGTCAGAATTAGCCGCAGATTTACGCGGATAGACGCAGATCAGAATAGAACTGTGCGAACGAATTATCCGCGTTCATCCGCGGCTGATTCGGTTTGTCAAATACTCACAGGGGCGGCGGCGCTGGAGCGCGAGTTGTAGGTTTGGCATTGAACTATCGCGGTTAGGTATTCCTTCGCTCGACCTGAAAGTAGCCTTGATCAGTTACGGGTGTTGCTAAAAAGCCCGACTGAAGTCGGTACTCCAAACGCTTGAGCACCAACTCTGGTCGGGCCTTTTGCCTGGGAGTTATGGCGTACCGTAACAAGGAGCTGCTCGATCATCGGGTGGGCCAGTAGCACACTCTGGCGGCATCCGCAGAGTCCCTGACCCTGGGACACCGATCGGTGAGAGTGCAGGAAACTCATGGCAGGATGCACAAAACCCCGCCACCGGCGAATAATTGTTCTCCCAACCGGGACGGCCCCCCGGTAAGGTGATGGGTATGTAGCGGGCACGGCCCCCCTGATTATCTGACGACGCTTCCAGGCGGGTTGTAAAAGTCCCTGTTCTTGTGCCGCTCAACGGTCCTCTTAATACCTTGCCCCACGTCGCATCGTCGGGAGCCATCAGATAAACGTTGTTTCCATGGTGACACTGCGTGCAGGGCTGATCCAGGTTGGATCCGTCTTTGAGGTCAGCAATCACAAGTGTCCGATCACGCCATCCCAAAAACTGTTCGGGTTCAACGCTTCGCAGTTTGTTGTCCCAAAAACAAGCATGACCAGTTGTGGCGCTCTGGCAGATGATCCCGGCGGCGGACCCTCCGCCCCCACCTCCTCTTGGTAGTGCGATACAGGCGCCTCGCTTGGCCGGATCGCTATAGGTCCAAACGTTGGCAACTAATCCCGGCTGGAGCAGGTTAGTGCCAAGCGTGCCTTGTCGCACCCATGGCGTTCCTGATTCGGCCCAATCCGGCGGGATCGGAACGTCCTGGTCACGGCATTCCCTGATGTAATCGGTGGTGGCTGGCTCGGGTGTGAAGAATCCAGACGTGCGCAAGATCGCCAGGACTCCCGGAGCCAGGGTAGTCAGCACCTCGTAACGCCCCTGGAGGTGATGTGAAACCATCGCCTTATTGCGCCAGCCATACCTCGCCTGAATTTCCCTCGGAGCGGCCGCGAGTAACTTTTCAAGCACTTCAGAACCCACCAGAATCCTTTCGGTGTCAGTGAGTTTGGCCGTTTTCAACAATTCCTCTGCTTTCAAGACTATCTTGTCCTGCGACATGATTTCCTTCGGCTGCTTTTCTCTCAACGCTAACTGCTTTATCGAATTCTGCATTGCGAGTATTTGTGCAGGATCGAGTTTGATTTGTTTCACCTTCTTGTCAAAGAGCATTCCGTGGCCGGCGAACGCAAGCTGGTCCGCGAGAATTTCGTTTGCGGGTTGCTCCCTGGCTGGCTGTTCCTTTGATGGTGGTTTTTCTTGAGCATACTGGTTGGCGACTAGTCCCAGCGCTGCAATTGAAAGAAAGAGAATTAGGAATCGTTTTGTCATTTCTTACCTCCTGAGCCGAAAGACCGAGAGTTGTGTTTGAGCTTTCGGTTAAGTCAAGGTCACCGCTGCCGCCGGTTGTTTCGCTTAACCCGCTTCACGGTAACTTCAATATTCGCGAGGCGCGTTGCCATATTCGCGCTTGCCGCTTTCAGCTTTGTATTCTCCTGCTGCAATTGTTCAATAGTTTGCTGCTGCTCTTTCATGGCGTTAATCAGCACCACGCTCAAGTGTTCGTACTTGACTCCCTCGACTTCGCCCGCGGCGTTGCGCGTCACGAGCAGCGGCGCGACCCGCTCGACCTCTTCGGCGACTAACCCCAGGTCGGGCGCGCCATCCGCCTTCCACCTGAAGGTGACTGGGCGCAGGCGCGCGAGCAGGTCGAGTCCCGCCGAGAAGGGCATGAGGTTCATCTTGTAGCGCAAGGAAGACGAGCAAGTGGAGATCTCGTTCGAGGCGTTGCGGCAGAGCGTGGTCGCACCCGCCGCTCCGAGTATGGAGATACGCATAGTGCCGATGACATCAAGCTTGGCTGCCGGCGCGGTAGTGCCGATGCCGACGTTGACACCACTGCCAAGCACCAATGAGTCGTTCTGCGTGACCAGCGCGTTGAAGCCGATGGCCGTGGCGTTGGTGAGGTTGGCGGCGCCGACGTCAGCCTGTGCGCCGATCATCGTGTTGCCGTTGCCTGTCGTGTGGGTGTCCCCGGCATTGGCCCCGAAGAAGGCGTTGTTGGTGCCATTCGAGAGCCGGCCAGCATCCCTCCCGAAGAAGGCGTTGCTAACGCCCTGCGTGTTGGTAAAGCCAGCATTCTGCCCGAAGAAGGAGTTGCCGCTACCCGCAAAAAGGGTAGGCGCATTGTTCGTGCCTGCTTCGACACCCACGAACGTGTTGCTGTTCGGGAAGACTGATGACCCTGACACGCTCAGCACTCTATTGCCGCCGATGTTGAACTGTGTCGAGGTGTTGATGTTGCCGGCCACGTCGAGCCTCGCGCCGGGACTGGTGGTACCGATGCCGACGTTGGTGTCGGCGGTTCCGCCGTTCACAAAGTTGATGCTGCCGAGCACCAGCGAATTGCTTTGCGTGACCAGCGCGTTAGCACCAATGGCCGTGGCATTGGTGAGGCTGGCGGAGCCGACATTAGCCAGTGAGCCGATGATCGTGTTGCCGCTGCCGTCATTGTTGGCGATGCCGGCATTCTTCCCGAAGAAGGCGTTGCGCTCGCCCGTCTGATTAAGAAAGCCGGCATTGATTCCGAAGAAAGCGTTGGCGTTGCCCGCGTTGTTGAAGAGGCCGGCTGACGCCCCGAAGAAGGCGTTCTCGCTGCCCGACGCGTTGCTTTGGCCGGAGCCGACGCCCGCGAACGTGTTGGCGATGCCGTTGACGCTCAGCACTCTGGCGCCCGCGATGTTGTATTGCGTCGAGGTGTTGATGTGGCCCGCCACGTCTAGCTTTGTCGCCGGGTTGGTTGTGCCGACACCGACATTGCCGTCGCTGGCTAAATAGAACTGCCCATTGTTGGTGGTGTTATCGCTGAGATAGCCGGACGCAAACATGAACGGCCGGTTCACTCCTGCCCCCGATTTGCCCGACCCAAAGACGAAATCCGTGCCCCGCGCCCGCAGGGCCGCAAACTCATAGTTGGTCGCGTCGGCATTAACATCCGTATTGAAGACGGAGAATTGGGCCCGGTTGCCGGCTGTACCTGTCCCCCGTGGCACCACCGAAAACGACATGTTGGTGTTGGGCCCGGCTACCGGATAGAACCTGAATTGGGCAAACCCGGCCACAGTGCTCAGGTTCGTCAAGGTGGGATTGACTCCTATGCCCGCCACCGCGGGACGCAACTCAACTCCGCCTCCCGTCTCTCCCAGCAGCGAGTCGCCCAGCGTGCCTGAGTTGTCCGTCCACTTGGCCAGCCTGTTTTGCGTGCCGCTGCCGGCGACATTGGGCACCAGTTTGCCGTCTGTATCCTTGCGTCCACTCAAGCCTGTGGTTTGCACTGTGCCATCGGCAAACTCGATTCCTTTCCCGGCCCGAATGGTGCCGGCCACATCCAGCCTGGCTTGCGGGTCGTTGGTGCCAATGCCCAGATTGCCTTCCTCTGTCAGTCGCATCTGCTCTGTGTCTTTCCCGGCGAAGAAGTCGCCAAGCCGGAATGAAAGCGCTCCGCGGGTGCGATTGAGTTGTCCCCCGCTGCCATCGTGGGTCACGGCGGTGATAGCTTCAGTCTCCTGGAGCACAGTAAACCCGGCATTGTCTTCCACCGTGTCGCCAGCCTGAAGGATAGCCTGCTGCTGCGGGCCGGAGAGTTGGACCGCTCCCGCCGTTGCGACTGCTGCCTTTGTGCCATCAACCGTCACTGTTCCGACTCGCTGGCTCAAACGTCCTGATAGACTTTTAGTTGTCAGCACGCAGGCATACGAGCCCGCCGCGAGACGCTCCCCAGCGCCGTCCTGCAAGTGCCAATCCAGCACGTTGCCGCCACGCAGCTCAGTGTCCAGGACTTTCTGTCCCGTCTCGTTGTAGACCTCCAACCTTAGTTGGACCACTGTGCCCGGACTCACAAAGCGCACTCGCTTAGCTGTGGCCGCGGCGGTTATCAACGGTCCTGACACCACAGGTTCTCGCGGCATCTCAAAGGGCACGCGCGTCTCCTGGGCCAATGCGGTGCCGGCGACCACAAACATAAATAGACTGCTAAAACCAATTAGACGTTTTACTGTGTACATTTCTATCTCCTTCTTCAACTAACGCGTCGACCTAATCCTCGATTCCATCTGGGGGTCGGTTGTGAGCCGTCATTGACTGACAAGTAAAAATACCGCGCCCACGCGGTGAGCCTTGTTGCCGCCTTACCTACCTAAAGCGGAATGTGATGTGCGGGGAACAGATATTTTCATCTCCACCTATAGAAACGGGATTTGGGGAAGAAAACTGGCGTGCCGGCTGACTTTTTATTCGTAGAGCTTGGGCAAGAAATGGAGCGAAGCGGTTCTGATCGGCAATTTCCGAAAAGAGGAAGACGGAAAAGAATCATCCGCAGATTAAACAGATTCCGCAGATTTCATTTTCTTTGACAAATGGGAACATGAACCTCACTTGCCTGTCCCCGTCTGCGTAATCTGCGGACCACTCGTCGTCACCGGCTAAATCACTTATTGGATACGGCTCTGGCTTCGATTCTGATCCGTGTTCATCCGCGAAAACCTGCGGATGATTCTGTTTTCATGTCTAAGCGCATCAACAGCGGAAAGAACAGCTGTATGTTAAGATTTGAGGCATGATCCTCCGGTCCGTTGAGGTACATGGTTTTCGAAATTTAGCCGGAAAGAATGTTTGGGGAGAAGGCCTGAATATTCTTTACGGTAGCAACGGGCAGGGGAAAACCAATTGGCTCGAAGCGATTTACCTCCTCGCCCATACCAAATCCTTTCGCACTGCCAAACTCCAGGAAGCCATTCAGTTCGGCGAAGCCGCTGCTTATATTCGCGGCGAGGTTGCGCAGAACGATAATCTCTCGCGAGAACTACAAGTCAGCCTGCAGGGCAAGAACAAAATAATCTCGGTCAACGGCAAGCGCGAAACCGTATCGCGCTACGCCGGGCAGTTGCACACAGTCGCATTTACTGCAGATGAGTTGGACGTGGTTCGTGGGGTGCCGGATGCTCGGCGAAAATTCCTCGACCGGGGTGTGGTGTCCCTCCGTCCCGCATATGTTCAGACGCTGGCTGACTACAATCGTGTGATCAGGCAGAAGAACCGGTTACTACAAGACGCGCTGGACGGCCGTTTGCGCCCGGACGAGGCGGTTGAATCACTAAAACCCTGGAACGATCAACTGGTTGAACTAAGCTCTCAAATACATCGTTCGCGTTCGGATTATGTCAACCGGCTGAACGAGGCTTTGGACCATACTTTGTTTCAGGACGACGTCACAATCCGCTACCGCTCTTCGCTGGAAGGCAAAGGAGATTTAGCCGACTACCAGTCGTTGATGGCAGAGCGTCTGCAATTCCGTCTGGCCGCGGAAATGGCTGCCGGTACCTCGCTGATTGGTCCGCACCGGGATGACCTTGAGATACTTTTTGACAATCGCGATTTGCGCACTTTTGGCAGCTCCGGCCAACAGCGTAGCGCATTGATAACACTTGATTTAGCGGCGATTTCAGTGTATTATTCATGGCATAAAGATTATCCCATTTTCCTCATAGACGACGTGGACGCGGAGTTGGACGGGAAGCGGATAAACTACCTGCTGGAATACCTGGATGGACGCACCCAAACCTTCGTCACGACCTCGAAGGAAAGCCACCTTCAGCAGTTTTTGCCCCGCGCAAATGCCTACTTGATTGAGGGCGGGTGTGTAAAAACCACGAGATGGAAAAACGAGGCGGAAATACCATCGGCCCGGGCCATGAGAGGCATCTTAAGTTAGTAAAAGACTCTGAATCAAAGTTAAGAGAAGCGGCACGAGATAAAAGCGAAGTTTTGAGTGAGAGCGGAAAGAGGAGAGAAGTTTTGGCAACAGCACCAACGGAAGCAAAGAGAAAATACGACGGGTCTTCGATCGCGGTCCTGGAGGGACGGGAAGCGGTCCGCAAGCGTCCCGCCATGTACATCGGATCGACCGGCGAACTTGGTTTGCACCACCTGGTTTACGAAGTCGTTGATAACTCAATCGACGAAGCCCTGGTAGGTTACTGCGACACCATCGAAGTAATGATCCATCTCGACAATTCGATTACGGTAATTGATAACGGTCGCGGTATCCCGGTTGACGAGATGAAGAAGGAAAGGAAATCGGCGGCCGAAGTCGTAATGACCAAGCTGCACGCTGGCGGCAAGTTTGACTCGAACGCCTACAAAGTCTCAGGCGGCCTGCATGGCGTCGGAGTCTCGTGCGTTAATTTTCTTTCCGAGAAGTTGCACCTGGAGATCTGGCGCGACGGCAAGACCTTCGAGCAGGAGTACGAAAAGGGCATCCCGGTTACGAAGCTCGATGGCAACAAACCCACCGGCAAGACACGCAAGCGGGGAACCAAGATCACTTTCAAGCCCGACGTCACTATCTTTGACCACACCGTATTCAGCTTCGATAAATTGTCCGAGCGCCTGCGCGAAAAAGCTTTTCTCAACAAAGGCATCCGCATCACCATTCGCGATGAGCGGGAAGAGCCGGAACGCTCGCACGAGTTTTACTATCGCGGTGGTATTGCCGAGTTCGTCAAACATCTCAACAAGAACAAGAGCGCCCTGCATGACAAGCCAATCTACTTCGAGAAGGAGAGCGATGTGCTGGCAATAGAAGTAGCCATCCAGTACAACGATGGCTATGACGAGAAGGTCTATTCCTTTGCCAACAACATCAATACGGTGGATGGCGGGTCGCACCTGTCAGGGTTTCGCTCCGCCTTCACTCGCACAATCAACGCCTACGCGCAGTCCTCGGGCCTGGCAAAGAACTTCAAGACTTCTCTGACCGGCGACGACGTTCGCGAAGGGCTGGTGGCCGTAATCTCGGTCAAGCTCCCGCAGCCTCAGTTCGAAGGCCAGACAAAAGGCAAGCTGAATTCAGATGTGAAGGGCGCCGTTGAATCTTTCCTGAACGATCGTCTAACGGAGTATCTGGAGCAGAACCCGACGGTGGCGCGGAAGATAGTCGGCAAGGCCGTCGACGCCGCGCGCGCGCGGGAAGCGGCGCGCAAAGCCCGCGAGATAGTCCGCAAAGGCGCATTCGGTTCCACCATGCTGCCGGGCAAGTTGGCAGATTGCCAGGAGACGAACCCTGAACTGTCTGAGATTTATATTGTCGAGGGAGATTCGGCCGGCGGTTCCGCAAAACAGGGCCGCGACCGTAAGAACCAGGCCATCCTCCCGCTCAAGGGCAAGATTCTGAACGTGGAGAAGGCCCGCTTCGACAAGATGCTGGGTCATAGCGAGATTAAGGCGCTGATCATGGCGCTGGGTACCGGTATCGGGAAAGAAGACTTCGACCTGAGTAAGCTGCGGTATCACAAGATCATTTTGATGACTGACGCCGACGTCGATGGGTCGCATATTCGCACCCTATTGCTCACATTTTTCTACCGGCAGATGCCTATGCTTGTAGAGAACGGCTTTGTTTATATTGCCCAGCCCCCTCTCTTCAAAGTCAAAAGAGGAAAGAAAGAAGAGTACATAAAAGACGACCCGGCGATGATCAAATACCTCATGCGCCAAGCCACCAGCGACATGAAAGTTCAGTCGGCTGGCAATAAGACGGTGACCGAGGGCAAGGATCTAGCGCATGCGTTAGAGGAGATGCTCGAGTTCAAGCGGTATTGCGAGAAAACCATGCGACGCCTCGGAGGCGATGCGCGTTTGCTCGATGCGTTGCTCAAGGCCTTCGGCGGCAAGCGCGGCGCACTCCGCAAAGAAGGGGCAACTCTGCGAGCTATTTTCCAGGACGGCGATTTGATGGATGCCATCAAAACAGCTTTGGCCAAGGAGGGCTACGATGCCGAACTCACGCCCGACGAAGAGCATGGCTTATGGGAGATTCAGACGGTAACCAGTACGCGAATTAAGGTTATCGTAGATTGGGATTTTGCCAGTCACGTCGAGTTCCAAAAAGCCATAGAGCTTTTCATCAGACTAGAAGAGGAGCTCGCAGCGCCATTTGTTGTCGGTGAAAACGGAACCAGCGAGGGAATCCCAACCCGCGAAGCTTTGCTGGAGCGCGTGCTCGCTGCCGCTAAGAAGGACTTGTCGATCCAGCGGTACAAAGGTCTGGGTGAGATGAATCCGGAGCAGCTCTGGGAAACCACTATGAACCCTGAAAAGCGAACCCTATTGCGGGTCGGCGTGGATGACGCGTTCGAAACCGATCGTATGTTCACAGTGTTGATGGGCGATGCGGTCGAGCCGCGGCGCAAGTTTATTGAGGACAACGCTCTCGATGTGAGAAACCTCGATGTTTGAGGCCCGCCGGAGGTAAGAAGTAGAGGTCAGAATTCAGAGACCCCTGGTTCTTCTTCCGCGTACCTCTCGGCGCGAAAACGCAAAAGCTTCAGTTTGGCGCCAGGGGGAATTCTCGCTTTCCGAGATGCCAGCTCCACCTGCTTTTCAGCGGTATCGATTCCGGTCAGATTAGGTAGCAGCAAACCCCGGCGCCGCTCCTTTCCTTCCTCCTCAACTATCACACCGTAAACCAGCGGATCGAGATCGATCATTTGGGCCGGCTCCGGCTCGGATAACACATCGACTGAATATTTCAATCCAGGCAGTTCATCCTTCGCAATCGGTGGAAATCGCGGGTCTTTGGTCGCGGCGCTGATAGCATTCGTAATAACTTCGTCGGCCAGAGTCTCTTTGCCCGGTTGGATAGTGCCGATGCATCCGCGCAGATCGTCGGCCAGAGTTTTGATCGAGACGAAGCAAGCTGCTCGTTGATTCAGATCCGGAGAAAGCTGCGCCGGCGCTTCGATAATCGTTCCGTCCGCAACGAACGCTTCAACTGAACGACGGGCGAGTGAAACCAATTCCGCGCCGGCGGAGAAATCTTTGTCAGTATCGACCGCCGAGCTAATGGGTTTCTTGACTGGAGCAGGTGACATAACCAACTGGGCCACCAGGTAGCCGACGCCAAACGGTGCTTCGTAGTTCAATACTTCGGGCGCAGGCTGCAACCCCCTGGCAACGCCGAAAGCGACCAGCATCGAACGGTACCCACATTCGCCTGCATGCTTCCGCAGTTCCTGATCGATATTTATTACACGTTCCGGCGAGCCGGCACGCAGAGCTGCCACCACTTCCTCGTCAAAGAGGTGGGCGTCCTGGTAATAGCCGGCGGGAGCGCCCGGTTTGAGGCGATGACTAAGGTCGCCACTGGCTATGAAAGCAACTGGCCGGCCGACGGAGTCCACGGCTTCCCTGATGCTCCTGCCAAAGCGCAAGTGATCTTCAGTCGAGCGAAAACTGTAGCCGAGGGCCACCACGCGGCCGTGCCAACCGTTGCGTTGCAGAAAGTAAAGTGGAACAGCAGTGCCATGGTCCAGGTTTTGGTCCGCCAACGGTAGTACTTCGAAGGACTGCCTGGCGGCAGAGCGGGTGATGGCATCCAGCAGCTCGCGATCGAGCTCAGCCGTAACCATGGAGCTAGGGGCGCGAAAATTGGCAAAGTCTCCGAAAAGTTTTGGCCCCTGATAGGCAACGAAAGCGTAAGGGTCGAGCGGGGCGTGGGGCGAGATTAAGATCACGGTTTCAGCGCCACTGGCGATAACGCGTTCCGTGAGCTCCGCCATGGCTTCGATGGAGCTACGCACTTCCGCTATCGCTTCGCGCCCGACTTCCGGAACCATGATCGGAGGATGCGGAGCAATGCCGGCAAAGACTATTGCGCTAGCATCGTTCATGACGACATCAAATTGAGGGAGCGTTTAATTGTCTGGAACGCCGTTCAGTTTAGCACCGCCGGCGGAGCGCACTAAAGCCTGGATTGCTAACAACAGGGAAGGCCTCTATCATCTGGGGTCTCAGTTCGGCTAAATGACAGCTAACATTGTGAATTTTGATGTACTTATCGTCGGCGCGGGGCCGGCTGGTTCATTCGCGGCAGAGCTTTTGGCGCGCGGTGGAGCGTCGGTGGCATTGTTTGACGGCCGGCCCGAGGGCCAAGCCAAAGCCTGTGGCGGCGGGGTCACTTCAAAGGCACTCAAGGCCTGGCCACACTTGCTCGAGGCCGTGGGGCGCACAGTGAAGGAGCTGGAGATGTACTCGCCCGCGGGCAGACGTCTGCCCCTGAAACTGGATGAGCCTTTCGCCATCTATTCGCGCAACACCTTCGACACCTTCCTGCGCGAACGCGCCCGTGAAGCAGGGGCACATGTATTCGCCGAGAAAATCTCTTTTCGTAATATTCAAGACACCGGTTCCAGCTGGGTCATCACCGGCCCCGAGGGGGTCCAGTGGTCAGGCGCCTGGCTGGCCGCAGCTGATGGCGCGAACAGTCCGATTGCGAAGAATCTTGCGGGAGCCTTGCCACCCGCGGAGATGGAAGTTGCTTTCGGTTATCGCGCCCCTTTGCCGGAAGATACTTCGGCGCCAACGGTGGTGGCCTTTCTCCCGGGCTGGGTCGGTTACGCCTGGGCCTTTCCTCGTTTGGACCACGTGTCGTTTGGCATTGCGACTTCCCAGGACGCTTTCGATCATGAGTCACTCGATCGATTGTTATGGGATTTCATGATTGCCTACTATCGCGAGCGCGAGAAATCCAGCAGGGGGATTAAGGTAGACCGTAGTACGCGCTTGTGGACCAGCGGCACCAACAGCCAAACGGCCACCCCACCTCAGGACCCCAGAGCACGGAAGAGAGCTGAAGTAACCAACAAGCCTGGGGCCGCCGAAATAGAGATTGATGCGCGCATCCGCAGCCAGCTGGAGCAGAGTGCCGACAAGTATGCAGCGCGGATTCCAGGCCTCCTGCCGCGAACGTGGGACACGCGCCGAGCGTGTGGCGAGCGCTGGGCCCTGCTGGGCGACGCAGCCGGTTTTGCGGATCCTGTAACCGGTGAAGGAATTTACTATGCCCTGCGTTCGGCGGAGCTTTTTGCCCAATCGTTTCTGGAGAGTACACCTGCATCCTATGAAGAGCGTTGGCGAGCGGATTTTGGTCGCGAGCTGCAACGCGCGTCTGAGATGCGCCGGCGCTTCTATGGAAACTTCTGGGGGGCGCCATTCACGGAAAGAATGATTGAGTTTGCCCGCGGCCACCGCGGCATTCGCAAGGTGCTTGGCGAGCTTGTTGCCGGAGACCAGGGCTACACCAACCTGAAGCGCAAACTCGCCCGCCGCGCGTTGTGGCCGCTTTAAAGAAGTCGCGCAGGCTCAGGGGGCGAGCCGGCTAATGGTCCAGGTTCCGTCGGGCTGCAGTTGATAGACGAGCCGATCATGCAGACGGCTGGGGCGGGCTTTCCAGAATTCAATTCGCTCGGGAGTCAGCCGATAGCCGCCCCAATTGATCGGTCGCTTGATCACGCTATCCCGGAAAGAATCCTCAAGTTCTATCGTCCGCTGCTGCAAGACATCCCGGCCCTTTATTACATCACTTTGCGGCGAAACCATGGCGCCGATCTGGCTGTCGCGAGGTCGGGTTTGAAAATAGGCGTCAGACTCCTCAGCGGAAGTTCGCGTTACCGTTCCTTCAACGCGGACCTGACGATCGTGTTGCGGCCAGTAGAAAACCAGGGCGGCGTTAGGGTTTGCGTCCAGGTCGCCCGCTTTCTTGCTGCGATAGTTTGTATAGAATACAAAACCGCGCGCATCCGCCTGCTTCAATAGCACCAGGCGCGCCGATGGCTTTCCCTCGCTGGTGGCGGTGGCCAGGGTCATGGCTTCCGGCAGCTTGAGACCGTCAGCAATCGCGTCGTCAAACCATCTTTGAAACTGCTTGATGGGATCTGGATCAACCAGTTTCTCGTCCAATTGATCGCTGATCACTCGTTCTCGAATATCGGTCATGGTAAGTGGCACAGACTTCAGTCTGTGAATCGTGATCCTTCAGCTCTCACCGTCATGAGGCTCTGAGCCCTCCCTGACGGTCGGGCTTCTGCTGGGCTTAGTGTAGGGGGCGAGACGTCGTTTTAGTTCTTCCGGTACCGGCACCGTTTCGAAACTGTCGCGGCGCACGGATGCGAGTACAAAGTGGGCCTCGGCCACCAGTTCATCTTCGCCCTGGCGCCTGACTTCAAAGTTCAGACGAAAAGATTTGTGACCAAACTTGCCGACAAAGACACTCACGACCAGCAGATCGTCCAGGCGCGCAGCGCGACGGAAATCGCATTCCAGATGCACCCGTGGCAGCCAGATATCCAACTGGTCAAAAGCTACTCCATAAGGCAAGCCCACGGCGCGAAACAATTCGGTTTCCGCGATTTCAAAGAAACGTATGTAAGCGCCATAGAAAATGATGCGAGCGGCGTCAACGTCGCCCCACCGCACACGTTCCTCAATCGTAAACTTCCATGGTTCGTTCATCGGTTGGTTCGGATTATTAGCTAAGTCTTCTTCTTCGGCCAATAGCGGAAGCGACAACGCTCGCAGGTTCCCATGGGCGAGGTGACTACCAGCTTCACACCTTTAACATCGCCGGACCGGGCGATGTCAACCGGCTCAGCATGCATCTGTTTTCCCTGAGGTGAATTGACCACGGCATTGATCCAGTAGGACAAGTCTGCGAAAGCAGTGACGGAAAAATGGCCATTGGTGTCGGTCGTACCACCTCCACCGGTCGCAAAACGATATGGGTATTCGGTCAGCATCAAAGAAACCCCGGCTCCGGCCACAGGGCGTCCATCCGGCCAGACCGCCACGCCTTCGATTGTCCTGCGCGCCAATGGAAGCGGCATCACAAAGTCGATGTGCTCGATCTTTTGCCCTTCCTGCAATTCAAATACTGTAGCGGCCTCAGGGCCTGAGGCGGCGGGGTAATACGTTCGCGCATAGGGAAAATCGGCATCCCTGATTGCATTTAACCTGATGCCAAGGTGGTATCGGCCGGCGGGAATGGATTTGAACTCGTAGCGGCCTTCTTCATCGGCGTAGGCCCAGAACGTTTGCGGATTCGGATGAGTCTGGTCCTGATCAGCCAGGGCAAGATCAATTCGCATTTTGGGAACGGGCTGCCCCAGAGGATCTACAACTCTGCCACTAATGCGCCCATTGGCTTCGGTATAAAAGTTTACTTCCGCGCAGCCACGTTCGACCACGCGGATCTTTTGCGCTGGATATGAGGTTAGATGCGCCGGAAGTATTGCCCTTACCTCATACTCTCCCGCTGGCAAGCCGGTAATGACGAAGCGACCATCGGCATCAGTATTTGCTTCAAACTCTCGTTTGCCACCTTCGATTACAATCCTGGCGCTCGCCACCGGTCCCACGATCCTTGTATTGCCACCGTTCTTTAGCTCCCGCTCATTTTGCCTCACGATTCCGTACACGCGGGCTCCCGCTTCCGCGTTTTTCAGTCCCCGGATGAATTCAAGATCCTCAGCAGCCTGTGAGAGCGGGCGGGTGCGGTTGTAGCCCACCGAGAGCGTGCCATCATTGTTTTTTCGGAAGTGGGCGTAAACGAGATAGCGCTCCCCCTCCTTAAATTTATACTCGCAATCAGTTTCCCCCATTGCCTTCATCCCAGGCGAGCCGTCGGGCCAGGTAAAAGGAGTTGCCATTATCTCGGTCGCGATCACGTCGACCTGCTTGCCTATTTGCCCGCGAAAGAGATCGTCCACCGTGAAGCGGGCGATCCGATCACGATGGTTCCATTGATCTTTACCTTCGCCCTTTTGATAGGTGGTTGAATAGAAGACTTGCGTGGCAGTGCCACTGAAGACGACTTCTGCGCGCCAAAAAGCCTGGCAGGGGGGCGACGGATCCATCATGCAACTTGCCCGCGCACTGATGCTCATAGACATCACGAGCAATAGTGTCAGCCATATCGATCTCATCGCATCTCCCCTAATGACCACCCCAGCTGGTTTTCCGCTAATGGTTCTGACTGATTTCCTTTAGCAACAGCGAGAGGGCGTTGTTGAAAACTTCCGGCCGCTCCATATTTGATACGTGCGCTGCGTTCTCGATTACTTCCAGGCGCGAATTTCGAATCTTGCTGTGCATGAACTGGGCGTCGCTTAAGGGTCTGATGCTGTCCTCCCGGCCAACGATGACCAGCGTAGGAACCTTAATGCGCGTCAGACTTTCCGAGTAATCGCGTCGCGCTGCCATCCCATGCTGAGCAGCGGCAGCTCTGCGTGGGTCAGTGCTTTCAATCATTTGGCGCACCCGTGAGACGACTTCCGCCTTACTGGCTAACGTTTCCCGCGCCAGTAGCTTGGGTAAAGTCTCGTCGGCGATTCCCTTCATGCCTTCGGCCAGCAGCCTCGTCGCTTGTCGCTCGCGATTCTGTTTTTCCTCGGCGTTGTCGGCCGGCGCCCGTGTCCCCGCCAGCACGAGCGCAGTTACACGCTCGGGAAAAAAGTGGCAGAACTCCAGAGCTACATACCCTCCCATTGACAGCCCGCACACGACCGCCCGGTCAAGCTCGAGCGTATCGAGTAGCGCCGCCACGTCGTGGGCCATCTGCTCCATGGTCGCAATAGCAGCGGCGGCAATTGTCTCGCCCAAACCGCGCAGGTCCGGAGCAATCATGCGATGCCGGCCTTTCAGTCCTTCGAATTGTTCGCCCCACATGGTGCGATTGAAAGGAAAGCCATGAAGCAAGACAACGGGTGGGCCGCTGCCTTCGTCATCAAAAACCGTCTCCACTCCGTTGGTTTTGATTCGCTTCACATCCACAGATTACGCAGATTTCACAGATTTTGCGAGATAGCTAAGAAGCCTGTTCGGGATTTCTTCCCGGGAGGGGCTTTTCGAGATCTACTCGCTATTCGTCTTGAAGAAGCCTTGCGTTATAAGCACCTCGGGCCTCTCCCAGTCCTAATAAGTTTGAATCTGTGAAATCTGTGGATAGTGTCGTTGCCTGAAATTTCTTTCAGAGTCTATGAAATGTTTTCCTGTTTTCTGCCATTCACCTGCGAACTGAAGCTTTCTCCTAAGAAAGCCAAAGAGTAGAAATCAGAATAGCAAATAGGAGACAAATCATGACCAGGACAGTTTTAGCTGCGTTGCTCTTGTCCTTAAGCGCAGCAGCGTGTGAACAAACCCCGACGGAAACCAATTCGAATGGGAACAGCGCCCCCAAAGCGGCCACCGCCCAGGCTTCGCCGACACCGGTCCCAGTCCAACCGCCGGAACCGATCGCCTCAGCCAAGCCGCAACTGAAAGCCGGTGACAAGGTGAAAGTCGCAACCAATGGCTCAACTTCAGAGGCCACGGTCATCAGCGTGGACGAGAAGGGGGGCCAGGTCACAGTAAAACTTCATGGCGAGAGCAAAGAGAAGACCGTAGCAATCGGGGATATAATCCGGTAACACAGCAAGCGAGCATTAGCTGAAAGTGCCATCGAGAATTAGCATGATGGAAAACCCGCAGTCAGGAAGAGGGGCTTGCCCCCGCCGTCTTTGGCGTATGGAATACCAGGACCTCGATTCAGAACAACAAGAGCGGGGGCAAGCCACCCTTCCTGACTGCGAGTTTCGTTAATTGAACTGGTCAACTGATAGTTTGGTTTGAACAGATCCAAAGGCATTAACTGTTCATGTCGCCTGCGAAAAAACTGAACGTACTTCACCAGGAAGAGTTCGACCGGCTACTGGGTTGGCTTGATGCCGATGCTGAGCGCGCTGGGTCAAGCTACGAGAAGATTCGCTGGCGGCTGATTGCTATCCTTGCTTCTCGCGGTTGCCGCGTTCCCGAGGAACTCGCCGACGAAACCATTGATCGCGTGGCCCATCGCGTAGGGGACATTCAGGATACGTACGTCGGCGACAAAGCTCTCTACTTCCTGGGCGTGATGAACAATGTGCACCATGAATACTTGAAGCGGCCCGCCCTTGCTGAGGTCTCCATGGTGGATGACGACGGCGAGGAAAAAGAAAAGACCCATGGCTGCCTGGAGAAGTGTCTTGACCGGTTGGCTCCTAATTCAAGGCACATGATTGAGCGGTACTACGCCGCCGACAAACGAGCCAAAATCGACTTGCGCCAGCGCATTGCGGAGGAGTTTGGCATCAGTATCAGCACCTTGAGACTGCGCACGTTGCGCATCAGGGAAAAGCTTCAGGTATGCATCAATCAGTGTTTGGAGGCGTGAACAATTCCCTTGGCTGATGATAACGAACGTCTTGAGAAGGAATACCCGCCCGAATTTTCGGACGAAGCAATTCGCCGTTTTCTCTTCGGCCGTTTAGATGCGGCAGAACAAGTGGCGTTTGAGGAGCAATTGATTGCCGATGATCAGCTTGAAGGAAGGGCGCGCCGCGCCGAATGCGAACTGACAGATGATTATGCTTTCGAGCGCTTGAGTGAAAACGAGCGCGAGCTCTTTGAGCAGAGGTTCCTGGTAAGCAACGGACGGCAACAGATGCTTAGGACGTCGGCAGCCTTACGCGAGCATTTCGCGACTGCGTCCGACGTAACGCAAACTGTTAGTTTGCGATCACACCCAGTTATCGACTCACTGGCCGCAAATCGCATGAGGATCGGCGAAAGGCTGCACAAGTTCTTAGGTCTCAACCAGCCTGTCCGAAAACTGGGGCTGGCAGTGGTGGTTTTGATCGTGTTAATGGGAACTATATGGACTGTCTTGCGAGCCCCGGGTGTCCGCACGTTTATTACACGCCGGCCCAAGCCGGCTGCGTCTCCAGTTACAAATCAGCACGAGGCGCATCACGCCACCAAAGCGGCGCCACCGGTCCAGGAGGAAACGCCTTTGCCGCCCGATGCCCACGGGCCTGATGTCAGCCAAATGCTGATTCCCGGCAACATATACGACCCAGACCGCATTCCGCGCGTTCGTGTTCCCGGCAGTGAACAAGCGACTGTGCGTCTTCAACTCGCCTTCAACATCAATGCACAGGAAAGTTATCGCGCCGAGCTCCTGACGGCGGCAGGGCAGTCTCTTTTCTCAACCGGATCGTTCAAACCTGCCGGCGGCAGCGGCCCGATCGAGTTCGAGGTCCCATCACATTTTCTCAGGGCCGGTGATTATCAGGTGAAGCTGAGGCGGGTAACTAATAACAGCGAGGAAGACGTGGCGGCTTATTACTTCCGGGCACAATGAACTATTTCACTTTGCTTTTCCGGCGGCGCATAAAGTCGATCAGCACAAACTGGGAAAGATTGCCTGGATTAGCAAAGTAAGCCTTGCCATTTGTCATGGCTGTCATCTCTTTCACAAACTCGACCAGGTAATAGTCGCTGGCCAGCATGAACGTATTAATCATAATGCCCGCCTTGCGACACCCCTGAACTTCTCTGAAGGTTTGCTCCATGACAAAGGGATCCCCACCCATTGAATTCTTATAAAGCATCCTGTCAGAACCGCCTGCGGTAGCGGGCGGGCCAAACCTCCTGGACGATCGCCCTGCCCCAGCCCCCACACCTCCTTCAACAAAGCATGCAGTGGGCTTACCATCCGTGACCATCACAATCTGCTTCATCTCCTTGCGCTGCGATTGCAGTATGCGGCGCGCCAGGCGCAACCCTTCGGCAGTGTTGGTGTGATAAGGGCCGACCTGCGTAGTGGCCAGCTTGGCCAGCGCCAGTTCTTCGGCGCCATCGTGGAACAGCACAATCTTCAGCGAGTCGCCGGGATACTGGGTCCTGATCAAGTGGGCCAGTGCCAGCGCCACTTTCTTGGCGGGCGTGAAGCGGTCTTCGCCATAAAGAATCATGGAGTGGGAGCAATCGAGCATTACCACGGTGGCGCAGGACGATTGGTAGTCGCACTGGTGAACGTGCAAGTCGCTGTATTCCAGATTGAGTGGGACCTGCAATCCTTCGCGTTGGATGGCCGACAGCAGAGTGGTGTTGACGTCCAGATTCACGGTATCGCCAAACTCGTAGGGCTTACTGGCCGCCGCGGCTTCAACTCCGGTTGAAAGATGCGCCGTATCGTGACGTCCGATTGAGCTCTTCCCCATGCTTCCCAAAAGGCTGCGCAGGGTCTTGTAGCCGAGGAAGTCCAGGCCCTTTTCGGTTACTTCAAACTTTACGTTTCGTGGCAGCGGTTCGGAGAACTCACCATCGCCGCCTCTTTGCTGTTGCCGGCGGCGTTGTGGCGGAGGCTCTTCGTGCAGCGTTAGATAACCCTC
>JBDTOI010000065.1:0-21229 GCA_039933315.1 Pyrinomonadaceae bacterium
GTCAGAAGTCAGAAGTCAGAAGTCAGAAGTCAGAAGTCAGAAGTCAGAAGTCAGTCAATAATCGCGTCACTTTATCATGGGACGGCTTGGCCAGGAACTTGTCGTGCCGGTCTCAGTCAGTTAGACTTTGGCTTCAGTAGCGAGCCCCTACAACTAACACCAGCAACTAACGATTGACCACTGACTGCTAACAATCACCATGGCCAGATTTGAAGTTAGGCGACGTCTGAAGAATTTGTTGATGTTTCTGCCGAATATGATCGGCCTTTGCGCGCGGTTGATGGTTGACTCGAGAGTGCCGCGCGCCGAAAGAGCTCTCTTTGCCGGGGCCCTCCTCTACGCCATCATTCCATTTGATTTCATTCCTGACTTGATTCCGTTCGTGGGCCAGATTGACGACGCCTACCTGATCGCCTTGACGCTGTTGCGGCTAATTGAGCACACGGATGATCGCGTGGTGCGCGAGCATTGGCGCGGTGGCGGCGACATTGTTGTCCTGGCGCAATCCATGGCGGCCCTGACAGCAAAGTTTCTACCCACCCGCATGCGCCGCGCCTTAACGTCGCAGGTCGAATCAGCGCCGGCTGCAACTCTGACAGCAAAAGGAAAACTCAAACCAATCTTCGTCGAAGTCCCGGAAGAGCGCGAGCCCATCAGAGAAGCGCCCGCAGGCAGGTTGTAATCACGCCGAGAGTCGGGGACTGTCCTGGCCTAAGACGCAACGCGCAGCATGGTCAGAAGCTTTTCGTGAATCCCGCCAAATCCCCCATTCGACATGATCGCGACGACGTCTCCTTCCTGAAGCTGCGGCGCCAGGTGGTCCACTATCTCTTCCGCCCCACTGATGGCAAAGGCGGGCTTACCCTGCGCCGCGACATCAGTAATTAGTTGCTGCGTATTAAGCACTTTACCTTTTTCCACAGCCTTCTGCGTGTCGAACACTGAAGCCACCACGACATAGTCGGCCGCCAGAAAGGCCTCCGCATACTGATCCTGAAAGACTGCCAGGCGCGAAGACCAGGAGCGCGGTTCGAAGACCGCCACCAGGCGACGCTCGGGGAACTTCTGTCGCAGCGCCTGCAAAGTTTCGCGAACGGCGGTAGGGTGGTGGGCAAAGTCATCGATCACCGTGACCCCGCGTTCGCAGCCGCGCACTTCAGCCCGCCGGCGCACGTTCTTGAAACTCGCCAGCGCGTCGCCGATGGTCGCGCGTTCCACGCCCCAGGCTTCGGCGGCAATGATCACCGCGAGACAGTTTCGTACATTAAACTCGCCGATGAGTTGCGTCTGGAATGAGGCCCACTCGCGACCTTCGCGGAAAACGCGAAAACGCGTCATCTCGCCGGAGTAATCAATGTCCCGGGCTTGCCAACGAGCATCTTCGCTGGTGCCAAAAGTCTCCAGCCGCGTGTAAAGCCTGTCTCCCATCGCGGCCACGATCTCGCGAATGTGAGGGTTGTCCCAGCCGGCAATCAATTTGCCATTGGCCGGCACCAGATTCATGAAGCGTCTGAACGCCAGCTTCACCGCGGCAAGGTCCGGGTAGATGTCCGCGTGGTCGAACTCGATGTTATTCACGACCGCCAGCTCCGGCAGATAGTGCATGAACTTCGGGCCTTTATCGAAATACGCGGTGTCATATTCATCACCTTCGATGATGAAGTATTCGCTGTCGGTGACCCGAAAACTAGCGCCAAAATTCTGCACTACGCCGCCGACCAGGAAGGTGGGGTTGAGTTTGGCCTGATCCATGACCCAGGCCGCGATACTGGTAGTGGTTGTCTTCCCGTGCGTCCCTGCCACCACCAGGGATCGCCGGCCGCGAATGAATTCCTCTTTGACGACCTCCGCCTGCGAGCGATAGACCAGTTTCCGATTGAGTGTTTCTTCCAGCTCCAGATTGCCGCGCGGTATCGCGTTACCGACTACGACACAATCAGGAGCCGGAGTCAGATGCGCGGCTGCATAGCCCTGCATGATGGAGATGCCGAGCGACTCCAGCATGGTGGACATCGGTGGATAAACGTTTTCATCGGAGCCCGTCACCATGGCCCCGCGCGCCTTCAGCATTCCGGCGAGCGAAGCCATCGCAGTGCCACAAATTCCGATCAAGTGATAGTGCATAGCAGACTGGCAAGCAAGAAACTCATCCACCAAAAATTGCTAAGCTACTCAGCAGCAGCGGCTGCCCCACCCTGGTTGACCATCGCCGGAACTGCGAGCAGTTGCTGATAGAGATCTTTGAACCGATGCGCCTGTAACTGGATATTGTACTCAGCCTCGACCACTTGACGACTGCGCTGGCCTAGACGCCGGCGCAGATCAGCATCGCTCAGGATCAACTTAATGCCCCGGGCGAGATCCTCGGCGTCCCTGTAATTAGCCAGGTACCCTGTCTCCATGTGTCGCACAGCGTCCGGGCAGCCCCCAACATTAAAAGTAATAGCCGGTGTGCCGCAAGCCATGCTTTCCACGACCCCGTTGGGCAAGTTCTCAGCCAGTGTCGGCAGCACGAAAACATCGGCGGCCGAATACAACGCGGCAAGTTGGTCATCGCTATTGATGTGATCGAGCAGCATGACCTCAAAGGGCAATTCGCTGATCCACTGTTGAGCGCCAAATCCGACCACCACCAACGTCGGTTTCACTGAATCAGCAGGTCCGGCCAGACGTTCGAGCGCCTCCTGAATCAACGCCGCCCCTTTTCGCTTGTCCAGGATTGAATGCGCGCTAAAAAGTACCACCTGGGCGGAAGCTGGTATGCCAAATTGCGCGCGTGCCACTTCCCTCGGTAGCGGGCGAAAAACATCCGTGTCCAAGCCGTTGGGAATCAGCTTAACGTCGAAGCGGCCCAGTAGCGGACTCGCCGCAGCGAGACCGCGAATCCATTTCGAAGGAGCCACAATCGTCAGCGCAGAGCGCGCGAAAATCCAGTCCTTGATTCGCCACAGAAGCGCCGTGGTATCGCGATAAAGCTCGGGGCTATCTGAGAGAATTGGGCACGAGCCACATCCTGTTTTCCACCGTTCGCAATCGAACGAATAGGCGCAATGGCCCGTCATCGGCCACATGTCGGAAAGCCGCCATACCACGGGCCGTTGCCGGCTCAAAACCGGCAGAACTGTGTGACTAAAGTAACCTCCATGACTGTTGTATAGCTGCACCACATCAGCCTGGCGCACCCACTCCCGGCGCAATAGAGCTAATGACGAGGGATAAAAGAGATATTGAAAACTCAAGCGGCCGGTTAAGCGGTTGCTCCAATCGTCCAACGTCTGCAAGAAAGCACCCCTGGCAATCAGGTCCACGTCAGGGTCATCGGTCGCCTTTATGCCCACCAGCATGCGCGAGCGCACGCCCAGGCTTCTGAGGCCAGTGTGGATTCGATAGGCCGCGCGGCCCGAGCCGCCCAGATTATCGCTGGTACTGATGTGAAGAACATTCGCCATTGCTTAAGACAAGCTGAGTGTGGATGAGGGTGAGATTAGCGGTGGCCGGCATTTCTCCATATTTTTTAAGGCATCCGCCCATTACCGAGAATGCCATTACCGCCAGGACGAACATCGATGTCAGCGAGGCCCGCTTCCTCAAACCAACCCTGGATCGTTTTCAGAGTTTGGGGAGAGTCATACATCGGCGAAAGCGCGTCGAAAGTATCCAGGACAGCCCACTGCTCGATTTGCCGATCGGACAAAGGCAGCATCCCGGTGTAGTTCCAGCAGGGAATTAAAGCCGGGGCCAAATAGCGCAACACTCGTACCGACTGCAGCTTATTATCAATAGGAATCCATCGCGGCACATACCATTCGACGATGCGGCGAAGCAGGTCGCGAGACATGCGCTTTGTCAGGGGCCGATACCAGTACTTAGCGGTCCAACGGGTAATCCAGGGGGTTTTGGGATAAACATCCACAGCGATCTTGCCGCCGGGCCGGAGGAACGGAACCAAGCTCATAAAGGCCCTTTTGACATCGGGCGTATGTTGTATGACGCCATAGCAGAATACCTTTTCAAAAGAGGCCCGGGCAAAAGGCATGCGATAGAGATCGGCCTGCATCAGCGTCAGCTGCGGGTGGGGACCATTATTCGTCCAGCAAGCGTCAACGGCACTGCTGTAATCCATCGAGAAAAGATCAGCGCCTGCCTCGAGCAGCACCTGAGTAAATCGGCCTGCCCCACAGCCCGCTTCCAGGACCCTCTGGCCCCGCAGTTCTTCCGGCGTCCATTTGGTATCACGGAAAAATCGCTCGTGGCTCAAGTTTGTCCCGTTGTAGCGATCGAGTTGCGTGCGCCGGTAGCGGTTCCATTGTTCACCAAAACTGGACGTGTAGGAATCGTCCTGAACAAATCGAGGTATAAAGTTTCTGATGGGATAGATTTGATCGGAACCGGTAACCCTCAACTCTCCCGTCTTTATTTCACCTTCCTCCTGCTCAACAACTCCTTTGATTTCAAGGTGCGTTGCGCTTTCCGGAGAGCGTAGTTGCTCCACCACTTCAGGCCGCATTAATTCTTCTCCGGCCTATGTAAATCAATTGTGGCTGGGGTGGCTTAGGTAACTTTCGCAACCGGCGCAGAAAATCTCGCAGTCCACCGGTCCTAAGTTTTGGCGCGATCAGAGTCGCATGACAGGTGACGGTTTCGAATCCGTGGGCCTCCAGGGCGGTGCGCAAGCTTTGGGCCGACCAGGTGCGCACATGCTGGAACTGATGAAATATACCGCCACAATCGGGACAGAGCACGCGACTGGCAGCCAAATCCTCTTCGTTCGGAGTGGTAACGATTAGCGTGCCCGCGGGCTTTAAGAGACGGTGAAATTCTGCAAAGGTCGGCTCCAGATGTTCGTCGAACAAGTGCTCCACCATTTCCACACTCAAGACTGTGTCCATGCTTGCGTCGAGGAAGGGAGTCGGCAGTTGCGTGGCTACGGTTGCGCCGCGAAAAAGGGGATGGTTTAAATACTGTTCCTGTACCCGTTTGACACTGGACGAGGAAAAATCGATTGCCTCACAAGCGATACCATGTCGCAAAAGATGTCCCACGAGGTAACCCGGCCCGCAGCCGTAGTCGAGCACTCGCCCTCTCAGGGCAACGAGTTTTTCCAGGTACGCGAGCAACAGGCCGCCTGAATGATTGCTGAAGTACTGCTGCGAAAACTCAGGGTCAGAAGAAAAGTAATTCCAAAAGTCAGCAGACTTCTGGGGCGTCCAAATTACTTGATGGGGCTGCATATCAACCATACTGACTCAAGTGGAAGAACCGGATCGAGTTTAATCCTGAATAATCAAAGGCCAACTTACTACATTAGATCGCGCCAGGAGTAGCTCGGTTTCTCCACGCTCCGCTGCTCGATGAAGACCAAATGCCACAACTGAAACATTAAAGCGGCCCACACCTGCCAGGTGAAATCAGCGCGCCCCTCCAGGTGCGGCCTGACATAGCTGGCATAAAAACTCGGCCGAAAAATATCCTGCTGCGCCAATCGCTCCGGCGCCAGCAGGTGCTCGGCCAGAGGTCGAAGCTGCCCGCGCAACCAGAGTTTTATGGGCAGAACAAAACCGCGCTTGCGCGCCTGGAGAACGCTTTCCGGCAGCAGATCGGCGACCGATTTCTTTAGCAGGTATTTGAGATTGTCGGGACGCGTCCGCACCGAGGCCGGGATGCGAAAGATTTTTTCCACCAGCTCGTGATCAAGAAACGGCACGCGCGCTTCCAGTGAATGCGCCATCGAGAACCGGTCCGTCATCAAGAGAAACTCTTCCGGCAGCTGTGTTTGAAAATCGACATAAGCGATCGCATCGCGCGCGTTCGCAGCCTCGGCCTCGTTATACAATCGCTGTAAATATGCTGCCGTGTCATCTACGGCCGCGCCGTTGCCGTTAAAAACGGTCTCCCTTTTGACGCGATCAGAAAAGTAAACTTGGTTGGCGTAATAGTAGTGTCCGAAGGGAGCCTCGCAGAGCTTGTCCAACTCGGAGAGTCTCTGTTTTCGCTCTGAATCCATCAGCGAAGGAGGCAACATCTCGACGAACTTGCGCCAGGCCGACCATGCGGCGGCGGGCAATTGCCGCCCAACTTTTGGCGCCGCCGGATGGGAAAATGCGGCACGGACCACGGGACTGGTCTCATAGGCGCTAAACTTTCCATAATTGCCAAACAGTTCATCGCCGCCGCTGCCGGTGAGGCCCACCTTAACTTCTTCGCTCATCAGGCGGAATACGTACCACGACGGCAGGCCCCCGCCGTAGGGTTCGTCCAGATGCCAGACGATCTGAATCAGGTCATCAAGGAGATCTTCGGGCTGCATGATGATTTCCCGGTGCTCTGTGCCCCACCGCTGGGCCACCTCGCGCGCCAATTCCAGCTCGTCCCACTCCGCTTCCCCAGCCCCGGCAAAGCCCAGCGAATAAGTCTTGATGCGATCGAAGCCGGACTCGTGCAGCAGTCCAGCAATCGCCGTCGAATCGATCCCACCCGAGAGCGAGCAGCCGACGGGCACGTCGCTGAGCATCCAACGCCGGACGGCCGCGCGCAGCTCCTGGCGGATCAGATCACACCACTCATCTTCCGAACGTTCTTCGAACTCGTGGACGTTCAGCTTCCAATAGGAATTGACCGTCAGTTGCCGGGTGCCCAGATCCAGCTTGAACCAGTGCCCGGGCGGCAGTCGCTTCACGCCCTGGAAGATCGAAGACTCGCCGGGCACATGCAGCAGCGTCATGTAATGAAAAACACTCTGAAGGTTCAGGTCGCGCTCGATGATGGGAAGTGTCAGCAGCGCTTTTGGCTCTGAAGCAAAAGCGAAGACATCGGAACGCTGGTAATAGTAAAGCGGCTTGATGCCGATGCGATCCCGTGCCCCAAAGAGTTGGCGGCGTCCCCGGTCGTAGATGACGAAGGCAAACATGCCGTTGAGGTCATCAAGCATGGCCTCCTGCTTCTGCTCATAGAGGTGCAACAGGACTTCGGTATCCGAGTTCCTGGTGTTGAAGCGATGTCCTTTGGCTTCCAAACCGGCGCGCAAAGCAGGTGAGTTGTAAATCTCACCGTTGAAGACAATCCAGACGGTGCCATCCGCATTGCTCATCGGCTGATGCCCGCCCGCTAAATCAAGGATGCTCAAGCGGCGCATGGCGAGCGCCACTTCGGCTTCCGCATCGCGGTACTCACCGGAATCGTCGGGGCCGCGATGCGTCTGTGATGCATTCATCACGGACAGCCAGCTGGCTTCCTGCTTTCCTGCGATGCCGACAATTCCACACATGATTCTTTAAGTTAGTACAACGGCAGACTCTCGAAACTGACCTCGTCCAATAAGCTAAAGAGCGAATAAGAGCGACGCGGCAAACTCAACGACCAGTCACGCGGCTCGGGAGTATCCCGCGACTGTGCGGGATACATACCATCCGCGGTTGCCAACGAGGACAGCGAGGACAGCTATCCCCGCGCATGATCTTTTCCCTTGATCCAGTAAGCCTGGTCGGGGCCTATCCTTTCCAGCAGTGGTTTCTCTCCGTACCGGCAACAGAAATCGTAGAAAGCTATGCGCGTGCCTTCCCACCAGCCAAAGTCATCCAAAATAATGCAGCCGCCCCGGGGAATTCGCGGATAGAAGGTTTCCAATACGAGCATCACCGAATCGTACCAGTCGGCGTCGCAGTGCAGGAGCGCTACTCTTTCAGGTAGAGGTTCTTTGAAGGTGTCGGCGAACATGCCCTTGCGAATCGTATATTGCTCCGTCGCGACGCCCAAAGAGGACAGAATCTCTATCACGTCCGCTTCATCAGCTCGGCACGCTCCCACGGCTTCTTTCGCACCCTCACCATCGATCTCCGTTACGGGAGGCATGCCCTGGAAACTGTCATAGAGCCAGAGGTGTCGTTGGGAGCAAAGTGCAGAAGAGAGCACGCCCGCACTGCCGCCCCGGTACGTGCCGCATTCAACGAAGTCTCCCTCGACACCGGCATCATTAACAAGGCGGGCCAGACGCTGCAGACTGCGAAGCTTCTCTGCTGACAGAAGGGTATAGGGATGCACCTTCTTCAAAAGGCTCATATCCCCGATCTTATGTTTTGTTCGAGATAGGATTGAGCTCACGGGTGTATCAAATCCCCTGGCGCAGCCCGGGGGTTGTTAATGTTCCTTCGGATTGTCTGGGCCCGCCGGCGAGCCACGCCTTCATTTGACGTAACGCCGGCCAATTTCTTCACGGATCAATTGGTCTAACCGCTCTGCGCGCCGGTCGAAAGTGTGGTCCAGCAACGTACGCTTCTGGCCGGCCATTGCTATGGACCGGCGCTCGTATTCGTGATCCAGCAGATATTGCACTTTTTCCGCACACTCCGCCGCGCTGCGGTAGGCAACAACTTCCACGTCCGGCTGAAAGAGCTCCGAGAGATTCTCTTTCCAGTCAGTCAACAAACAGGAGCCTACGCCGGTCGCTTCGTAGAGCCTCATATTAGAGGCATAACGGGCGGAAAGATCAATGTGCGTGTTGAGCGAGACCTTGCTGCGCTGAAGTTTCCGGAACATTTCGAGACCGAAGAGGGGACGATGGAGTCGTCGGGCTAATCGTGTATCGACCGGCTGGGGAGCCGGCGGGCGCGACTCCCAGCGCGTTACCTTCGCAACCGGCGGCACGGCCTGCAGGACAGATTGCGGGATTCCCATGCGTTGCGCGCTTTGCACGGCGTCGTAAGCCAGCCGGCGCAGGCTTCCGCCACCGCGCTCTTGCCAGGAAGGCAGGTAGGTGTCGGACCAGATTTGCAGGCTGGTTTTATCGATCAAAGGGAGCAACAGCTTTTCCCGTTCGTGATGAAAGTTGCTCCTTTTGGATATCGATCCGATGAAAGTGAAGTCAGCTTCGGGGGCCGCTGGCTGCGAGTCAAGCCTTTCCAACACGCGCGGATCAAAAGCGTGATTGATATGACAAGTGCGAAGGCCTTGCACCCGAAAATCTTCCACCAGTTCGGGGACACTCGACAGGACCACATCGTATTCCTGAAATACCGAAGCGTCGGTATAAGGAGCGCCGCACCAGCCCAGGACCAGGCGTATAGAAGGGCACTCCGACTTCAGCTGTCTGAGATAGGATGAGCTGAAGGTCACGTAGTCGTTGACGAAGAGCACGTCCGGCTTGAAAGCCTTGACCTGGGCCGTGGTGATCTCTTCCAGCCAGTTGTTTCCGTCGTAAGCAACTCCGTGTTCGCGCGCCCAGCTCTGTTGCATGGCCTCCGCGTTGGAGACTACCTCGTTGCATTCATAGCCTTTCTTGCCAAGCGCTACGGACCAGAAGTCCGTCCAGCCACAGGCATTCAGCATGAGGGCGGCGTGCTGGGCGGCGTAGGGCCGCACTTCGAGCTCCGGCCGGTCAGCATAGAACTGGCGCAGGTAGCTGGGGTAGTTGGTGGTGATTCGTTGCAGTCGCAATGCTGTTCAAGCCGCCGATAACTCTGGTGCCGTACTGATTTCTTATGCAAACTCCGCTTTCATTGCTCGAATCCAGAATTCCAGCACCAGAGATCTGAAGAGCATCGTCGAATTAGCGCCAGGTTGCTCCAGCAGGCGAGCCAGAGATTCTTTCCTGCAGATGCCTTCACTGACGAGATGACCCGTGAGTAGTGACTCGCCGTAACGAGCGAACAGCGCGTTCATCCATTCCTTTACCGGCGGCGTAAATCCTCGCTTGGGCCTTTGGTGAATCATGGCCGGAAGAGAATCGCCGAGAGCTTCTATGAGCCAGGCCTTGGGCCGCAGCTGATGGTCTGGGTGCAGCTTTCGCAGGCCCATCACGACTTCCCAGAGTCTGTGGTCCAGGAGCGGCAATCTTTGCTCCACGGAAGAGGCCATGCTCAGCCTGTCTCCCTGGACTACGCCGTTCGAGCGTAGGTAAGTGCGCGCGATCATGGCCGACACTTTTGTGGGCACATGGCCCCACTCGGAAATCGGAAGAGTGAAGGGACTATAGGCGTTGTCCGCCGGAACCAGGGCCGTAAAGGCATCCGTCAGAAGCGAGCGCGTTTCCCTCTCAATTGTGGAAAAATCAGGAGAGAGGTCCATGAAGACCAGCTGGTCCCGGGAAGAGCTCAAGTAATGCGCCAGGCGAATTAGGGGACGCCGCCGCCAGTCGAGCACGTGCCGCCGCCCGGTGATGTAGACGCTACGCGCGTAAGCTTCGGCTGAACCGTTCGCGGCGCCGTAGGTCTGGCGAAACCATGAACGTAGATGCACGCCGCCACTATCGCTCTGGCCGAAGAGAGCGGCTTTCTCGAGACTCTGCCGGGAGGCTTCCGTGACCCAGGGGTAGCCCCAGAACAGCTCATCGCCGCCCTGTCCGCTGAGCATCACCCGAATGCCATTTTCAGCCGCCAGCTTGTTTACGGCTGAGTAGCCATAGGCGCTGAGGTCAGCCACCGGATCGTCCGTGAGCGCAACCAGCTCGGGAAAAAACTGAACCAGGTCAGGAGTGGACAGCTCAACGTCGTGAAACTGCAATCCCAGCTGATCGGCCAGATCCTTCGCGTCCCTGCGCTCGTCGGATTCCGGGCAGCCGGCATAGCCAATGGTGAAACAATGAAAGGTATCGCGATATTTCGGAGCGCAGAGCGCGGCAATCGCACTCGAATCAAGTCCGCCGGAAAGCGCCAACCCTACCGGCACGTCGCTGCGCAAAGTGATGGAAGTAACCGTATCCAGCTCTCGCCGGATCAACTCGCTGGGTTTGCCCTCCAGAGCGGGCGCGTCCTCGATTCGCCAGTAACATTTTTCCTGCAAGTGCCAGGGCTCTACATCCACGATTAGCAGATGGGCGGCATCGAGCTTACGCACTCCCCGGGCGAGAGTGCGCGGTTCCGGCACGTATTGATAATGGAAGAAGAGGTCGACGCTGGTTGGGTCAAGCTCGAAAGGAACGAGCCCGGACTTTAAGAGAGCTTTGAACTCGGAAGCGAAGATCAGCTGCCCCTCTTGCTCGTAAAGATACAGCGGCTTTTCGCCCATCCGGTCGCGCGCCAAAATCAATCGCCCGCGCTTCTCGTCCCACAAAGCCAGCGCGAACATCCCCCGCAAGTGATGGACGAAGTCTTCGCCGTGCGCTTCGTAGAGATGGAGGATGGTTTCGCAGTCGCTGCCGGAGCGGAAACTGTGACCCTGAGATTCCAACGTTCGTCGCAGCTCAACAAAATTGTAGATCTCGCCGTTCGCGATCAGGGCCAGTGAGCGATCCTCGTTGTAAAGGGGCTGCCAGCCCCCCGTCAGATCGATGATGCTCAGGCGGCGCATCGCCAGCCCGATGTGCGAAGCGGAATACTCGCCCGCCCCATCGGGGCCGCGATGAACGAGCGACTGATTCATCGCCGCCAACCGCTTACGCTCGTGGGCGGTGATTTCTTCACGACCGACTATTCCGGCAATTCCGCACATACCTACCGTCAATCCTCTGCAACGAACGCCTAAACGGCGGCGCTTCTTTCGCCAAGATACACGCGGGCTTCGGCAATGACCTGACTGATTCCTTCCGGGAGCGAGACTTTTGGCCGCCAGTCAGGCAGCGTCTCGCAGGGATCAACTAAACACTCCGAACCCTTCAGGTCACCAAATTGAGGGTCCACATCCAACTGGCGCGCTACCAGCTCGGCGACATGTCGAATAGTGACCCATTCGCCGGCCGCAATTTCTGCCGTTTGATGCGGCCCCTCGAAAAGATCGACCAGAGCATCAACACAGTCCGTCTTATACAGGAAACGGCGCCGTTCCAAACCGTCAGTGAGGCAACGAACCTGGCCCTGGCATCCGGAAAGGACCAGATCGGTGATTACGTGGCTCTTGATAGTGGGATGTTCCCACCCGTAAACGTTCCAGAGTCGCGCTACCTTGCCGCCAAGACTTTCACTCCAACGCCAGGCCATCAGCTTGGTCGTCCCGTAAGCGTTCGGCAGGCCGGCGAGCTGTGAGGTGGCGAACAAGAACGGCTTTTTCGTTTGCGCCAGAGTGTCGAACACGCGCAGCGAAATCTCGCAATTGTTCGTGTACTGTTGGTGCTGTTGATTCTCAGCCTCCAGATACTTCGCCCCGCCCGTGTCCCAGGCCAGGAACCACACTCGATCACAATTCTGGAAGGGCGCGAGGTCGAAAGGTTTTCGCAGATCGAATCCCGACTTCAGATCCAATGAAACGACCTCATGGCCTTTCCTTCGAAGTTTTTGAGCCAGCGTAGAGCCAATCAGGCCTTCGCCGCCGAGTACTAACTCCCTCATTTCAATCCAACCTGTCCTGTCTTTAAATTGATTACGGTCGCGCTTTGATTACTCTAGTTGCCACACTCGTTCCGCCAACTGGACCTCCCGGCGATTTCCCAGGCCCCAGTCATCAGGATTGTGATACGGCAAACCCTCAATAGAGGCTGCCTCTCCATGGTGTGGCTGAATCCCCTCGGTGCACGAAGTGGGATGCGTCAGATGCAGCACAGTCCCGGTTTTTTTGATAGTGGCTCCCTGCAGCTGCATCATAGCGGTGCCCCGAATATCACAGCCCCACCGATGTTTGACCATCAGTTCATCGTAGCCGCGTATCTGGTGCCACAGCTCGCGGCCGGCCACACAAAACTCGCCGGTGCCAAGTTCGTTATAGGGATTGATCCGCCGGTAGCGCAGACTGCCGACCAACCCGATGTGCTTTTGCGCGTCTTCGCGCCAGGGAATATCAATACGCTCCGCGGTCCAAACAACGCTGGGATCGAGATCGTTATCGAGCAGCATGTTGACGGTGTCCAGGCCTACCGCAGCGTCGGCGTTGGTCGTCATTATCCAGGGCGACTCGGCGCGCCGTATGCCGACATTCTTGGCGTGATATTCGAGTAACTTGATGTTCTGGTTGCGGCAAATGCGCTGATGGACTTCGGGCGGAACCACATAAGCGCGCAGGCATTCGAACCTCCTGGTCAGGTCGTAAGCCAGCAATTCGCGACCGGTGGGAGGGTTCCACTCGACGAAGACTACCTCATTAACCAGGTAGCGTATGTTCCATTCGATAGTCGCATACAGGCGCTCGCGAAAGTCAGACATGTAATCGTCATTTCGCCCCACCACCACGGCGGCAATCTGGGGACGCGAGCCATTTCGTTCCAGCCGCAAACGTGAATAGTTGCTGACGCCTCTCAGGGCGAACGCAATTCGCTTCTGTCCCTGGACGAGCCGATAGCTGGCGCCGCGTATCCCCGGAATCTCTGTTAACTTGCGAACCATAACTTATTTACGATCGGCTTTGAACCAAACTCCTATTTTCGTGTTCTTTTCGTGTAGTTTAGTGTGTTTCGTGGATGGTGTGACTCCGAATCCTAAGCACACGATCCACGAAATGACACGAAATCTCACGAAGCAACACGAACCATGCTGATCTCAGACGTTCCCGGGTGGTCGACTTCGAACCGGCCGGCAGTCTTTCGAAATCACTAGTAACAAGCCGGCTATACCGAGGCTTCCGCAGCGATGTGCGACCCGCCTCCCAGAGCTGCTTTAACTTCGGGCGCGCTTCCGATGGCGAGTCTCAGCACGTTACAGATGCCGCGAATCTCGGCCTCACCGACCGCGTTGCCATTCGGCAGCAGCAGCACGCGCGTTCCCAGTTCCTCGGTGACCCGAAGATTTGCGCCTGCATCCGGATAAAGCGTGCGGTAAGGTTCTGCCCGGTGACAACCGGGATAGAAGTATCGCCGCGCGATCACGTTCTCCGCCCAGAGAATATTCAGCAGGTCGTCGCGTCCCACCCCGGTCGCGGCCTCATCGATCTCCAGCACAATGTACTGGTAGTTATTCTGTTCCGCGGGATCGTAGTCGATGACTTTAACGCCGCGAGTATCCTTCAGCTCCTGCCGGTAGAGATTATAGTTGCGCTGATTTACGGCAATGAACTCACTCAGGCTCTCCAGCGACGTCAGTCCCATGGCGGCGCACACTTCGCTCATCTTGCCGTTGGTGCCGATGTAAATGACATTGTCATAGCCGGCAAAGCCAAAGTTCTTCATCAGGCGCATCCGGGCCGCCAGCTCATCGTCGTTGGTCGTAACGGCCCCGCCTTCGAAGGTGTTGAAAAACTTGGTCGCGTGAAAGCTGAAAACCTCGGCATCGCCGAACGAGCCAATCATTCGCCCGGCATACGAGCAGGCAAACGCGTGGGCGGCATCAAACAAGAGGGCCAGCCGGTGCCGGTGCGCAACCTCGGCCAGCCCTGCAACGTCGCACGGGCGACCCCATAGGTGCACGCCGATGATCCCGCTGGTGTGCGGCGTTATCAGTTCCTCAACCCGGCGCGGATCTAGATTGTGTGTTTCCGGATCAACGTCACAAAAGACGGGAGTAATCTCCTGCCACTGCAAAGCGTGCGCGGTAGCAATGAAGGTGAAGGAAGGAACAATGACTTCGCCTTTGAGCCCCAGGGCCTTGATGGCGATTTCCAGGGCTATCGTGGCGTTGCACATGGCAATGCAGTGCTTAACGCCCAGAAACTGAGCCAGTTTCTGCTCCAACTCCTTCACGAAAGGTCCTGCATTGGTAAACCAGCGGCCATCGATAATTTCGTCAATTCGCTCCAGAAGGTGCTGCCGGTCCCCGAAGTTTGGCCGACCAACGTGGAGCTTCTCCGCAAACGCGGGCGTGCCGCCGAAGATGGCCAGATCATTGATTTCCGTTTTCATCTCACTATCCATTACCAGGTGTTCCCAGGGGCTTGCCTGCAAGTACACTCGCTTGAACTCGCTCAAACCAGTTCGTAATTATTCAGTCGTTTAATAGTGCCTTCTCTGCCGCAATTCATCAAGACGTCAATTATTGAAAGGTTAGGAAAATAGCCGGTGGACGTCTGCTGATAGGGTTCGTCGGCCGATTGCAGAAAGCTCAGGCTAATGCCGTTGGCCTTAAAGTCATCTTTGTCATAGAGGGACTGGCCCCCGATCGCGTTTACAAACTCATCGGCCTGCAACATCTGGCAGACCGCCACTACGCGATAAACCTTTCGCTCCTGGTGTTTCAGCGTAATCGACGGGAAAACTTCAGTCAGATCATTCCGGTGCAGGTCGCTTTCCAGTTGTTCATAAGTCGGATTCGCAATAATTTCGGTGTTGATACTCAAATGCTTGCTGACATCGACAAGCGATCTGGTGGCCAGCTCACACAATGATTCCGTTTCGTGCTGGATGATAGGTTCGAGCAACGCATAAGTCTCGTCAAAAAAAGGGCACTTCTTATAGTTGAGAAAGAACGTGTGCAGTAGTTTTCTGCGCCAGTTCGTCCGCGGTGAAAGCTTGATATCGCGAATCTTCTTATACGAACTGCTCTCCACCGTGACCGCATTGAAATAGGTTGGCACGCCGCCGACGACCAGAAATCGGTTGCGATTAATCCAGCCGTACTGAATGTAATTCAGATTGTCGTAGATGATGAACCGATCGACGGCGTGGACCAACTGGTAAAAGCCCAGATACGGAAAAAAGTAGGGCTGATTCATTCCGAGTTTCATATTTTGCGGGCCGCATGGAGAGATTCGTGCTAACCGGGCCTGCCCAGGTTACTTGTGGTTTCGCGCAAAGGCGCCAAGAAAGGAAAATCAGAAGGCGCAAAGGGTTGAGTCGTATTCTCCTTTGCGCCTTAGGTCTTTCCTTTCTTAGCGTCTTTGCGAGAAACCTCAACTTGAGACGCCTCATACTTCAATGAACCGCAGTCTGTTTTGCCATCTGACAACATTCATTTACTCTAACAAAAACGGCTGATTTGGCAAGTTGGGCGTTCTCAGGGTAGTGTGCTGGTTCTTTTAGCCGACCTGCGGGCGAGGTTCGCAAACTAACAGTTCGCGTTACATGGGTTTATGAGTAAACAGATTAGTTTGGTGATTGTAGCTTCGACGGGTGGCGCGGTGATGAACCAGCTGCTGCACAATTCTTTCTTTAAAAGCCGGGTTCATTCCGTCATTTCCGATCGTGAGTGTGGGGCCGTCGCGAAGGCCAGGATTCACAGGGTTAGAACTCAGGTGATCCCGGAAAAGGACCGGGAGAGAATTTCACAACTGGTGCTTGCTTACTTGAGAGAGCACCGGGCCGATTACGCTATTTCTTTCTTTAGTAAATTGTTTGTCGGCGAGCTACTGAGCGTGTATCGCGACCGGATCGTTAATTTACACCCCTCGCTGCTGCCGTCGTTTAAGGGACTGCATGGCTTTGACGACGCGATCGCGGGCGGCGTGAAGTTCGTTGGCAGCACGATCCATTTCATTGACGAGAATATGGACGAGGGCAAGATCATCCAGCAGACGATCGCGGCGGTCGATGAAACAAACCCACTTGTTACCCGGCACCGCATATTCGAGCAGCAATGCCGCTCGCTTTTGCAGGTCGTAAAGTGGCTCGAGGACGATCGCATCGTGGTTGAAGGCAAACGGGTACGGGTCAAAGGAGCGGCATTCGGCGACGCAGAATTTTCGCCCAATCTGGATTTCGATCAGGCTATTTCGCTGGATATACCAAAACCCGAGTGGCTATAGCCCGCGAAGCGGTCTGGGCAATGCGAACTTTGTATCGCCCAATGCATGCTTTAAGCTGTCTGTGATTAGTTTGAAGATACTGAATTCCCAATGAGAATCAGCGTTGCCATCGCCGCTTATAACGCGGCCGAGTATCTCCGCGAGGCACTCACCAGCGTGCTGGCCCAGAGTCTCCAGCCCTTTGAGATTGTCGTCGTGGATGACGGCTCGTCCGACAACACACGCGAGGTGTGCGAAAGCTTTGGCGAACGGGTCCGTTACATTTACCAGCAGAATGATGGCACGGCGGGCATTGGCGCGCGCTGGAAATCGATTCAGGAGTCGCGGGGTGATTGGATCGCGCTACTGGATCATGACGATCGCTGGCTGCCCGAAAAACTTGAAAAACAAGTTGCCGCCCTCAGGGAATTTCCCGATGCCGGCGTCGTGTTCACCAGATACAGAGGTTTCGGCCCCGAGTTCGAAGACGTCTCCACGTCGGAGACGGTAGACGTTTCGCCTCCGCTGATGTGCCTGGCTCCTCATCAGGCGTTGCACCACCTTCTAAGATCCAATCCCTATTGTCCTTCATCGGCTCTGATCTTACGGCAGGCGCTGATTGACGAAGGTCCGCCGGACGCCACCGGATGCGGCGACTGGGCCGACTGGTTCCGCATCACACGATCCTATCCCATGGTGGTTATTGAGGAGTACTTGACTGAGTATAGGGTCACGCCCGAGCAGTTCTGTGCCGACAAGGACCAACTAGCGATTCGGATGAGAGAAACGTTGATGAAACAGCGAGCGCATCTGCAACCCGGCTGCGCTGATTGTCGCGAGGCGTTCCGTGCCGGTGAGGCACACGTGTCGCAGATTTTCTCAGTAGCGGCGCGAACTTATCTGGATCAGTATCACGCCGCAGCTCTGGCAGGGAATGCCCGGCAGGCCCGCTCGTTGCTACGGCAAGCGATGCGCGCTGCTCCTATGGAAGTCCTGCGTCCGCGCCGCTTCGCCGCTGTTGGTAAGAACTACGCCCTCGGTCTCCTGAAGAGCCAGAGCCCGGCAAAATAAACTGCTTGTTGCTGCCCTGAGGTTTAGAAACGATAGGACTTATACGACCTATAAAATTCACTTACGATCGCGCTACTTTATGGCCTCGACGTAAAAGGAATACCTCGTTCGCACCTCGCCCGGGGCGTCTATCTCGCTTTGAAACGAGGATACTTCGGCGGATCTGTAACCGATCTTCTGCAGCAACAAGATGATCTTCTCTTCGTCAAATACTCGCTTGTGCTCCCCGGACTGGTAGGCAGCAAAGTTTATGAAATCTATTAGCGCCAGCGTTCCCGGCTCTACTTCGGGTAAAAACAGATCCACATCTACCAGGTCAAAGTAGCCGCGGTCATTTCTGAGATAGGCAGCGCAAGCACTCTTGAAATCAGGCAGCGAGATGCGAAAAATGCCCCCGGGCTTCAGCAGTTGGTAGCACTCCCGCATTAGTTTAAGTGCCTCGCGATACTCGACATGCTCGAAGAAGTGGGATGAGTAGATAACCTCGCAAGACTCCTTTGCCAGGGGAATTCCTCGTCGCAGATCATGATTGATAAAGATTGTTGCCGGCAAGGAGTTTGGGTCGAAGACGGGCGGTGATTCGAGCGCGAGATCAATGTTAACCCACCCGGGTTTCACATCAGTCCCGCATCCGAGGTTAAGTTTCAGATTCGCTTGATCATTGAGCCGGTCAAACGCGCTGCGGGATCGCTTAGTGATTCGCAGGGTCTTAATCTCAAAGGAAACGCCGGACAGGGCGGTGCGCAGTTCATCAGGGAGCGAATCAACCAGTGGCCGGCTGAGCTTTCGCACGGCCGCTTTTGATCGGTACCGCAGGCTTGTTAGAGGGTTTCTCAATCTGTTCAGGTTGATCCGGGGAAATGCCTTCGCTTTAAGAAACTTTGGAAGTCGCTACCGTCTCTTCTACCAGTTCCGTGGACCAATCAAAATCCGGCCGGACCACACCAGGCCATTTACCGTACCAGCCCGATCGCGTTTCGGGGGTATCGCAAACTTCGAACATCAGCAGAGTGTCGTAAGAAAAAATAGCCGAGCTCTGATCCTTGACCACATAAAGAGTCAGCCAGTACGTGCCGTCATTCAGCAGGTCTCCGGGAACCCGGCAAACGCTGCGGAAGAGGCCGGCGGGGAAATTCCGTCCGTGCCAGACCCGCTCGTTGAAGGGCCCGGTGTTGAGCACGGCGATGCCCTGCTCGTTATAAAGCATAACGCTTAGGTTCAGCGCACTGTCCGGCACCAGGTTCCAGTATTCAAACTCTAAAAGCAGATCGGAATGAACCGTAATCTCATCCAGCGGCGATCCCTCCGCCAGCCGCACACGCGCACTGCGGAGACGCACCTTGTCGTTGCCCGGTGCCTCAGCGGGATCATCCCAGACTTGTTCGGCGCGCGACTGGAATGACTGCTGCAAGTAGGTCGATACCACCTCTCCGGCTTCGCCGTCCTGAACTACGTGGCCGCCTTCCAGCCAGATTCCACGCTGGCACAGACTCTGCACCGCCATCATGTTATGACTAACAAAGAGGACCGTGCGTCCCTCCTTTGCCACGGCGCCCATCTTGCCAAGGCACTTTCTCTGGAAGGGAGCATCACCGACTGCCAGCACCTCATCGATGATTAATATTTCCGGCTCTAAGTGGGCCGCGACTGCAAAGGCGAGGCGCAGATACATGCCCGTGGAATATCGCTTTACTGGCGTATCGATGAATTTCTCGACCTCGGCGAAACTTACAATCTCATCAAATCTGGATTCAACTTCCTGATGAGTCATTCCCAGGATGGACGCGTTGAGGTAAATGTTTTCCCGCCCGCTCAGCTCAGGATGAAACCCAGTCCCCACCTCCAGCAGACTGCCGACGCGGCCGTACAGCTCGATGCGACCGGAGGTTGGTTCGGTGACGCGCGACAGGATCTTCAGCAGCGTCGATTTGCCGGCGCCGTTGCGCCCGATGATGCCGACTACTTCACCGGGAGCTACATCAAAGGAAACATCCTCGAGGGCCCAGATGGTTTCGTTCCGCCGATCGTTAGTGCGCCGTTGAAAGGGAGCCTTCAGCCCATTCATCAAAGATTCACGCAAAGTGCCGTAGGCAGCGTCGTTCGTGCCCAGACGATATTGCTTACTCAGGTTGCTGACTTTGATGATTGGCTTCACGGTTTAAACGAGATGAGTTGTAGGGGCGGCACTCCGTGGCCGCCCCTCGCGGCCGGTGGCGAGCGCTTTGGTAAAAGGCAATCGCGAAGAAGGGGCGGCCACGGAGTGCCGCCCCTACAAAGCCTTCGATGTGGATCGACTAGGCATTTTCCCAACGAGCCTTGTTGAGCTCCAACTCGCCTTTGATCTTGTGGCTTTCTACTTCGTGTTTGGCGAGCGCCAGATCGTGGTCCACCATCAATCTAACGAGGTCCTTAAATTTAACCTTCGGCTCCCATTTCAAAATGCGTTTGGCTTTGGAATAGTCGCCCAGCAGCATGTCAACTTCGGCCGGCCGGTAGTACAGCGGATCAACCTCCACATACTTGTTCCAGTCCAGATCCAGATAGCCGAAGGCTTCATCCAGAAGCTCCCGCACCGAGTGGGCCTCGCCCGTGGCAATCACATAATCATCCGGCTCGTCAGCTTGCAGCATGAGCCACATGGCTTCCACGTAGTCCTTGGCGTAACCCCAATCGCGCTTTGCATCCACATTGCCCACGTAAAGCTTGTCCTGCAGTCCGAGCTTGATCCTCGTGGCCGCCCGCGTCACTTTGCGGGTAATAAAAGTCTCGCCTCTTCGCTCACTTTCATGGTTGAAAAGAATCCCGTTGCAGGCAAACAAGCCATACGACTCGCGATAGTTCACCGTTATGTAATAGGAATAGGCTTTCGCGCAGGCGTAAGGCGAGCGCGGATAGAAGGGCGTCAGCTCGGTCTGCGGAATTTCCCGAACCTTGCCGTAAAGCTCAGAAGACGATGCCTGGTAGAACTTCGGATTAATTCCGGTCTCGCGGATCGCCTCGAGCAAGCGCACCGTGCCCAGGCCGGTCACCTCGCCGGTGTATTCAGGAATGTCAAAACTAACACGCACGTGTGATTGGGCGCCCAGATTGTAAATTTCGTCGGGTGCGGTTTTTCGCAGGATGTTGTTCAAAGAGCTGGAGTCGTTTAGATCGCCATAGAACATGCGTAAACGAGTATTCGGCTCATGCGGATCCTGGTAGAGATGGTCGATGCGTTCCGTATTGAAGGACGAAGAACGGCGTACGATGCCGAAAACCTCGTAGTCCTTTTCCAGCAGGAGTTCTGCCAGATAAGACCCATCCTGACCGGTAATACCGGTGATAAGCGCACGTTTAGCCGTCATGAATCAGGTGAACCCCGCAAACTTCAGTTTTTGCGCGCAAGTAAACAGCCTGCGCTAAAGATTGGTCGAAAAGTGGACGATCTTTAGCTGACAACCTTAACCAAAACACTGTTTCAGAGCAAGCCGCTGTGATGGACGGCTGAACGTTTCAGCTCGTCTTGGGCACGGTTGTTTAATAAAAGGGCGATCCGCGAAACAATGCAACAGCCGGGAACCCCAACGGGGTTCTGCCCTCCAGCCCAGGGTTGCCGCTTCGGCTACCCTGGGAAACGATGAACGCAAACGTTTCCAACCCCAAAGGGGTTGTG
>JBDTOI010000066.1:0-21178 GCA_039933315.1 Pyrinomonadaceae bacterium
CCTTGTCTCCACCACCTCATTGAATCCCACGAGGGGCGGAACTCCGTGGCCGCCCCTCCTTGTCTCTGCCACCTCATTGAATCTCACGAGGGGCGGGACTCCGTGGCCGCTCCTCGTTGTCTGCGCCACCTCATTGAATCCCACGAGGGGCGGCCACGGAGTGCCGCCCCTACAAACCGGTCAAGGTTGAGCGGACAAGACCAGGCGATAGTTAGCATGCTCCCTGACACATACCCCCGCCAATCCGGCACGCTGGCCCAGCTCCCGCAATTCATCCGGTTTGAAGCTACGCAAAATCGAAAGTGCTCCGTCTTCTCGTATTAGCCGGTTGTGCAAAAATAGACGGCCCACCGTAGTGTAAAAGTAATAAGCGATCGGATGCCGGTACAGATCGATAACGAAAATGCCTCGGCGCGCGACGCGATTCATTTCGCGCAAAAGCTTTATCACGTCCTCATCTTTGAAATGGTGGGTGAACAAAGAACAAAGCGTGTAGTCAAACTGGCCGTTTGCAAAAGGCAAGTCAAAGGCGTCGGCGCGAACCGCGGAGATTTCCGGGAACTCGCGAGATTCGTCCAGAATTGCCTGCGCCGATCGTTCGTTCAACTCCAATCCAACCAGGCTCGCTTGACGATGTTCTTCCTGGGCCCATTTTGCGGCCACGCGAAGTAACTCGCCGGAACCCGCCCCGACATCCAGCAGTGACAACTCCTTTAGATCAATTCGCTCGATCTCTTTCAAGAGCGAGTTTCGCAGGGCCTGAGCATCACCCAGCCACCCGTTCACTCGTCGGAGTTCAACCAGGCAGCCTTCGTATTCCTCAGCGGTATAGTCGCCCTTGTCCAGATGCTCCAGTTCGTAACTGCGTTGCCGAAAACTTGGGAACATGGTTAGACGATTTGGACCCTGTCGGTCAGAAAATTTAGCCGCGGATTAACGCGGATAGGCGCGGATTAGAAGGGACATGAGAGAGTCGGGAGCAAAGCATATAACCTGCCGGCTCAGGATTTGTTCTTATCCGCGTTCCATCCGCGTAAATCTGCGGCCTATTTTTCGTTCACGGCCTGCACCACCAGGGCGCTGTTTTTCGATCCGAATCCGATGCAATTACACAGCGCCGTGCGCACACTCGCCGGTCGCGCCGTGTTCGCTACGTAATCCAGATCGCATTCCGGATCGGGTTCATCCAGGTTGATAGTCGGCGGAATAGTATTGGTTTGCATGGCACAGAGCGTTGCGCCTAAACCGGCCGCGCCGCTCGCTCCCTGTGGATGGCCAATCTGTGATTTGGTGGCGGACATCGGGATGCGCGCGGCATTGCAATTCATTGCCAGTTTCAACGCGCTCGTCTCGATGCGATCGTTGAGCAGGGTCGAAGTGCCGTGCAGGTTTATGTAATCAATGTCTTTCGGCTCAACTCCGGCGTCCTGCATTGCCAGCGTCATGGCCCGGGCCGGCTCATCTCCGCCTTCTGCCAAACGCACCCGATGATAGGCATCGCAGGTAGCGCCATATCCCAAAATCTCGCCGTAGATTTTCGCGCCGCGGTTCTGCGCGTGCTCAAGTTCTTCGAGCACATAAATCCAGGCCCCCTCACCCAGAACGATCCCGGAACGGTTGCGGGAAAAGGGCCGTGATGCGCGCGCCGGCTCGTCATTCCACTCGGTCGTCAGCACAGTCAGCAGATTGAACCCTGCCAGTATCCCCGGCGCCAAAGGCGCATCCACACCGCCGGCGAGCATCACTTCCTGACGTCCCAGCGCGATGTGTTGCGCGGAGTACGCGATCGCGTCGGTCGAGCTGGTGCATCCGGTGGAGATGACATGCGAAAGCCCGCGCAGGCCAAAGGCCATGGAAAGCTCGCTGGACAATGTGCCGTGCGTAGCTGCTGGAATGATGTAAACGCTTGCCTTCGCATGCGAGCCCCCTTGATACCAAATTGCGTAATGCTGTTCGACGAAAGGCAATCCGCCGCCGCCGGTGCCCAGCAGGACACCAATCTGTTGCCTTTCTTCCCGCGAAAGATCGTTCGGAGCAATTCCGGCATCCTGAAACGCTTCGCGTGCGGCAGCCAATGCCAGGGGCACAGTGCGTGGAACATGTTTGCGATCTTTGGGATTGAGCTGGCCCTGCCAGTCGAAGTCCTGAACCTGGGCTGCGATCTTTACCGGCGAATCGGAAACATCAAAGCCTTCGATTCGACGCACGCCGCTTTCCCCGCGCAGCAATGCGCCCCAGAACGCATCGCGCCCGATCCCGATCGGCGTGACGCATCCCATGCCGGTGATGACAACGCGGCGCGGTCGCTTGAAACTGCTGAGCATAGAAAACTGTTACCCGCTCGCTGATCAGATTATTCGAGGAGAGCGGTCAGCATAGCATCGCGGCGCGCATAGCCCCAACCGAGATAGGCAGCGCGCCGCCCGCGCGAGTGAAGGGGAAGAATCTAAACCTGCTCTAAGAGAAATTCCAGGGAACGAGACTCACTTTTATGGTGGTCTTGAGCTCGCTCAGGAAGTCGACCTGTGTTCAGTCTGCAACAGGGAGTCGCAGAAGCTATTCCACCTTCGTGCCACACTCTTTGCAGAACTTGGCTCCAGCCGGGAGGTCGGACTGACACTTCGAGCACTTGGCCGACTCCTGTTTTGATCCACAGTCGCTACAGAACTTTGCTCCGGCTAGCAACTGCGCTCCACACTTGATGCATTTGCTCGTGCCCGCGGCAGGGGCTGCGGTTGACTCGGCACTACGCCCTTTGATGGCATCGGTCATCGCACCGGCCATAGCATTTCCGATGGCGAATCCCGCACCCAATCCGGCGCCAGTGCCCGCCCCTCCGGATGTATTCTGAGCTGCATCACGCATCGCATCGGCTGCCTGAAATTGCGCATAGCGTCCCACATCGCCAATCACACCCATCGAAGTGCGTTTGTCCATAGCCTGTTCTACTTCCTGCGGGAGCGAGATGTTCTCGACCACAAACTTCGTCATCTCCAGGCCGAACGCCTTGAACTCTTCGTTCAACTTCGTTCGCGACAGCCGGCTCAATTCGTCATAGTTCGAAGCGAGATCAAGCGCCGGGATCTTTGCTTCGCCGAGTGCGTCGGAAAAACCACTCACTAGAGTGCGCTTTAGTTGGCCCTCAATATCTTCCGTGACGAATCTTCCGTTGGTGCCGGCCACTTCTTTGATGAACTCGCGCGGATCCTGAATCCGCATCGAGTAAATACCAAAGGCGCGCAGTCGCACCATACCGAAGTCGGTATCGCGCATCATCACCGGATTAGGCGTGCCCCATTTAAGATCCGTGAACTGTTTGGTGTTGACGAAATAAACTTCTGCTTTAAAGGGCGAGTTGAACCCGTACTTCCATGCCCCCAACTTAGACAATATGGGCGTGTTCCCGCCATCGACCGTGTGAAGTCCCGGACCAAAGACATCGGCAATCTGACCCTGAAAAACGAACACCGCCGCCTGCGACTCGCGCACGGTTAACTGCGCGCCGTTCTTGATCTCCTGGCCCTGCACCGGGAACCGATAGAGCATCGTGTTGCCGCTGTCGTCGAGCCACTCAATAACTTCAATAAACTGCGATCTGATAGCGTCGAAGATTCCCATCTTATTCTCCTTTAGGGTCCGTTCAGTGTCCCGCCCGTAGCGGGCCAACTTGAGCGCGAGTCATTATACGGTCAAATGGCACATGATGTTCAACGCGTTAAGGCCCAACCGGCCAGGTTATCTGGCTTGCCGCGCCGGTGAGAACAGGCTGCTGAAGGTCTTCATCTCTGTTTCACCTTGTCAGGCGCCCGCACATGGCGCCGGCTGTAAAAAACCAGGGCGGCCAATCCCCCGGCGATGTCAATCATACAGTCAAAAACTGAAGCGGTGCGCGACGCCACGAAGCTCTGGTGAAACTCATCGCTGAACGAATACAACACTACCAGTCCGAGCGCCGCTGCAAACCATCTTCGCCGCAATCCTTCATGGGCCGAGCCGGAAAAAGCCCTGGCAGCCAGCAGCGCCAGAATCGCGTATTCAGTTAAATGTCCGCCTTTGCGAACGACTGAATGAATGACCGCCACTCCGGTGTCCGTGATGTTCGGAAAAAACCAGTGCAGCAGAGGCTCAATAACGGATCCGCTATTGGTGGCTGAAAGCGCGCCGGTTGAGGCCAGGAAAATGACCGCCATCCAGGCGAGCAGCGGGGCGTAACGCCAGAGGCGGTCGCGCCACGGTGGCAGGCCCTGGTTGGAATATTGTGGAATGGGTTGATGCGCAGCCATAGCGCTCGACAAACACAAAAGGGAAGCGAACTTGCTTCCCTTCGTCACAGCCTAACTCTCTGAGCTTTCTTAAAGCGCGGCGGCGCCGGAAACCACTTCGATAATCTCGTTTGTGATCGCCGCCTGCCGGATGCGATTCATGTTCAGTGTCAGAGAGCTGATCAAATCGCCGGCGTTCTTGGAAGCGGAGTCCATCGCGGCCATTCGAGCGCCGTGTTCCGAAGCAACGGATTCCAACAAAGCACGGAAAATTTGGGACTCAACCAGGCGAGGTAACAGGCGGCTGAAGATTTCAAGTGGTGGCTGCTCGTATATGTAGTCGGTCAGATTCTGTGGTTCTTCCGGAGTTTCCGGGGAACTCGCGGCTACGCGTGAAACCGGCAGTAACTGCTCCACTACCACCCTTTGAGTCAGTACCGTTTTGAACTCGTTGTAAATGAAGAATACTTTGTCGATTTCCTGGTCGTCGTTGAATTGTTTAATCAGATCGCGCGCTACTTCGACCGCTTCGGCGTACTCCACAAAGCCCTTGCCCGTAAGCCCCAAATACTCGCCCGAAATCGTGGCGTTGCGCCGGCGAAAGAAATCGCGCCCCTTGCGGCCCACCGCCAGTATTTCTATTTTCTTGCCGGCGTTCTGACGAATGAAAAGTTCGGCGGCTTTGAGAAGATTGGTATTGAAGGCGCCGCACAGACCTCTGTCAGCGGTGATCAAGACCAGCAGATAACGCTCATCGCCACGCGCATCCAGCAGTGGATGGTGGAACTCATCGGGGACGCGCGCGGCAAGGTCGTTGAGAGCCTGCGACATCTTGTTGGCAAACGGACGGGCGCTTACCACTCGCTCCTGGGAACGACGCAGCCGGGCCGCCGAAACCATTTTCATGGCCTTGGTGATCTGCTGGGTGTTCTTAACCGACTTGATGCGCCGTCTTATGTCGAGGAGGTTTGCCATGAATGAAACTAATTTTGCCGTTACGCAGTCGCAACCGCGCTCGCTTCAGTCGCCCAACGATCTTTGAAATCCGTCAGCACCGTTTGGAGATCGGCCTTTATCTCATCGGTGATGGCTTTCTTCTCCCTAATTGCCTGTAGAAGCCCGGGATGCGAATTCTCTATGAAGCGCATCAGTTCGGCTTCAAACTTACGGACATTCTCGACCGGCACATCATCCATTTGCCCATTGATCGCGGCCCAGATAATCAGCACCTGTTTCTCAATCTCCATCGGCTGGTACTGAGGCTGCTTCAGGATTTCCATAAGCCGCCGACCGCGGGCCAACTGTGCCTGGGTTGCTTTGTCCAGATCGGATCCGAACTGGGCAAACGCCTGGAGCTCTCGAAACTGCGCCAGATCCAACCGCAAGCTGCCCGCTACCTGCTTCATAGCTTTGATTTGAGCCGCCCCGCCCACGCGTGAAACGCTGTTTCCTACGTTGATTGCAGGACGGATGCCGCTGTTGAAGAGGTCGGCCTCCAGGAAGATCTGGCCATCGGTAATCGAAATGACGTTAGTGGGAATGTAAGCTGAAATATCGCCGGCCTGAGTTTCGATGACCGGCAGACTGGTAAGCGATCCGCCGCCTTTGAGATCCGACATCTTGGCTGCGCGCTCTAACAGACGAGAGTGCAAATAGAAGACGTCGCCAGGATAAGCTTCGCGACCGGGAGGCCGGCGGAGCAAGAGTGAAATCTCACGATACGCGGCTGCCTGTTTGGACAAATCGTCATAAATCGTCAACGCGTGCCTGCCATTATCCCGGTAGTACTCGCCCATCGCAGCGCCGGAATACGGGGCCAGGAACTGCATCGCTGCGGGATCCGATGCGGTTGCCTTGACCACGATCGTGTACTCCATAGCTCCCGAATCTTCGAGCGTCTTCACCACCTGCGCCACTGTGGAGGCCTTCTGTCCAATGGCGACATAAATGCAGATGACGTCTTTGCCCTTCTGATTGATGATGGTGTCAACTGCTACAGCGGTCTTTCCTGTCTGGCGATCGCCAATAATCAATTCGCGCTGTCCCCTGCCAATCGGCACCATTGAATCGATCGCCTTTAATCCTGTTTGCAGCGGCTCTTTCACCGGCTGGCGATCCACCACGCCCGGTGCAATACGTTCAATCGCCGAGTGAGTGTCAGTCATGATCGGACCGCGGTTATCGATCGGGTTACCCAAAGCATCGACTACCCTGCCGATCAGCGCATCGCCCACGGGGACTTCCATGATGCGTCCCGTTCGCTTGACGACGTCGCCTTCTTTAATCGCCTGGAACTCGCCGAACAGGACTGCTCCGACCTTGTCTTCTTCGAGATTCAAAGCCAGACCACGCACTTCATGTGGAAACTCCAGAAGCTCGCCAGCCATCACTTTCTCGAGGCCGTGAATCTCGGCAATGCCATCACCGACTTTTATGACGGTGCCCACCTCTGTGACGGTGACGCCGGTTTCGAAGTTCTCGATCTGTTGGCGAATAATGTCGCTTATCTCGCTAGCCTTAATTGAGTCCATAAAGAGTTCTGCTGGAAAGATCTAGTTTCCGATCAGCCTTTCTTTCGCTTGTTGCAACTGGTTCCGGACCGAGCCGTCATAGACAGTTGAGCCTATCCGGGCCACTAAACCGCCGATCAATTCGCCGTCCGTCTCAAAAGACAGGCGCACTTTCCTGCCGGTCAATCCCGCCAGGCTGGCTCGCAGAGAGTCCTGGCCCACTTGATCCATTGGCCTGGCAGTCGTTACCGTAGCCGCGACCACGCCCGCCCGCTCATCTATTATTTGCGCAAACCGCTCGTTGATTTCAGCCAGGTGGTCCAATCGGTGGTTCTGCAAAAGCACCTGCAGAAAATTCGTGGTAGTAGGACGAGGTTTTACACGATCAATTATTTTACCCAGTACTCTGCGCTTCTGCTCCAGCGGAATCGTCGGACTCTCGACCACCTGTCGCAACTCATAACTGCTCGCGACCATTGCCTGCCAGACGTTCAGCTCTTCCTGGACCTCACGCGCTTCGTTGCGAGCGATTGCCACGTCGGCCAACGCTGCCGCATAACGCCGGGCTATGGTTCGCTGGCTCACTGCGCCACCCCTCCTAACTCTTCCACGCTCACCTTGATTAGCCGGGCGTCGTCCTCGGGCCGCATTTCTTTTCGAATCATTTCCTGAGCCAGGCCGATCGTCTGTTCCGCAGCATAGCGTCGCAGCTCCTGCCTCGCTGCCTTGCCCGCACTTTCAATTTCCCGCTGGGCCTGCTCAGTCAGCTTTTTGATATCAGCCTCAGTAGCACGAGCCACTCGCTCCCGCTCTTCGACTGCCTCCTTTGCTGCACGCTCGCGAATGGCCAGCACCTCGACATCAAGCCGTTCCAGCTTGGCCTGGACTTCCTCTAGTTTCTGTACTGCTGCATCGCGCTCTTCCTGGGCCCGCGCTAATTCACGACGGATAGCCTCGCGCCGACCACGAAACGCATCGCTCAGTGGACGCCGTAAGAAATACGTCAGCACCGCCAGGAACAGGGCCAGGTTTATGAACTTCCAGAGTTCAAGTCCCGGATAATTCCACCAGGGTGCCGACTCACCAGAGATGAACAGAATTAGACCCATCGCATTGACGCCGCTTCAAGAAAACTGGGCGTGCGGCTTTGCCTTCGCGCCTCGCTAGATTTGACGGCCGAGAATTCGCGTACTGATTTTCTGCGCAAACTGGGTGGCGTTCGCCTGAAGCATCGTCCTCGCTTCGTTCGCCTGGCGCTCCAGCTCCTGCTTCTGTTTTCCGGTCGAAGCCGACAAGTCCGCTCTCATTCGGGCCAGGGTCTTCTCGCGTTCTGCACGAACGGCCGCGTGCTCTGCTTCCATTAGCTGATAGGCCTCAGCTCGCGCAGCGCGTAAACCCTGTTCGTACGAGGCCATCTTCTGATCCACCTGCTTCAGGATCTGGTTGGACTCGGCAAACCGACCCGTGCCGCGTTTTTCCCGCTCAGCTAACAACGTATTGATAGGTTTGAAAACGGTAGAATTCAGCACGTACACCATGACCACGATAGCTGCCACGTGTATCAACAGGGTGCCGTCGGGCACGAGCTGAATTGAATTCTCCGCTAAAGCGAGCGCGATCATCGACTCTCCCACATATCAGTATTTCCGTGCCCGAGCACACGATCACGACATCGGCCCAGGAACAAATCGACTCTCTTGAAAAGTTTGCGAGTCTAACACGCACCCAAAACGACGTCAACGCTCGACACGGACTGCCTCATCAAGCTGCCCCCGCTCTTTTGAGGTGACGCTCAACTCTCACCCCAGGTTCTTCGCGTAGTACAGTGTACAACTCGGCGAGGCTCCCCGTTGTACAGTTAGCAACGGTGGTGGAATTACCGGCCGACTCCTTCGGACATCTCGGTTTTTCCCATCAGGATTGTGTAGATCCTGTCGAGATCCCTTTCGTCATAGAACTCGATTTCCACTATTCCCCCCGCTCCGCTCGCAGCAGGCGCGATCTTTACTTGGGTTCCATACCTTCGCCGTAGACGGTCCTCGGCAGCTCTCAAGTTCGGGTCGGACTTGGGTGCCTGAGTGGGCCTTCGGAGAGCGGGCGTTTTGTCTTTCCGCGTCTGTTGGATTGCCCGTTCTACTTCGCGGACGGACATCCTCTTTTCGATAATTCGCCGAGCGAAGCGCCGCTGCAGGTCAGCTCCGTCCAATCCCAGGAGGCATCGCGCGTGTCCCATCGATAACTTCTCTTCCTCAACAAGGATCTGAAGGTCAGCCGGAAGTTTTAGCAAGCGCAGATAATTCGCGACGGATGACCTGTCCTTGCCGACCCTCTGGGCCAACTCTTCCTGTCGCACGCCCAGAGTGCTAATCAGACGCATGTAAGCGTTTGCTTCTTCGATCGGGTTCAACTCCTGGCGTTGAATGTTCTCTACCAGCGCCAACTCCAAAACGCGATCGTCTGGTATTTCGCGAACAATCGCCGGGATGCGCTTGAGTCCAGCCCTTCTGGCCGCCAGCCATCTCCGTTCGCCGGCTACCAACTCGAACCCATCACCGTGCGCGCGAACAAGGATCGGCTGTATGACGCCGTTATTCCGAATTGATTGAGCCAGTTCTTCCAGGCGCTGTTCACTAAAGCGCGTCCGCGGCTGCTCTTTCCCTGGCTGAATTAGGTCAATATCGACTTCGCGAAGTTCTTCAGTTGATTTCGGCTCCGGACCCGCCGAAAGCAGCGCGTTCAGCCCGCGGCCCAAAGGTTTTCGTGTCATGACTCAATACCTCCCTGGCTAAGTTCATGTATGCCTCTGCTCCGCGCGAACGCTCATCATAAAAGACGATCGGCTTACCGTAGCTGGGCGCTTCGGCTAATCTGACATTTCGGGGTATCACGGTTTCGAAAACCTGCTTCCCATAAAAATCGCGCAGGTCTTTCGCCACCGCAGCGGAAAGGTTTATGCGCTCATCGTACATGGTCAGCAGAAGCCCTTCGACGGTCAGCGCCGGGTTCAAAGTGCGCCGGATGCGGGCGAGCGTGTCAAAAAGCTCAGTGACTCCCTCCAGTGCGTAGTACTCGCATTGAATGGGAATTAATAACGAGTCGGCCGCCGTGAGTGCGTTGATCGTGAGGAGGCTAAGAGACGGCGGGCAGTCAATGATTAGGTAGTCGTAATCACCAGCAACAGATCGCAGGGTTTCTCGGAGTATGTATTCTCTGTTTTCCAACTCCACCAATTCGACCTCAGCGCCTGCCAGGCTGCGGTCGGCCGGCAGTATGCTTAGAAGGCCGAACTCCGTCTTTAGGATTATCCCGGCCGCAGGCTCATCGAGAATTAGAGAATGATAGATATTCCGGCGAAAACTCCCCCTGGGTATGCCCACCCCTGACGTGGCGTTTGCCTGTGGATCCGCATCAACCAACAGGACCTGCAGCCCGGTGGCGGCCAGGGCGGAGGCTAGATTGATCGCTGTAGTCGTCTTACCCACGCCGCCCTTTTGGTTGGCAATGGCTATGGTCTTCCCCATATTTCGAGACTTAATCCTTTGGGAGTTAAGAGCGTGCGTAAGCTAACACAGTACTGCCTTTATCGCTACATTTATGGATAAATGCCTGCCGGCGGGATGGTGGAAAGAGGGAGGGCTGTCTAGGAGGGGTCATGGGATGTTCCACGTGGAACATCCCGCCTACGCCGCGTTTTCCGCGGTCAACTGGACCAAAAGTGTAGAAAGAGCGTTTGCTGTCAATCCGGGGGTTCGGCGCGCTTGGCCAAAGTTTCGCGGCCTCGTTCGTTCCAGCCTTTCCGCCATCTCACGCGATAGGCCGCTGAGGCCCGTGTAAGCGAAGCCCTCGGGAATTCTGAGGCCGTCGTGCTGGTAAATCCGGTTGAGCGTGAGCGATTGGGCCTTTAGATATCCCGCGTAGAGGGAGTCAGCCAGGGCCGAGTCCAAAGCCGTGCCATAGCAGGACTCACGAAGGTCTTGCGGTAGCAACGATCCTATTAACTCTGGTCCCACTTTTGGGCGGCGCGCCAACGCAGCAAGTGTGATCGAGTCCCCGAGATCAACACCCAGAGTTCGGCTGACCTCCCCGTACGCCGGATCTGTCCGCTTCAACCTCGTGGAATTCAGTAGATCTCGAATTGCCGCAATTTGTTCACGTCGCGAGTTAAACCTCTCCCAATCACCTTCTCCCAGTAGCCCCAGCTCTTTACCTCGTTCGCTTAGACGTTGGTCCGCATTGTCATGGCGAAGAGCCAAACGAAACTCTGCCCTCGAGGTGAACATTCGGTACGGCTCATCGACTCCACTAGTTATCAGGTCATCAATGAGAACTCCGATATAAGCCTCTTTCCGATCCAGCCGGAAGCTGCCCCGATTCTGAACCAACAGTGCCGCGTTGATACCCGCCAATAATCCCTGGCATCCGGCCTCTTCGTAACCGGTGGTCCCGTTTATTTGGCCGGCATGGAACAAGCCTTTGACTCGTCTGGTTTCCAGCGAGGGCGTTAACTCTCTCGGATCGACGTAATCGTATTCAATGGCATAACCCGGCCGAATCACCTGCGCGTTTTCCAGACCGGGAATCATGTTCACCAGGTCCTGCTGCATTCCCGGCGGAAGCGAGGTGGAGAAGCCGTTTAAGTAAACCTCGTTAGTGTCGTGCCCCTCGGGCTCAAGGAAAAGCTGGTGTCGATCCTTGTCTGAGAACTTGACGACCTTGTCTTCAATAGACGGGCAATAGCGCGGGCCGACGCCCTTAATCTTTCCGGAGTAAAGAGGAGACTCGTTCAAGTTCGCCAGGATGGTCTGATGAATTCGCTCATTTGTGTAACCCACATAGCAGGAGAGCTGCGCCTGGCTGATCCGACCCGTCGCGAAGGAAAAGGCCACCGGCCGCTCATCTCCCGGTTGCTCCTCAAAGGCAGACCAATCCACCGTGCGTCCATCAAGCCGGGGAGGCGTCCCGGTCTTCAAGCGGCCCATCGGAAAGCCGAGCCGCTGCAGAGACTCCGGCAACTCCAGCGATGCAGGTTCGCCCGCTCGTCCCGCGGTGTACGTTCTCTTCCCTGTGTGAATCAGTCCGTTTAGAAACGTGCCGGTGGCGATGATTACCGCAGCCGCTCCAAGCCGCCGGCCATCCTGTAATTCCACTCCACAAATATGGTTATCTTTGACCAGAAGGTCTACCACTTGCCCCTGACGCAAGATCAGGTTAGGTGTGGCTTCCAGCGCTTGCCTCATTTCGATCCGGTAGAGCGCACGATCCGCTTGCGCTCTCGGCGATTGCACCGCGGGCCCGCGAGAACGATTAAGCAGCCGGAACTGAATACCCGTACGATCAATCACTCGGCCCATGATCCCGCCGAGCGCATCAATCTCTCTTACCAAATGACCCTTGGCGATTCCACCGATGGCAGGATTGCAAGACATCTGGCCAATGAGATCCAGGTTCAAAGTAATCAGTCCCGTCTGCGCGCCCATGCGCGCGGCCGCCGATGCCGCCTCGCAGCCGGCATGTCCGGCGCCAATAACGATCACATCCAGGCGCTCATCAAAAATCATGTTCACTTACCAATGCAGAAAGTTGAAAATATCTGTCCCAGAACATCATCCGGCGTGGTCTCGCCCGTTAGCTCTCCCAGTAAGCGAAGCGCATTATACAAACCAACGATGACCAACTCTTCACTCGTTCCCTCAGTCAGTAGCTCACTCGAGGACTGAAGCGCGACTGCGGTGCGCCGAAGCAGATCGTGATGTCTTGCGTTAGTGATCAGCAACCCATCATCTGCCCAACCGGCCGTTATGAAAGGCGATAGTATAGCAGTCTTCAGCACGTCGATCCCGTGGCCAGTTTTCGCCGAGATCGATACGGCCTGCGGCATCCTCGTTCTCAGTTCTTTGGTGTTCTCATCAAACGAAGCCAAGTCACATTTGTTTACTGCTACTACGGTCAAGCCTCGATTAGTTTCACCCAGAGGTTTCTCGTCTTCAACTCCGGGTTGACGCGATCCGTCGATAACTAATACTACGAGGTCTGCGTCAGCGGCCACTCGGCGGGTGCGCTCGATACCTATGCTCTCGATGGAGTCCCCGCCCTGGCGCAGGCCGGCTGTATCCGTGAACCAAACCGGCACGCCCTCGATGTTCACCGGCTCAGTCAAACTGTCGCGCGTTGTACCTGGTATCTCTGTCACGATGGCTCTCTCGTATGACAGCAACCTATTGAAGAGACTAGACTTACCGGCGTTTGGCGTTCCTACCAAGGCCACTCGCAGGCCTTCTTTAAGAACACGACCAGCGGCAAAAGTGTCGGCCAGTTTTTCGATTTCAAAACAAAGATCCGCCAACTTCCTTTTCAGCACTTCGGTAGCAGTGGCGGGTAGGTCGTCTTCGACAAACTCAATTGAAGACTCCAGTGGCACGATGATCTCTAACAGGCGTTCCTTTACGGGCTGCAGCCTCTGCGAGATTTCTCCTCGTAGCTGGCGCGAGGCTTGTCGTACAGCAGCTCCGGTCTGCGCATCGATGAGGTCGCGAATTGCCTCAGCCTGACTGAGGCTGATACGCCCATTCCCCAGCGCGCGCAGGGTAAACTCGCCCGGCGCCGCCAGACGCGCATCGAGCTTCAGCATTGCCTCAAGCAGTAGCTCCACCACGGCAGGAGAGCCATGACAGCTGAACTCAACCTGGTCTTCACCCGTGAATGATCCGGGAGATCGAAAATAAGTTACCAGTGCTTGATCGAGGATCTCACCGTTAGCAGGGTTTCTCAAATATCGCAGTCCTACCTGACCAGGTTTCGGGAAGAACTGGTCGTCGCGCACTATCCGCTGCGCGAGCTCCAGAGAACGAGATCCACTCAGGCGCACTACAGCAATCGCTCCTCGCCCCGGTGGCGTCGATAGGGCAACGATCGTGTCAGTTGTAGTCACGCGGATTGGAAAGGATAGTGGTAACGCGGAACTATTTGGGGGGCCAGTACAGTTAGAGCAATTGTGCTCTTCAGGGCGAGGACTTCAATGAGACTCGCAGCCGGCGAGCGTTTCCTTCACCGATCGACTCGGTCTGGAGATCGCCTTCACTCGCCAGCGAAACATGGATGATGCGACGTTCGCTAGCCTGCATTGGGCCAAAATCAAAAGGTGTGCTCGTGGTCCGCACGCGTTGCGCGGCATGAACCGCCATCGCGCGAAGTTCTGCTTCACGGCCTGCGCGAAAACCTTCCACGTCACAGACGATGCGCTCATCTTTTTCGAGCGTTCTTCCCAGAGCTTGATTGAGGAGGTGCTGGAGTGCGTCGAGAAGTTCGCCCCCCTCATTCAGAAGCAGCGATGTATCTCGGCCGGTGATATCCAGGAAACACCCTGATTCAGAGCTCTCCGGAGTCGCCTTGAGATCAAAACCTGCTCCCTCAAACACGGAGTTCAGTAGCTCACCTGCTTTGTTACATGTTTCGGTCATACTGTTCGTGCGATGGGGATTCTACTCCAGAAGCGCCCCTGTTACACGCGCGCGGGACTTAACTTCTTCGGGTTTCCCTGTTTGGCCTTACTGAGCGTCGGTGGTTCCTCATCATCCTCGGATCTTGTCAGGCGGTTAATTATGAACTGTTGACTGAACCCAACAATGTTGCCCACCAGCCAGTAAATAAGTAATCCGGCCGGCGCTCCCCAAAGGATATACAGCATGAAGAGCGGCATTCCTATCGCCATCATTTTGCGCTGCAAAGGATCAGCCGAGGGCGCCGGTGTTATGAGCTGCAGAACAATCATCGAGCCAGCCATCATGAATTCGAGCAGGTGATAGGGATCCCCACCCGAAAGGTCCGGCATCCAGAGAAATGCGGCCTGGCGAAAATCGATCGATATTGTTATGGCGCTATACAACGCAAACAGGAAGGGCATCTGAATCAATAGCGGCAGGCATCCACCCAGCGGATTGGCTTCCTTCATCAAGCGGATTTGTTCTACCTGAAGCTCTTTCAGCCGCGGGTCGTTCGGCTTCATCCCCTTTATTTTCTCTTGCAGCTCCTTCATTCGCGGCGCGTACTTCTGCGCCTTCTTCATCTTGCGCGACGACTGCCATTTGAGCGGAAAGAAAAGCGAGTAGATCAGAATCGTGAAGAGGATGATGGCTACGCCATAGCTGCCAGTCAGCGATTTGATTTTCTTAATGGACCACAGGATAGGGAAGGCCAGTGGCTTTGTAATCTTGCTCAGCCAGCCGTAGTTGATTACGCCTTCGAGATCAACAGAGCGGCCTATCTGCTGGCTGATCTGTTTATTCTCCGACAGCAACAGGTCGTGATCTTTGGGGCCCGCATACACAAGCGTAGGCCGTCCATCCGCCGGCACCGGCACAAAGGCCGTTATGAGATATCGCTCCTCCTTCTTACCTCCAACATCGTGCTCATAAGCAGTGGTGCGAAATTGCAGGCCCTGGATCCGGTCCGGCGGAATGGCCACCATCGCGAAATACGTGTCACCCACACCTGCCCAATCGACGGCACCGGGAACGTTTTGTAAGTCCTGGCCCTCGGGCCGTTTATCCGAGAACCATCCCGCATCGTTCTTATGAACGGCCTGGGAATACAATCGCACGATATGCCCATCGGCAGACGATATTCCCTCGGGGGCTACGGCATAAAAGGTGTAGTGCGAAATTCCCTGGTCGCCAATGTTCGGGCCCAGAGCTAGTTGCACAGCCAGTGGTTGCCCCAGGCGCTTCACATTAACGGCCACCTCCACCAAATATCTGTCTGCATAGAAGGTGAGGGTCTTCGTGGCTTCCAAACCTGTTCCCTCGTCGCGCAGGGTAAACTGTATCTGTTTTGATCCACTTGGAATGTTGAGATTGACATCGCCTTGATCGCCTCCGACTTCGCTTACCGTGAAGTTTTTCTGCGCCAGCAGGGAATCAATTGTCGAATCACTTGTAGCTAAGCGCAGTGGGCGAATCAGCTGGTCGGGTTTAAGGCCCAGGGGCAGGGGCGGAATCAATTCCAACGGTTTGGGATTGTTCTTGGTTGATGACGCCGCGTACAGATCCTTTCCGGTATTTCGATTTTTCTTGATTATCCAACTGGTCGCCACCGCCCCCTGAGTGTCCAGGGTGACGTCGTACAGCGGTGTCTGCACCTTGATGTGGCGTTGCGAAACTGTATCGACTATTGGCGCTTCGGCGGCTGTGACTGGAGTCGGCGTGGCTGCCGCTTGTGACGTCGGTTGCGGCGAAGGAGTTGGCGTTTGTGCTGCGGTGTTGTTGGCGTTGTTCTGCTGTACTTGCTTACTTAGAAAGAAGTGATTCCAGCCAAACAGGATCGCGCCCGATAATACAAGGGCGAGTATGAAACGTTCGTGTCGCATTTTATGATTTTAACTGCAAGACGGTTAGTTAGTTAGAATGAGTCCGCTCATCAAAGGTTCAATTTACTGGATCGTAACCACCGGGGTTAAACGGATGACACCTGAACAATCGCCGCAGGCCCATGAAACTACCGCGCAGCGCGCCATATCGCTGGATTGCCTCTGAAGCATATTCCGAGCAGGTGGGAACAAATCGGCAGGATGGAGGCAGCAATGGTGAGACAACAGCTTTATAGGTTCTCAATAACGCTACCAGAACAGTCTTCATAAAAACGAACCGCGGATAATGCTCAATCAGGATCCGTCTTGGCAATCTGCTGAATTATTTTTCTGAACTCGGCAAAACGATTCTCCGCATTGGATACGAGTAAAGAGCGCTTCGCGTTCAATACCCAATCGTATTTAAGGTTCAAGCCCTCCACTTGCCCATTGTTCAGGCGAAACATCTCGCGCAGCAGGCGCTTTGCCCTATTTCGTTCGACAGCGCCGCCAACAGCTTTTGACGATGCTGTTACACCAAGCCTGTGGACCGATGTTACGCTGGGATAAATGAAAGCCGTGAAAGAGTGGCTATCATAGCGTCGCCCCCTGGCGTAAACGAGCCGGAATTCACCAGAGGCACGCAAGCGCCTTTCTCCAGCCACAGGCGACCTTCTAATAATGGGCCGGCGTGAGCCGCTTGCGGCCTTTGGCCCGGCGCCGCTTGAGCACCAGGCGACCGTTCTTTGTCGCCATTCTGGCGCGGAAGCCATGAGTCTTAGCTCGGCGACGATTGTTGGGTTGGAACGTGCGCTTCGACATAGATGATTACACTCCTGCTAAACGAAAGGAGTTAGACTATCCGTGGAGCGATCTTCTGTCAAGAAAGCACGCCTCATTAAAGCTTGAGGGGGAACCCAAATCGCGCGATTGATTTTGCGAACTAAGGGGCCCTTTCGAAGGCCTGGCCGACTCAACTCTTTCGCAGCCCTGGGTTTCCTCGCACCCTCTACAGAAGTGGAATTTCCGCGCATTTTTATCCTTCCGGAAAATAAAACTCCGCTACTGTGGATTCCCTTGCCTCAAAGATTAGCCATGTGCTAGTCTCCGGCCCATTCCACCCCATCATGGGCTGTAAACGATTGATAACACAATACTTAATCTAACACATTAGGGCGGTGCGCTTTTCCACAGGGATGTGGAAAATCTTGTGGAAAAGGTTTGGGGACTGCTGCAAAACGGCGAATTTAGGGGCGCTTTTCTATGCGGTGGGTTTTATTAGAGAGTTGATGTGATTCGTAGGATTTATCAGATTATTGCCTTCATACTTGCAGGAGAATCGGAACCAAATGACTGCCTCGGAACGTGAGTTGTGGTCGGATTGTCAGCGCGCATTTGAAGCCAAACTGGATGGGCAAACATTTGCCACCTGGTTTCGCCCGTTGTGCTTTACCAGCGTGGACCACTCACAGCATCTCATCCATTTGCGGGCACCGAATCACATAGTCCGGGATTGGGTAGTTTCAAAATACGCTCATGTCATCGAACAGTCGTTTCAGGATCTGAACATTGATGGCTACCAGATTGAATGGTCGATTGACGACCAGCCCAGTTTGATGTTTGACTCCACCGAGAGGGATCCGCCCGTCTCTAAAGGGCAGCCGCCCGCAGAAGCGATCAGCACTACTCTGTCATCGCTTTTGGACAGTTCCCAAGCCAAAGAACTAAGGCAGGGCCGTGTGGAGGCCCCCATAGATCTGTTCGATTCCTGTCTTAATCCAAAGTATACCTTTCAAACGTTCGTCGTCGGCTCGTGCAATCAGTTTGCCCATGCAGCAACGCTGGCAGTCGCCGAGGCTCCCGGTAAGACCTACAACCCGCTCTATATTTATGGTGGGGTGGGGTTGGGCAAGACTCACTTGATGCAGGCCGCCGGCCATGCAATCAAGCAGCGCAACAGCAGGTTGCGGGTCTTGAATATTTCCGCTGAGCGTTTCATGAACGAACTGATTAACGCCATCCGGTTCGACAAGACCCAGGCCTTTCGCGAAAAGTACCGTTCCATGGATGTGCTTTTGATCGACGACATCCAGTTTATGGCCGGCAAGGAGCGCACGCAGGAGGAATTCTTTCACACCTTTAACGCGCTTTACGACGGGCAGAAACAGATCGTCATAACTTCCGATTGTCCTCCCCGGGAGATTCCGACGCTGGAAGAAAGACTGCACTCGCGTTTTGAGTGGGGCCTGATTGCCGATATGGAGCCCCCGGATCTCGAAACCAAAGTCGCTATTCTCAAACGGAAAGCGGATCTGGATGGGTACGTTCTGCCGGATGAAGTGGCCCTGTACATCGCCACTAAAGTGAAGCACAACATCAGGGAGTTAGAAGGCTCGCTGATTCGATTACTGGCGATCTCTTCGCTGCGCGGCTTACCTATTTCAACTTTGATGGCCCAGGATGCGGTGCGCAATATCGCGGTAGAGGAAGAGTCGGCGGCCGTTACGATTGCCAAAATTCAGCAAGCCGTGGCTGCTCATTATCATCTGCGGGCCGACCAGTTGACGGCCAAGTCAAATGCCAGGCAAGTGTCCGGACCGCGCCAGGTGGCGATGTACTTGTGCAAGCGTCTGACCAAGAGCAGTTTCCCGGAAATCGGACGCCAGTTCGGCGGCAAACATCACACGACGGTAATGCATTCGGTGGAAAAAGTTCAGCGCCTGGTTGCCAGTGATTCTGAGATTCAGAAAACTATTGCCAGGTTGATTGACGCCCTTGAAAACTGACTCAAGAGTTCTCGCAAAGATAAAGTAGGTTCAGGAAGTGCGCGAAAAAATGATCTTCGATTTACACATTTCCTCAGTTTCATTTATCACAGAGCCTGCTCAACTGTTGAAAATCGAAGCCGTAATTACTTTTCCACAGGCCAGTTAGCGGTGGGGAAAAATTGTCTTCGGCGAGTTCTTAAAAAGAAACCATGCGCTTGCAAGTAGTTAAGCAGCTTTTCAACAATTCCACAGACACTATTACTACTACTAGACATATAGAATTTGTATTATCTTAGGAGGAACAGTAAAGCCATGAGTACTACATCGAGTGCCGTCAAGAAGGAGTCAGCAATGCAATTTTCCATCAGCAAAACTGCACTACAAAAAGAGCTTGGATTTGTGCAGGGTGTTGTCGAAAGAAAGAATACTATTCCCGTCCTATCAAACATACTCGTCGAGTCGGTAGGGGGAAATGCTATCAGGATCACGGGAACTGATCTCGATGTAACCATAAGGTGCGATACGGAAGCTGAAGTCAAAACTGAAGGGTCAATCTGCGTTCAGGCCCGCAAACTTTTCGACATCGCCCGATTATTGCCTGATGCGGTTGTTAGCTTTCGTAAAGAAGAAAATGATTGGGTTACGGTAGAGTGCGATCGCTCCAAGTTTAAGTTGCCAGGGGTACCGAAAGAGACTTTTCCGGAGATCCAGGACTTCAAATCCACGCCCTTGAAGATCAAGACAAGTGTCTTTAAGTCGTTGATAGATAAGACAATATTTGCCATTACCCAGGAAGAGTCGCGGTACACGTTGTCCGGCGCAAAGTTCATGCTGGATAAGTCCGGGGCCAAAATGATCACGACCGATGGGCACCGCCTGGCTTACGTGGCCTGCAGCGATATCGGGGCCGCGGCGGTCGAAGACATGGATGCTTTGATACCAAGAAAAACTCTGGCCGAGTTGACGAAACTAACGAGCGACAACGATGGAGAAATGAGTCTTGGCGCTGACGAGAATCATATCTACTTTCAGGTTGGATCGCGTCTGCTGATCTCGAGAATGCTGACCGGTCAGTTTCCCAATTACGAGATGGTGATGCCGAAGGGTAACGACCGCTCCGCTGTTTTCGATAACGTGGGCTTGAGCCAGGCAGTGCGCCGGGTAGCGCTGATGGCTGACGATCGTTCACACGCGATACGATTCCACCTGGAGAAGGGCCAAGTGGTGATTAGTTCACAGAATGCTGAAGAAGGCGAAGCTCGGGAAAGCGTGCTCACCGAATACCAGGGTGAAGACGTAGAGATAGGATTCAACGCACAATACCTGCAGGACTTTCTAAATGTAATTGGAGCAGGGCAAGTCGCTTTTGAATTTAAGGATGCGAATTCACAGGCACAACTTCGGCCTGTCTCTGACGAGAGCTGCGACTACAAATACATCGTCATGCCCATGCGTTTGTGATTTTCGAGTAATAGAAATTTTCGGCAGCTGAAGTAGATTCGCCCCTGGATTCCCGATGGCGAACCCTACTGGCGGGGGCAATAAAAAAAGGGCCGCTCAACTTGAGCAGCCCTTTTCTCGAAGCGTTACAAACGTTGCGCCCTCCGGGACGACACTTCTAGTTCGTTGGTGGCTCCCTCTATAACAGTCGGGCTACTGCCCCGAGTCTGCTCCCCTCTTACTCCTTGTCGTACACCGCGATATTCGTAACTCTGCGACCCTTCGCATTCCTTGCGGTCGTAGTTACCGTACGATGTCGGCCGTTCGCTGAAGCGACAATTCGGCCTGTCAAAGTAACTTTGCCGTTCTTCTTGTTGGTTAATGCCAGGGTGCGGGCGTTTATTCGCCGGTATGCGCGAGTGTCCGCCGTCGCGTCGCCGTTGACTGCGTAGTCTTTCCGGTCGAATTTACCGGTCCATTCGTTGTGGGTTGGATTGCCTTCACCGTCCACACCGTCAACCGTGACCTTAGTATCATCGCCTGCGGCTTCGTAAACAACCGTCGTATTCTTGGGAGCACCCTGGTGGAAATGCGACTTGGCTTCATTCAGTTTCCAGGTGCCCATGTGCGGGTTCTGCGCCGCGCACACAATCGCGCTGACAAAAATCAAAGCCGACGCAAGTGCGATTATCCTTGGTTTCATATTGCCTCCTGTGGAGTAGGGGATGTTCTAACTGAGCGTGCGGATTCTAGTGTCAGGTGCTCCATAAGGCAAGAGAGTGTTGAGGACTGAGGACTGAGTGCTGAGTGCTGGGGCTGAGTGACCGGCAAACTCCCCGGGCTCAGCCCCCCGGTGCG
>JBDTOI010000067.1:0-20835 GCA_039933315.1 Pyrinomonadaceae bacterium
GCCCGCCATCAGACCATGACCTCGACCTGGCTGGTCTCGACGGTCAGTGGCATGCCCAGTTCGGCACGAACCACGAGACATTGCTGAATCGCGTCTTTGATGTTGACGAGCGCTTCGTCGCGCGTCTTTCCCTCACTCACGCAGCCGGGAATCGACGGGCATTCGACGATCCACACGCCATCTTCGTCTCGATCCAACGTGACAGGAAACTTCATGCAGCGTCACTCAACCATGAATACGCGCAGTTGGGAAGGGTGGTTTACCGCCACCTCAAGTGAACCTATTGAAAGAGCGGGGTTAGAGGGTGGCTAACAGTCCCGTCAGCAGCGCGCCGCGCCGCGGGATGTCATCGACAACAATATGCTCGTGCGTAGCGTGCGCGCCGTCGCCGTCGATGCCCAGGCCATCCAGGACTGCCACGCCTAATGCCCCCACAAAGTTTCCGTCCGATGCACCACCCACGCTAGTTTCGCCAAGCTCGAAGCCCAGCGTCATGGCAACGCTGCGCGCGTGTTCGTAAAGAGCAATGACTTTGGAACTGCGTTCCAACGGCGGCCGGTTAATCCCTCCGCGCACTTTCAACTGCACGCGCTCGTCAAACGGCTTTAGCTCCAGTATCTCTTTTTCAATCCAGTTTCCTTCTGCCGCTGAACTGAAGCGAACGTCGACTTCCGCGTGGGCTTCGGCTGCCACGACATTGGAAAGAGTTCCGCCATGGACCACGCCGACATTGACCGTCGTGCCGCCCCCGGTATTGTTCATGGCGTGCAGCCGCACGATCTGGCGCGCCATTTCCAGAACTGCGCTGGCTCCTTTCTCAGGCTCCAGCCCGGCATGCGCCGCGCGGCCGCGCGCTTCGATCCGGAATATCCCGGTACCTTTGCGCGCCGTCTTAACGCGGCCTCCAGGGGCGGGAGGCTCAAGCACCAGGACCGCCCGCGCGCGTTTGGTCTCAGTCTCAACTAAACTGCGACCAGTCGGGCTGCCATTCTCTTCATCACAAGTCAGGAGTAAGACCACAGGTCCCTGCACCGGCAGGTCGAGGGAATCACAAGCGCGCAGCGCTTCGAGAGCCAACGCGCAATTCGCCTTCATATCAAAGATTCCCGGGCCGTAGACCTTAGTGCCCTCGACCCGCCAGGGTCGCTGGTCAAGCGAGCCGCGCGCATGAACGGTGTCGGTGTGCCCCAGAATAACAATAGGCGGCCCGGTGTCCCCAGCGCGGCTGCGGGCGCGGATGCGAAGATGATCGCCGAACTTCTCGCTCGGCACGCGTTCAACCGACATAACTCCAGGGATTGTTCTGGCGGACGCCGCCAGTAGCGAGACCACCGCATGGCTCCCCGGAACATCACCGGAAGGTGATTCCGTTTCGACTAACGCGCGGGTCAGCGCAAGTATTTCGCGTTGCCGACCGGCGAAGTATGTGTAGAGAGAGTCAGCCTGTGATTTTGAGAGTTCGCTGGGCATGATTGACGGCAAGTGAATCGCGATGCTTAGTATCGTGTCTGAAAGAGTTTTTGGCAAAGGAGCGGCAGCGCGGCGTATTATACGCCCGAATTATCGTCATTCAAGTTATGGGGCCATGAAGGTTACTTATGCCGGGGTTTAGGTCAACCATGCTCTTCAAGGACTCTTATTTCGTGTTCCTTCGTGAAAGCTTAGTGTGATTTCGTGGATCGTATGGCTCCCAATCCTAAGCACACGATCCACGAAACTACACGAAACCACACGAACCAATGCTAAGCTTAGATGTTCACAGCGGTCCGGTTCGAACCAGTCGGCGACTTCTTGTGCAAAGCCCTTCAGGAACAACTGGGTTCGCGGCTGCTGCCCCAGTCGTCATTATTCAAAGCCCATGATTGAAACTGCACGTCTAAAACTAATCCCGTACGGGCTGATGCACTTTGAAGCTATCCTGGATGATCAAGGAAAGCTGGCTGAATTGCTCGGCGCCACGGTATTCGAGAATTGGTTTGTATTCCCCGGCGTCGCGGGCATCGAAGCAATCCGGTACGCGTACGAACATCTCAAAGCCAACCCCGATATCGCGGGATGGTGGACCTACCTTTTTATTCACCACGAAGATAACGCACTGATTGGCCACGGCGGGTTCAAAGGCAAACCGAACGAAGCCGGCATGGTGGAGATAGGCTATGCACTCGTGCCTGCGTACAGGGGTCGCGGCCTGGCAACCGAGGCGGCTCAGGGTCTGATGGAATATGCTTTTTCAGATCACCGCGTGAAAACGGTCGACGCGCACACCCTGGCTGAACCGAACCCTTCAACGCGAGTGCTGGAGAGACTTGGACTGAAGCAGGTCGACACGTTGCAGGATCCTGATGTAGGTGACGTATGGCACTGGAGCTTGAACCGAGATGATTATCGAAAGGTTTGACACGTAAAGTCACGCGCGACGTCCTGGCTTCCGCGCGAGCTGATTCTACACGGCCCTTCTGGAAGCCGAACAACCTTTACCGGTCACCCCAGTAGCCAGGCTCGCGGCGTTGATGCATGACTGCGACAATCTCGACGACTTCGCCGGTGACGCGATAAATAATGCTAAATGGAAAACGGTTGAGAAGAATTCGCCGAGTACCACTTTCAAAAAGTGGCCATCGTTCAGGACCGTCGAGAATGACTTCGATTTTTGCTTCGAGCTCAAGTGCAAAGCGGCGAGCTGCGGTGATGCTCCGCGCTTTATACCATTTGGCTGCACCGTAGATCTCGGCTTCAGCAGCCGGGTGATACTCAAGCTTATGGTTCGCCAAGAATATCTCGCAGCTTGACGCGAACCTCGTGCCCAGGAACAGTTTTAACGGCGCCCGAATCGAGTTCCGCCACACGCTTGGCTACCTCTCGGCGCCAGGCGCGTTCAATTTCAGAATCGATAGCGCCTTCGAGGGTGTCAACTAAAAGACCAGCGAGAGCCGCGCGATCAGAAAGCGGTAAGTGACGTGCCTTTTCGTAAAGTTCGTCGACTGCTGTTGTCATAAATAGATTTTAACACCGAATCGCGCGCGGAGTCGCAATAAAGCTCTGCTAAGCGATAGCAAGCCACCAGAGATCAGGCAACCACCCGCTCTTTCCTAACTGTTAGGCTATCAATCCGCGCCCGTTTGATGTCATATCCAATACCAGGCTCATCGCGCACCACGATCGTTCCCTGCGGCGTGACCGTTACCGGAGGATCAATAATGTCTTCCTCCCAGTAACGGGAGCTGGCGGAAACATCGCCCGGCAGTGTGAATCCTGCAAGAGTGGCCATCCCGATGTTGTGCGCCCGGCCGATGCCGGATTCCAGCATGCCGCCACACCACACCGGCACATTACGCTCGCGACAAATAGTTTCGACCCGTTTCGCTTCCGCATGACCTCCCACCCGGCCCAGCTTCACATTTACGATGCGGCAGGCGCCCAACTCTATCGCGCGCTCAGCATCCGCAGGTGAATGAACCGACTCATCCAGGCACACCGGAGTTCTAATCTGCCGCTGCAACTTTGCATGATCGAACATATCGTCGTGGGCCAGGGGCTGTTCGATCATCATGAGATCGAATTGGTCGAGTTGCTTGAAGAGCGGGGCGTCTTTCAGGGTATAGGCAGAGTTAGCGTCCCCCATGAGTTTGATGTCCGGAAAACGCCGGCGCACCTGTTCGACGATTGCCAGGTCCCAACCCGGCTTGATCTTAATCTTGATCCGCTGGTAGCCGGCGGCCAGCTCCTTTTCAATCTTTGCCAGTAAAGCTTCCGGTGAATCCTGTATGCCGATAGAGACGCCGCAGGCTATCTCCCGCTGCACGCCGCCCAGATGTTGCCAGAGCGGAACTCCGGCAGCTTTCGCTTCCAGGTCCCAGCACGCCGTTTCAAGAGCTGCTTTAGCCATGCGGTTGCCGCGCACCTGCTTGATGAGTTGACCAACCTCGGCCGCGGTTTCCACTTGATGTCCCACGACCATCGGCGCCAGGAACTCCCTTAAAACAGGCCAGGCTGTTTCGGTCCACTCCTCACAATAGAAGGGGCCTTCGCCGGCGGTGCATTCACCCCATCCGTGAGCGCCGTGTTTGTCAGTGACACGCACCAGGATAATCCGGCGTTCAGTGGTGCGTCCGAAACTGGTTTCGAAGAAGTGAATCAGGGGCAGGCGAATTTCGCGCAGCTCGATGGCGGAAATGATCATGTTCTATAGTGGCACAGACTTTAGTCTGTGGTGCCGTCCCCGGCTGGTACAACTGAAAATGAAATCACAGACTGAAGTCTGTGCCACTTATTCAGTCGAAACGATTGGCTCGTTATTGAGTGCTGCCCGCATCGTATGCCATGCCAGCGAGGCGCATTTCACGCGCACCGGAAAGTCGCGCACACCGGCGAAAATAGTCAGCCTGCCAAGGTGATTCGGCGTCGCCTCCTCATCCAGCTCGCCAGTGACCATGCGGTGAAACTCACTGAAAAGAGTTTCGGCTTCTTCCCTGCTCTTGCCCTTTACTGCCTGCGTCATCATGCTGGCCGCAGCCTTGGAAATGGCGCAGCCGGAACCCTCGAAGCTGACCTCATTCAGGGTCTCGCCTTCAAGCTGCAGGTAAACCGTTAGTTGATCGCCACACAGAGGATTAAACCCTTCGGCACTGCGATTGGCGGCGGGAAGCTTATGAAAATTACGCGGCTTCTTGTTGTGATCGAGAATGACTGCCTGGTATAGCTCGCTGAGTTCTGACATCAAGGATACCCCGACCTTTGCGCCTTTGGTTTTTCTTTCCCTGGCGCCTTGGCGGGAAGCGGTTTCACGCAAAGGCGCTAAGAATGGAAAGACATAAGGCGCAAAGAAAACTGGCTACGAAAAAATCTCAATCACCTTCTCAATTGTTCGCGCGAGGGCTTCAACCTCTTCCTTCGTGTTGTAGAACGCGAAAGAGGCCCGCGCTGTGGCTGGAACCTTGAAGTGCTGCATCACCGGCTGCGCACAATGATGCCCGGCGCGAACTGCAATCCCTTCCTGATCCAGAATTGTTCCTATGTCATGCGGATGCACGTCATCGAGCACGAATGAAAGCACGCTGGTCTTATTCCGCGCGGTGCCAATGATGCGCACACCCTCTATGGCCGATAGCAGTTCCGTCGCGTAACGCAGCAACTCCTCTTCGTGCGCCATCGCCTGCTCACGTCCGATACAGTTTAAGTAATCGATGGCCGCACCCAACCCGATTTGCGAAGCGATTGCCGGCGTTCCTGCCTCAAACTTGTTGGGCAAGTCGGCATAAGTTGTTTTCTCAAAAGTAACGCTGCGAATCATGTCGCCGCCGCCCTGGAACGGATTCATCGCTTCCAGCAAACGCGCCTTGCCGTAGACGATTCCGCTGCCGGTGGGCGCGAACATCTTGTGCCCCGACAGAGCGTAGAAATCGCAATCCAGATCCTGCACGTCCACGGGCATGTGCGGCGCCGATTGGGCCCCGTCAATCAGCACCGGCACCCCGTACTTGTGTGCGCTTTCGATCATCTCCTTGATGGGATTGATTGTGCCCAGTGAATTCGAGACATGCGTCAAGGCCACAAACTTTGTCCGCTCGTTCAGCAATCCTTCGTAGGCCTCAATCAACAACTCGCCGGCGTCATTCATGGGAATGACTCGCAAGCGCGCGTTCTTCTCTTCACAGAGCATTTGCCAGGGAACGATGTTGGAATGGTGTTCCATCTCGGAGATGATTACCTCGTCTCCGGGCCCGATGAACTTGCGGCCATAGCCATGCATCACCAGATTGATGCCTTCGGTAGCGCCGCGGACAAAGATACATTCCCTGGACTCCTGGGCATTGATGAACCGTTTCACCTTTTCCCGCGCGCCTTCGTAGGCGGTGGTCGCCTTCACACTCAGGTAATGCACGCCGCGATGGATGTTGGAGTGTTCGTGCTCGAGGTAGGCACTGCCCCGCTCGACAACGACCTGGGGCACTTGAGAAGAGGCAGCATTGTCCAAATAGACCAGAGGCTTCCCGTTCACGGTCTGGCGCAACACCGGAAAGTCTTCCCGGATGCGTTCGACGTCCCAGACACCGCGCTCGTCACCGATTATTTTGTTCTCCGCTAATGCCATGGTCACTTATCAGATTGCGCTACTACATCGCGTCAGGAGCGTCAACCAACTTCCAGGAAATCGTACAATTGTCACCACGTTCGACCGCATCTACGCGGAACAAAGCATAGAAGTCTCGTGTGTCATCAACCACGTGGATAACATACATATGACCTGGAAGCGCCTTAACCCAAAGCGAACTGGCCTGCACTCTTCCATCATGCTTTGGTCGAGCAGGTGGTCGTGTTCTGGTTGGTATGCGCTCTAGCCGCTCCACCAGCGGCGTCACTTGCCTGCCCGGCACCGCATCCTCGCCATCGGCCCCATCCATGCCATCGGCGCCATCCGCGCCATCTGCACCATCGGCCCCGCTGGCATTGACAGAGTAGGTACGCCGCTCGCCAGGCTTCAATTTCGCCAGCGGTTCCACAACCGGGACCGCAAACTCTTCGCCCCAGGAGCGCGGCCCCAGATCCTTGATCACACTGCGGTTTCCCAGCGCTGCCGAGCTCTCCATCCAATCCTTATCCTCACCGGCATAAAGCGCTCCATAACGCACATCGCAAATGCGACGCGCCCGTGCCGTAGCATCAAGGGGAAAATTAAGACACCAGGTCCTTTGTTCGCCTCGATGTTTCAGGACTGAGTAGAGAGTCACCTGCGATACCTGAGGCAACTGCTCTGGTTTCGAGGCGCGCGACATATTTCCGTCCGATGCCAGCGCAACCATCAAACCAATAAGAATGACACTAACAGGATTCATGACGCATGCCTCCCTCTTTGACGAACTAGGTTTCGAGTTGCGTATGTAGCCGGTTCAATACTGCTGCGTCCAGTTCTCGCCTGATGGATTCGATTCCAATCTTCTCGATAACTTCCTCGGCGAAGCCATAGGTAAGCAGATTTCTGGCGAGTTCGGGCCGCAGGCCGCGACTCTCCAGGTAAAAGATCTCCTCTTCATCAAGCTGCCCGATGGCCGCGCCATGCGCGCATTTCACATCGTCGGCGAAAATCTCCAATTGGGGCTTGGTGTCGACGCGCGCCTCATTCGACAGCAGCATGTTCTTGTTGGTCTGCATCGCGTCCGTCTTTTGCGCGCCGGGCCGCACAAACACCTTGCCGTTGAAAACCGCGCGCGACTTCCCATCCAGAATACCCTTGTAGAGTTGATGACTGGTGCAATGCGGTTGGCGGTGATCAATCAACGAGTGCGTATCGGTGTGCTGGCTGCCGTCAACCATGTAGAGGCCATCTACCCAACACTCCGCTCCCTCCTGGTCCATCCTGACGCCAATCGTGTGGCGCGAGAGTTGGGCTCCCAGTGTGATCGTCGTGGTGTCGAAGCTGCTGTTAGATCCCAGTTCCGCCTGGGTGGTGGCAATGTGAAAAGCGTCCACGTGTTCACGCTGGAGCTTGTAATGCCGCAACCCCGCGCCCGGGCCGACGATGATCTCTGTAACAGCGCTGTTGAAGTAATCACCGCCGCCCGCGCTGGCATAGCTCTCAATCACCGTGGCCGCGCTGTTTTCTTCGCAGACAATCAGGACGCGCGGGAAGGAAGCCAGGGGTATCGAACCGGTCTCGGAAAGGAAAAGCAAATGAATCGGTGTTTCAACTTTTTGGCCCCGGGAAATTAGCAGGAAAGCGCCGCTGGAAAACAGAGCGGTGTTGAGCGCGCTGAAGCCGTCTTCGTTGTAGTCGGCGTAGCGCGCGAATTGCTCCCAAATCATTGACTGATGGGCCGGGCTGCGCAGCGCCTCACTCAGATCCATCGCCACCACACCTTCAGGCAGCGAATTAAGGTTCGAGAGCGAGGCCTCGAAGATCCCATTGATAAAAACCAAACGACTCTCAGCAGCCTCTTCCCCGAGAAAGGCTCCCAGACCGCCGGTTTCGCTTAGCCGCGTTGGCGTTCGATCAATGACCGGCTCGAAGGCCCCTTTTGCGATCGGCGCGACGTTCGTGTATTTCCACTCTTCTTCGCTGGTGGCAGGGAATCCGAGCTGTTCGAAACGATCGAAGGCACCATCGCGCAGGCGCCGCAACCAACTTGGTTCCGGGCGACCCGACTGTTCAGCTTTGCGAAAAGCTGCTTCGTATTTCGTTTTCTCTTTAACTGCTTCAGTGACCATTTTCTTTTACGTTGCCAGCTGCGCAACCCCCTGTTTCACACCGGGGGCTTTTTGCTTCAGCCAGTCATAACCCTTTTCTTCCAACTCCAGAGCCAGTTCCTTTCCGCCTTCCTTCACGATCCGTCCGCCGGAGAGCACATGGACAAAGTCTGGAACGATATAATTCAGCAAGCGCTGATAGTGTGTGACCAATACGATGGCGTTATCGGCGTTCTGCAACTGGTTGACGCCGCCAGCTACGATGCGCAGCGCGTCGATGTCCAAACCCGAATCCGTCTCATCAAGCACGGCCAGCTTCGGTTCCAGCACCGCCATCTGCAGAATCTCGTTCCGTTTCTTCTCACCGCCGGAAAATCCTTCGTTGACGGAGCGCGTCATGAAGCTGGCATCCATCTCAACAACCTTCGCCCGCTCCTTTAAAAGATCCTTGAACTCCAGCGGATCCAGTTCGTCCTTACCCAAATGCTTCTGCTTCTCGTTATAAGCCAGTCGCAGGAACTGAGCATTCGAAACTCCCGGCACCTCGATCGGATACTGGAACGCGAGAAACACACCCTCGCGGGCGCGCTCGTCCGGCGAGAGTTCGAGCAGGTTCTTTCCTTCATAGAGGACCTCGCCGCTCGTCACTTCGTACGCCGGATGCCCGGCAATGATTTTTGCCAGCGTCGATTTACCTGAGCCGTTCGGGCCCATGATGGCGTGGACTTCGCCTTTGTTAATGGTGAGGTTGATGCCTTTGAGAATCTCATTGCCATCAACCGATGCATACAGATCGCGAATTTCTAACACTTGATCTCCTAACGGGTCACAGGTATCGGGTGCCCGGTGTCGGCAAGAACCTTCTGCTCCGGCACCTGACACCCGACACCCGACACCTGACACCTATCTATTAACCGACGCTACCTTCCAGCTTCATTCCCAACAGGCGCGTCGCTTCTACCGCAAACTCCATCGGCAGTTGCAGAAAAACGTCTTTACAGAATCCATTAATAATGAGCGAGACAGCATCCTCTTGCGAGATACCGCGCTGCATCAAATAAAACAACTGCTCCTCGCTAATCTTTGAAGTGGACGCTTCGTGTTCCACTCGAGAGCTGCTGTTCATCACTTCGATATAGGGAAAAGTGTTCGCGCCGCAATTCGAACCAATCAGCATCGAATCACATTGCGTATAATTCCGCGCGTTCTCGGCCTTCGGCATTATCTTTACCAGACCGCGGTAACTGTTGTTCGCATGACCGGCTGAGATGCCCTTCGAGATGATGGTCGAACGCGTATTCTTACCCAGGTGAATCATCTTCGTGCCGGTGTCGGCCTGCTGCGCATGGTTGGTCAGGGCCACTGAATAGAACTCACCGATCGAATTGTCACCCTGCAAAATGCAGGAAGGATACTTCCAGGTAATGGCCGAACCGGTCTCGACCTGGGTCCAGGAGATCTTCGAGTTGCGCCCGGCACACTTGCCGCGCTTCGTCACGAAGTTGTAAATACCGCCCACGCCGTTCTCGTCCCCGGCGTACCAGTTCTGCACCGTCGAGTACTTAATCTCCGCGTCGTCCAGCGCCACCAGCTCGACTACCGCTGCATGCAACTGGTTCTTATCAAACTTCGGCGCCGTGCACCCTTCCAGATAAGAAACGTACGAGCCTTCCTCTGCGATAATCAAAGTGCGCTCAAACTGTCCCGATTCCGAGTTGTTGATGCGGAAGTAGGTGGAAAGCTCCATCGGACAGCGCACGCCTTTGGGAATAAAGCAGAACGAGCCATCCGAGAAAACTGCGCTATTGAGTGCCGCGTAAAAATTGTCGTTGGTCGGGACAACTGAACCCAGGTACTTTTTCACCAGCTCAGGATGCTCGCGCACGGCTTCGCTAAACGAACAGAAGATCACGCCATGCTTCCTAAGTTTCTCCTTGTAAGTAGTAGCCACCGAAACTGAATCGAATACTGCGTCAACTGCCACGTTGGCCAGTTGCTTCTGTTCCGACAAAGGAATGCCCAGCTTCTCGAAGGTCTTCAGCAACTCCGGATCGACCTCATCCAGGCTGGCTACGGTCGCCTTCTGCTTCGGCGCGCTGTAATAAATCATGTCCTGGTAATCGACCTGGGGAAAGGTGACGTTGGGCCAGTTGCGCGGCTCCTTCATTGTCAACCAGTGCCGGTAAGCTTTCAGACGAAAGTCCAGCATGAACTGCGGCTCGTTCTTCTTCGCCGAGATCAGACGCACAGTATCTTCGCTGAGCCCGCGCGGAATCATGTCGGACTCGATATCGGTAACGAAACCGTATTTATATTCTTTGTTTAGTAACTCGACCTGGCTGCTCATTATTAGTTTTTCTCTCAACCCACCCAAATGAATTTCGCACAGATGACCCGATTTCATTAACACCTGACTTCAGTCAGGTGATCACGCACCATCTATTGATTCCTAAACCGTTTCAACGGTTTATCGGTGACACCGCTGCACCAGTACCTGGAACCTTCGAACATACGACCATTTTTCCTCAGGCCCGAGTCTCAACCCGCCCTGAGCGCTGCTGCAACTTCTGAATCCGATGCAACGTAGCATCAACCTTCGCCTCAGTCCCAACCAACTGCGCCAAAGTAATCTCAGCCAGCGCATTCTGCACCGCTTCATGCAATCCGACGATCACCGGCCGAATCCCGCAATCGCTCGTGTGCACGCAAACATCCATCACACCCGCATGCGTCTTACAAAACGCATCGACCGTGTCGGTATCCAAAACGCGAATGACTTCATTCAAACGAATCTCCGACGCCGGCCGCGCCAGGGAATAACCGCCTTTAGTGCCGCGCGTCGACTGCACAATCCCGGCCTTACCCAGAATCCAAAGCAGCTTGCCGGCATTCGCCACGGACAATCCTTCACGCTCGGCAATCTGCCCCAGCGTCAGTGATTCGCCGTCAGCTTCCGCCCGTGCCAGTTGCACCAGGCAGCGCAACCCATACTCTTCCTGTGCCGAAATCTTCATTGTTTCCGAGCCTTTACCCTAATGAACGGCTGGATTATACCATACCTGACTTTTTAATCAAGATTACGACGGCCAGCCGTGAAGAGGAAATTGGCGCTTTCTCACGGACGCCTCATGTCGATCCTTAGTGGTTCTGGGAATGGTAGGGATCTCCTGCCGTGTTTTTCCCAGAGCAGAGGCCTCCAGCACCGGCACGGAATGATTAACGCCACGGCGTTCCGATCCCACTATGAATCCAGCAAAGGAGATCTAAGGCAGTAGGGGTTCTGCCGCCTGACGGCGTATTCAGGCCTGAGCATTCTCGCCCTCTATTTATGCTGGCTAATTAGCTGTCTGAGTTCTTCTAGGATCGGATGGCTGGAGAACAGAAGCGGCCGCCACGGAGCCAGAAACACGATGCCGCGGCCAAAGTCTGATCCTGCCCTCAAACGTACAAGGATCGGCCACCCTCCTACCAAAGAATCGAAGGCAACTACTTCTGACAGAGGAATTGCTGTCTCTTTGAACCAGTTTGAGACATAAAGATTTTGTTCATCAAGACTAACTCGTTTCAACCTCCAGCCCCACCATGAGAAGAAAGCAGTCGCGATAAGGATTAGAGACGTCCCAATCAGCCCGTCGGCAGGCGGTCCGGGAGAGTAAGAAAAACGACTCAGGACGAAAAATACACTTAACGCCACCAACGTGAGGGGCACCAGCAGCTTGAAGACAATGGTCCAGCGGGATGAGATAACTTGCCTCATGAGCAGGTCCAGCTAGCAAAGTTACAACCTTGCCTTTGATATCCGCCTCGGTGGGTCATAACCAAATGTTCACTTGCAACCATCGGACGGTCCCCACGTGAGCCCGAAGGAGTACGTCCAATCAAACTCTCTCTCCTGTCGACCCGCATATTGAAGATTCGCAGTGTACCGGCCTTTGCAGTATAGGCGTTCCTTGCCACCATAATCCTTCCCGTCGTAAATAACTTTGTCCTCACTAACAAATCTCCAACCCCGGCTTGCAAGTTCATTGTCGTAATGTGCCCTGATCACCTCATAGCTGCTTTTCGTTTTGTATGCGGCACTTGTAATTCCTTGTTGTGTCTTATGCATCGAACCGTGCTGAACAGCTAAAGCCAGCGGAAGCGCCGAAATCGTTTGAAACTCGCGTTCGATATCGTTTTGCGTTATTTCCGCCTTAGCGCCATTTACCCGTTCGTCATAGTTCCAGTACAGCATGAAAGCGAATGAGAAAGCTACGACAACCAGAGCGCTGACGATCATTGCGCCGACCAGCGTCACAATCGCTACCCAGCGCTTCTTTCCTCGTAATAGGGACATAATTTTTTTCAATTTCGCAGCCTACTTCACCCTCCACGTCCAATCCTTGCCGACGCTAATATCAGGCACCCCCGCTCCCATGGCCATAGTTGATCCGGTGCCGTTTGGCAATCCTGGGCTCGGGAAAAAGAATGCAGCCTTGGAAATATTCCATGATCCTTGGAAACAAACCACCGGACAGATGTTAAACCCTGCGGAGGGCCCAGTGAGTATCTTTTCAACGTTGGCTTTATCCCTAACATGTTTGCCCCCCAAAATCGTTTGACCTGTTACAGCCGAAACACTGACCGGGAATCCAATACCAGCGGTTGGGCCCACTGAGACATAGCCCCTATGGTACTTATCCCAGGCATAGGCAAAATGCACTCCAACGCCGGCGAGAATTTTTGGCGCGATGCTAAGGTTGACTTGCCTAAAATCATCGTTGTCTCGAGCAACATGTTCGCTTATTTCTTCTGGCGGCTCCGAGGGGTTCTCCGTCTCCGAGGGGTCAGTCGCAAGGACGGCGTGAAACTTCCCGTCCGCTCCCAAAGTGACTTCACTCCCTATTAGGCCCTCGTTTGTATCGACAAAACTGTCGTCACCTTTCACATACGTCAGACGACCGATGTTTGTACCCGGGGCGACGTCGTGCCACGTAGAATCACTGTATAACCAATCGTCATATTGCTTGTCGTTCAGCGCTGTGTAGTTACCGTTCCCATCAGTGATCCAATGGTACTTAGGATCCATCCCAGTGGGATCGATATAGGCGAGAGGGTTATTCAGGGCATAGCTGTAGCGGTTCCATGTTTGAGGGGAAGCAAACCTGGCCGAAGCGAGAAAGGGGTCAGTAGTTGTGAATCGGCCTGCAACACTGCTGTAGTATCGCGCTTGCGCAAAGTCCAAAGATGCTTCAGTGTCGCGCTCGTATCCGGTAAATTTCTTTCTGACATCGTCTCCCACGTAGCTACTGTTGCGACCAAGGCTCATCTCTTCTCCAAAGGGTAAGTAATCATGCCTGGCTTTTACGGCCCCACTTTCATTGGTAACCACACGCAGGCTCCCCAGCGTATCGCTTGTTAAGTAACTGGTGCCGCCGACGCTCGATTGTTGAGCGTCGCTGTACTCCGCAACAAGCTGGCCGGCTATGTTATGAACAAAGATGGTGGTCGTGCCCCCCGACACTTTCTTTACTCGTCGCCCATCTCCATCATAGCTATAGGTCGCATCCTTCTCCTCAGTCAGCGGATTGGCATCAAAGCTCACCTGATGATTCTCTCCGTCGTACTCGAAGCTCTTGTTGGATCCAGCAGTCAAGTTACCCGCGTTGTCGTACCCATAACCCTGGTTTGCATCAAAGCGGTTATTAACTGTGCTGATCGTGGGATTCTCGGTTGGGCCAGGGGAAATGTTGTCCGTTGTGCGCTTCCCGTTCTGATCCGTCCCTGTGTCAATTCTTCGATTCCCATAACGGTCGTATAGGTAGCTCTGCTTCCACTGCTGCGTTGACGCCTTCATCTCCTCCGCCGAAAGCAGGCGATTAAGAAAATCGTAATCGTAGCTCTGGGTCGCTGTGAACCCAGTCACGCCACCAATAGTGGGCACAGCGATGGTTTGACTGAGAACGTTCCCATTGTTGGCATTTGTTCCATACTCATAGCTCAGTTTCAATCTGTCGATGCTTCCCTGGGTCGTGCCCAACCCAATTTCAGTCGGTTGCAAACGTGAGTTGAAAATAGCGTGCTCCCACAAGCCATTCCCGAGTCGCATCAGAGACATTGATCCGTGTGCTGCGTATTGGATTCGGTTCGGCGTATCGTTCGCCGCGCCTCCTGCGTAGTAGCTGCCACTTGTTGTGCTCTTCACGCCGGCAATTCTTCCGGCGCCATCGTATTCAGTCGCCACTACTCGGCCTGATGGATACGTCTGCGAAGTTAGGTTGCCCGCCAGATCGTAAGCGTAATTCAAAGTGTAGGTTTCCCCATTAGTCACTTGCGAGTTGCTCTTAACGCGTCCCATCGCATCAAACTCCGTATGCAGCGTGCTGGAAACTGGAGAACTGACCTTGGTCAATCTACCGAGTGCATTAGCTACCTGGCCTGCTACCCCTTTACCGTCATAGAAGTAGTTAACTTCATCGCTGGCGCCTACACCCGAAGGTAAGGCAGGACTATTGCTGGTGCTGGCAGTTAGCGAGTTTGAGCCGTTGTACCACCGCCGTACCTGCCGGTTAAGAGCGTCATACTCATAGTGAGTTGAGACACTCCGCGCGTCGGTTCTAACAACCAGATTGCCATTGGCGTCGTAGTCATAACTAATGGCGCCATTTTCAGGGTTTGCCGCGGAGATCAGTCGCTTCAACGAATCGTACTCGAGGCTTCGTGTCTGCCCGCCTTGCGAAACTGTAGTCAGATTGTCCAGTGCGTCATATTCATAGCTCGTCATGTAGTTCAAGCCGTTGGGGTGGTTCGGACCCGCAGGATCCTCGTGGACATTCGTCAAACGCCCAAGCGCATCTGTGGCGAGCTTGCGCTTCTTGCCGGCCTGGTCCGTTACCATCACTTCGTTACCTTCATAACTGGTCAACAGTTCGGCATTGTCTGCTGTCTTGACTGTAACGCCGCGCCCCAGGGCGTCATAAGTCAGAGTCGTCCATTCAGGAGCAGAGGCAGCCGAGTTCAAAGTGGCTGTGCGATAGGGATTCGTTCCGCGGGAAACCCTACCGAGAGCATCGTACTGAACCTCCGCGCCAATCCAGCCTTCGTCCTCAGAATTGAAGGCCCGCGTCGCCCGGCCGAGACTGTCGAAGAACGTGTAGCTCTGGGTGGTTCGTGAAGCATCCAGTGCAGTCTGAGTTCGAACATAGAGATTACCCACCGTATCGACGTACTCGAAACTGGTCCAACCACCCCCGGCTGGATTGACTACTTTGGTCAAGCGATCCAGGCCGTCGACGTACTCCATGGTGCTCGTGTGACCATTGATATCAGTAGCTGTCGTTACGAGACCGGAAAAGTAATCGTAAACCGAACTGGAAACGAATGCCGTATCTGAGCCGTTAACGCCAGCGCTGTCGGGAATCGACGAGGTTGATTGTGTGGGGAATGCATGGGCATTGCGGTTTATACCGTCGGTAAAAGCGTCTTCATAACTTATCTCAGAAATATTAGCTAATGCGTCCCAGCTCTTTCTTGCATTTCCTAATTGATCGTACTGAACATGGGTTTCAATCCAACTACCGTTCGTGTTGAGCCATCGTTTTACCGTAGTGGGATTCCCGCGAAGCGCGCCGGGATTCTGCCAACCGATGGTGGTGCCGTAAGTTAGAAGAGGATACTGGGCCTCGTCGTACAAAATCTGCGTCGAAGCGGCCAGACTCTCCTGGCCGGAGGAATTAACGCCATATACGTTCGTACTGGTCGGCAAACCAAAAAGATAGACACCTCCCACATTTTCGTGGTTGATGAAGGAGGTCTGCACATGCTTAATCAGAGCACCCGGTTGGCCAACACCATAGTCATATATCCAGGAGCCAGTCTGATTGTTGTAAGCATCGAACGCCCATTCCCCGCTCGCTGGATTCACGGCGGACACTTTACTGACCAGGTTATTATCAACCAGGGTTGTCTTGGTTTCGACAACGAAAGTATTTATCGCAGGTCCTGTTTCAGAAGGGGTAAGTCCGCAAATATTCGGAACGTAAGGATTGTTAAAACACCAGGCCGGGAGCCGCTGTCGCCAATCCATCTCAACACTGCGGAGTAAGGTTGTGCCGTTTGAATCGAATGTCTCCGTCTTAAACTCTCTCCCATTCCTCCATGGCATGTTGAAAGGCGGGCTGCCGCCTGGTATCCCATAAAAAAAGTGCTTCGTTTTTGTCAGTCGGTTCTCACCCGCGTCAAACTGTTCGACATCGACGACTGTTCCACCGATCCCAGACGGAAACCCCTCCGAGGTGACCATGAAAGTAAAAACCTGCCTATTCACTAATCCATTAGCGTCGTATAGCCTTTTTTCCTTAACTCGATTAACAACAAATGCAAGGGGCCCGGCGGCCCCAACTAATTCGCTGGGCTCATAATCGTATTCGACGCTCCCACCAGTTGGCATCACTACTCGCGCCAGCCGCCCGTAAACGTTGTATTTGAATTGATAGCTGCGCCCATCTGGCAACCATAGAGCACTTATGCATTCAGGGTCACTAGGCTCGTTGGGTGGATTAGCCAGGAAGACATTGTCGTTGGGGTAATCGGGGAAAAGTTCGCCATAGGTTTTGACGGTGCTGGAATCCTCAGGCTGAGTAAATCGCAAGACATTGTGCAAAGAATCTCGACTGATTCGAATGGTTCTGTCATCTCCGCCAAAGCCTTTATAGGTGATCCTGTCACACAAACCGTAGGGAGCGATGTCGGTAACTCCGTACTCGAAATTAATCTCTCTTCCGATTGAATCCCTAATCTTAGACACATGAGGGTAATACCCCGGCCAGGGATAGTTCGGGTCATACCAATATTCGATCTTGTTTCCATTACGATCCTGGGTCCAAACAATTCTTCCATCCTCAACTCGTGATTTGGTGCCGTTTTTGAAATACAAGTATCCAGTCAGGAAATGATTCAATGTATAAACATCTGCATCTGTAATAAAAGTTAGGAAAGTCCCATCCACACTTTCGAAGACTCTTCCGTAATAGATGTTATTTGAGCCACAAGTTTGAAAAGGCCTTCCATGATAGTATCTGTCAACTAACTTGTGCTCAGTACCGTCAGGCTCAACGTAGGCAAAGTTGAATTGGTGATGAACCCAATAGCCTTGAGGATTTCCCATAGGCACTTCCATACAGGGATCCTGGAAATCAGCATTTGAGTAGCCTTCGCTGGTCAAGTGACTGGAAAAGGCGTGAGGCGACGGGTTTATTGGGTAGAACTCATAACCGTGGTTCTCAAATGCGTCCTGGTAATGATTGAAGGTCCACTGGGATTCCAGAGTGAGCGATAACACCTGAGACACCTCGCCACGCCCACCGACAGAAAGAAAAGGCAGATTGAAGTTCAGATTGCCACTGAAGAGATTCACCGTGTCAAACTCGCTGAGCTTGTATGAACCTGCCGGCGCGCCTGGGGTCCCCGCTGTTGGAGCTGAGCTTTGAGCTCTCGTGATTGCCGGTAAAAAAATCAGAGCGACCGAAAGTATTGGAATTATTCGGTGGAGGTTTCGACTCCAAATTCGTATCTGTGTTTTCACGTCTTTTGTCCTTGGAGTTCGTCTCTAATTGATTCAACGGACGTTGAATATCCAGCTAGCACCACACCCCATCGCCTTCACTGCAAACTCAGCAGCACGAGGATTTCCCCGTGGCCTTTTGCGAGTGGCTCGAGGGCTTTGCCGATCAGAGTGCCGGGGCGGTGAATTTCCACGCCGCCGATAATGATTGGCTTTGACCTCATGGCCATGCCCTCTTTGTCGCTGGCTACTAGCAAATCACCTATGCGGATGGGGGCATGCGTGGCATCGACTTTCACTCGTACGCGGCCGGTGGTTGCTACCAGCACTTTGTCGGGGCCGCTTTCTCCCAGCATCAGGCCCGGCTCGGCGGAGACCACGCCGGCTACACGTGTGTCGTAGGCGTGCGAAGAAGCCATCACCTGGTTGGAATGATTTGGATTTAAGACAGTGACTGTGCCGGCGGGCAGGGCGTGAGTGGCAGGCACCCATTCGGCCACGTCCTGGTACTTGGCATTAATGGTGCCATCAACTGTCAGGCTACCGCTGACGTGAGCGTTGCCAGTAACATCCAGCTTTGAAGCAGGAGAGGCTGTGCCGATTCCCACATTTCCCGCCGCCGCATAATTGATATTGCTGCCACTGGTAGTCCATTGGCTGCTGTTGACCGCGGCCCAGGTATTGTCACCTCTGAGGAAGGTAGTGGCGTCAGCGGTCCCGGTTCCCAGACGCGCAGTGGCAACCGTGCCGGACGACAGATCGCCGGCACTGCGAGTCGTCAGATCGGCCAGCGATGACGTGGTCTTGTTTATTTGCGCCCAAGTATAGTCATTCGTTGCCGCGACAACTGCTCCGGTGCGGCCGAACACCGAGTCCACCGCACCACTGCCTGTCGGCCCAGCCCAGGTATTGTCGCCCCTCAAAAAAGTTGTAGCGTTGGCGGTTCCGCTCCCGAGTCGTGCGGTGGCGACTGTCCCGCTGGTGAGACTTGATGCATTGAGCGCCGTGAGATTCGCGCCAGAAGCCGCAGGTAAAGTTGTGGGAAAGCGTGCGTCGGGAAGTGTGCCTGATGATAAATCGCCGGCACTGCGAGTCGTCAGATCGGCCAGCGATGACGTGGTCTTGTTTACTTGCGCCCAAGTGTAATCATTCGTTGCCGCAACAACTGCTCCAGTACGTCCAAGGAATGAGGTTACCCCGCCGCCGCCGCCCGCGGCCGCCGTGGTCTGCACAGAACCGTCAGGAAATTTGAACCCGCCCGTGCTTGAGCGAATCTCACCGGCTACATCGAGGGTCGACGTTGGTGACGTAGTGCCGATGCCAATTTTGCCGGAACTATCAAAGAACATCCTGGTAACCGCAGCGTTGGCGTCATAGATGCTAAAGTCACTGCCGCCAGCCAACACTCCTGCGCCAATTACCCAACGCCGTGATGAGTTCTTGAAGTCCATTGCCGCGGCTGCGGCACCAGTTGATTCAATTCTGGCTTGCGCAGTGGAAGCGTTCAGCAAATGCAATTGCACGGCCGGACCGGTGGTGCCGATGCCGACGTTGCCGACCGAATCAATGCGCATCCGCTCGGCCGGAGTGGTGCCATTAGGATGAGTTGTAAATATTAAGGCGCCCGCATAATTGCCGCTTGTGCTGTTTTCTTTTACCCCCTGTACCGCACCCCAATTGGCCAGATTGCCGGCGGTATCGTATTTTCCAGTAAAGACAATCCCACCCCCGACGCCGGTGGCCTGGGCGGCAGTATCGATAACCTGGGTCGAATACTTTGCTGCTCCATCGGTCGAAACAGAACCCTGGACAACCAACCTCGAACCAGGGGTCGTGTTTCCAATTCCGACGTTGCCACTCTGAAGAATTGACAACACCTCTGTCGTGCCGGTTGACTCAACAAAGCTGAACCTGTTGTTAGCGGCAATGTTCCCGAGAAACCACTTGGAAACTCCACCCTGTTGCAGAGTCAGGTTTACGTTGTAACCGGTGGGCGCATCGAATAGCACCTGCGCGTGCACCGCCGCCGAGGTACGGAACCTCGCCATAACGTTTGCCGCAGACAGGACATCGAATTTATATCCGGGGGCGGCGCCCACGCCGACGTTGCCGCTATTGGTATTGTTGATGTCGGTTCCGTTGGTCCACTGGGCCAGAGCGGTCTGCGAACAACCGAGTAGAAAGAGCACGGCGAGCGTTACCAAGGTGCTGCTGCATGCAACCCGGCTTGGACTGCGTTGCTGGTTGGTTCTCATTTCTTCCTCTTTTCCTTTAAATAGATTAGGGAGTTCATTAGTGAGGTCGCGGTTATCACTTGACGAGCTGCCGGATCTCCTCGAGGTGAACTTTCTTAATGGGTATCCCGGAGAGTGTCGCATCCGTGTATTGCCCTTCGTCCAAACCCAACGCACTCAGCGCCTGGTCAAGATTGGTTCGTAACTCCTGAATGTGAATAGCTTTTATTGTGGCGCCAGAGAGCGAGCTGTCAGTCCAACCAGCGCCCCCCTGGTTGGCTGCAGCGCGGACGGCATCAACCGCCTGTCGCATCTCGGTGATGTGCTGGGCCTTAATGGGAGTGGTGCCAGCCTGTAGTGGATCATCCAAAAAAGTAATTGCCGTAGCCAGATCGATGTTGCTGGGGGGCGAAACATTGCTGGATGAACCTACGGCGACCACTCGATACAGATAAGCTGAACCGCTGATGACGGAAGTGTCACTAAAGCTTGTGGTAGTTACACTGTACGCGACGGGCTCATAGGCCGTGCCAATGTTTGCGGTTCTTTGAACCTGATAGTGGTCTGCGCCCGGCGACGCTGTCCAGGTGATGTTTACTTGCGAGCTCGACAGCGTTTCTGCTGACAGATTTAGTGGAGCAGCTAAAGGCGCCGGCTCTTCGGTGGCGATCAGCTTGCCACCAGCGTAGATGTATTCCTTCGAGGGATTGCCTGGAGGAGGAATCGTTGGAAGAGCCACGGGAGCGACAAACAAGGAGCGGAGTCTTCGGGCGCCACGCGACTCGCTCCATGGGCCCAGAACAGTCCCGAAGCAAAGAGTTACCAGTCGCGAACGCAATGTACTTTCTGCGCCTGCCTTGTTGCGCTGAGATGGTTTGC
>JBDTOI010000068.1:0-20832 GCA_039933315.1 Pyrinomonadaceae bacterium
GATCGCGAGACCGAGGTGCGGGCCATCGCGAAAGAGATCAAGCGTTTAGTGTTGAGCGAGGATTATGAATTGAGCGATATCGCGCTGGTCGTCCGCGAGAGAAGTTCGTACGCCGATACGATTCTGCGGGTCATGAAGGATGAAGCAATACCCTGCAATCTGGAGCGGCGCGTCCAGGCAACAGAAGTTCCTTCAGTACGCACCTGTTTGAAGTTGTTTCAAATGCTGGGCAGCGAGGCCGCACAAAATCTGAAGAGCGGTGACGTCGCCGACCTTGTGAAATCTGATTATTTTCGCCTGTCTGCAGACGACCTGGCCGCCCTGGGTCAGGCCTTTGATAAAGAATACGCGGGAGTATTACTGGCCGAATTTGCCGATGACGATTCTGAGAAAAGCATCAGCCGCGCTCAACGCCTGCGCTTTGAACTTGGCATAGGACGCTGGGACGCCGACAGTTTAGAAAACGTGATTGCTTATGTCGGCAGCGAGTTGCGAATTGGCGACTGGCTGTCCCGTGCGAGGCGACTGATCGCCGAGCTGCCGGAGGCTGAAGAAACCCGGGAACTTCTGCTGGGCAGTGAGGTTGCTGACGATCAGGATGGAGACTCAGTCATCGAAGCAGAATCCGAGCGCGACGACCCGGCGATAGTACGTCCGCTCCGTCCCGAGAAGAAACGCCGTCCCTCACGCGAAGTTCACCCGGGGGCGATTGCGTGGGCCACGCTGGTGATACAGCGCATCGATGCGCTGATCAAAGGATTGCCGCAAAGTGGCCAGCCGGCTGACCTGCGCCGCGCGCTAGTGAAGCTACTGGATGCGCTGCAGTTCTACAGCGAGACTACGAGGCCTGCCAGAAAGGCGGCCGCAGCGGAACTGGCCCAGTTGACTTTGGATCGGCGGGGATTGGAAAGCCTGCGCCAGGCTTTTGTGGCTGCCGGACGCAGTATTCAAGTTGCGGAAAAAATAGTGCCCCGGCGTCCTGTCAGTACCGCGAGCGATAGCGACCGGGTTACCCTCGATACCTTTCTCAACGAAATCACTCGGTGCCTTCAGGGCCAGATACTGCGCACGGGTCTCGGCAATCGCGACGGACTGCGGGTGTTAGAGGCCACCGATGTGCGTGGCCTGCGTTTCCGCGCTTTGTTTATTGCCGGTCTGGTAGAAGGGGGATTTCCTTTGCGCGCGTCGCGCGATTGGATCTATCCGCACGAAGAGCGCGAGCGTTTACAGCGTGAAGGACTGACGCTCGAAGACAAGTCGCCCAACGTGCTGCTCAAGGAGGAGCACTATTTTTACCAGGCAGCCTGCCGGGCCACCGATCGGCTTTATCTAACCCGCCCGCTGGTGCTCGATGATGGAACGGAAACGGTAGCCTCCTACTACATTGATGAGTTAAGACAAGCCATCGCTCCGTTGGCGCTTAAGTCTGAGCGAATTCGCCGCGACTTTGATCAGCTGAGTTTGTTCGATTCATCAAGCGCAACGGAAGTTGCAGTTTCGCTGATACGACAAAGCGAACGGCGCCAGCAGACAACAACCAAGAAGGACTTGCTGCCGCTAAGTCAGATCGAGCAAATGATTTCTCAAGCTGCGGAGCTCGGCTATCTTTCCGCATCAGCGCTGCGCCGCGTGGAGATAGAACGAGAGCGATCGGGCACAGGCTTTGGCCCATATGACGGGCAAATCACCGATCCGGATCTGATTAACATGCTACGGGAAGAGTTCGGGACGCAGTTTCCGCACAGTGCCAGCGGCCTCAGTCTTTATGGCAACTGTCCTTTTAAGTTTTTCGCCCAAAGGGTTTTGAAGCTGCAACCGCGCGGCGAGGCCGCCCTTGATTTGGAGGCCATCGATGCCGGCAAACTACTGCACGAAGTTTTGCGCCGGTTCTTTGAACGGCATCGAACGGATTCGCTTTTGTCACTCGACCGGGAAGAGATCCAGGAGGAGCTGGCCGCGGTAGCAGATGGAGTCTTTGATGAGCACGAGCGAGTGGTGCCGCCTTTGAATCCGCGCATTTGGAAGATAGATCGGGAGATTCGCAAGATCATTCTGGAGCAAGTGCTCGAGTATGAGCTTGGCGTGCAGGCAAAGACCCACGAGGCCGGTGTGCAGCCCACATATTTTGAGGTGGCCTTCGGCATGAAACGCGAAGGCACCGATCCAATTTCGACGGACAAGTATTTAGAGTTGTCGCGCTCTGCAGCCATCGCGAATCAAGCTGAGGAGATAGTTCGCATTAAAGGCCAGATCGACCGCGTTGACGTGGCGAGCGACGGAGGTTTGATCGCCTACGATTACAAACTTTCTAAAGGAGCGACACTGCACGATATGAAGGCGGGTCGCGACGTGCAGTTGGCGATCTACCTGGCGGCGCTGGAACAAACCGTGTTGCCGGGTAGCGAAATCGCGGGCGGCGGTTATTACGTTCTGCGCGGGCGCGGCGAACGCCGCAACAAGGGCCTCTATCGATTAATTCACAGCGACACCACCGGTATCGGCTCAGTGGGGGCGAATTTGCCTGATGCGGAATGGCGGAAAGTTCGCCAGGAAGTTATCGGACGAGTGTGGGAATTCATTGACGGTATGCGTGCCGGACAGTTTCGCGTCACGCCTTCTTTGCAACGTAAGACCTGCGGCATTTGCGACTACTCTGCTGTCTGCCGCTACCATCCTTATCGCATCAACTGGAAACTTAAGCACGCTGAGCGGTAGTACCTGCTGCTTCACGAGCGGAGGGAACACTCGCCATCCTAACCCGCGAGTTTCTATGAGGCAGCTTCTCCCGTTTCACGGCATTCGTCTGGCACCGAGCGAGGGTTCATGTCCTGGCGAGTTAATAAAGCGTTCCGGCTCTGCGAAGGCTTCTTCCAATCGGGTTAAGAACCGTCCCACATGTAATCCGTCCACCAGGGCGTGGTGCACTTCCACCGAAATCGGTAGCATCAAGCGCTCGTTCTCTTTCTTGAACTTGCCAAAAACAATCCTCGGGATTGACTCTCCGCGGCCGCTACTGCGTGCGTGGGCAAAGCTGGTAAAGGAAAACCAGGGCAGTGTGGTGTGGTATATCACGTCATCACGCATGGTTGGCCTTAATGCGCCGTCCCCGGTCCGCACCTCATCTATTGCTTTCCCCATATCACTTACAAACTTCTCGAAATCACGCTGGTAATCAAAATACGCGTAAGTAAAGGTCTCATTGGGCAGCAACACTGTGGTGCCGCCGTTCACTACGTCATGGACCAATACGTTTTTATCCTTGAGCCGATAGCGAAACGGCTCGATCTCGTTTGCAATTCGAAGGGTAAAGTAATGGAGAGCCAATGAAATTCTCAGACCAGGCCGGTCGCGCACGAACGCAACGAGCTTCGTGACGTCGATGGGGACGCACACGTTGAAGTAAGGATTCGAGTAATCCAGGAAGAAATGAAACAGCTCCCGGCGCGGCCAGTTTGCTATGTCAAGATATTCGGCCATGCCGGAATTCTAACATGAAGGAGTTGCACTCTATCGCGCTGCAGCAGGGTTAACGGCCTTCTGAAAACTTCTTACACTGAGTGTGTTCAGGACTTCGCCGCGCCGGACCCAGCCGCGGCGCGCGATTCCTATCCCAAACTTCAAATTGTACATATCGCGGATTGAGTGGGCGTCGGTCGAGATGACGAACTTGATCTTTCGCTTGCGCGCTTCGCGCAACCAGCGAGGCTCCATGTCCAGCCGGTGCGGATCGCCGTTGATCTCAATCGCAGCGCGCGACTCGGCGATCACGTCAAGGATCTCCTCCACCCGGCAGGCGAATGGGGGCCGCCGCTGGATTAGGCGGCCCAGGGCGTGGCCCCAGATCTTGAATACCGGCTGCTTCATCGCGGACACGATGCGACGCGTCATCTGGTCTTCATCCATCTTGTAACGGGCGTGAATGCTGGCGACGATGATGTCAAACTTCTCTAGTATGCGATCGGGATAATCGAGCAAGCCTTTGGCGGTAATGTCCGACTCAGTGCCCTTCAATAATTTGATCTTCACCTTTTCCTGCGTCTCGTCGATCTCGTCCCATTGGCGCCTCAAACGATCAACTGTCAGCCCGCCGGCGTAACTTGCCGTGGGTGAGTGATCGGTGATCGTCAGGTATTTCATTCCCAGACCTTCCGCGGCGCGGGCCATCTCTTCAACGGTGTTGCGCCCATCGGAATAGACGGTGTGGCAGTGGATCATTCCCTGTATGTCGGGGAGTGTGATCAGATCCTCAGGTAACTTGTGCTTGAGCGCGGCTTCGATCTCGCCGGTGTTTTCGCGCAGTTCCGGGGGGATGTATTGCATGCCGAAGTGGCGATAGATGTCTGCTTCGGTTTCGATGGACGAACTTGCCTTGACGGTCTCGGCTTTGCCTCTTGCGCGCGGAGCCCTCCCTGACGGTCGGGCTTCTGCTTGGGGCGCCAATCCCTCGAGGTGGGCGGGGGAGCCGGTGGCTTGGAAAAGCGCCAGGGTGTATTCATCGGGGCGCACGGCAGTGAGTTCCACCCTGGGGCCCTCAGCTAGTCTGACGGTGCAAACGGTTTTAGCTTCGCTTTCAATTTTTGTGATTATGGGGTAGCGGCGGAAGTGTTCGGTCAGAGCAGCGGGGCGAGCGCCGGCGGCGACGATGCGAATGGTCGAAACGGTTTCTTTCCAGCGGCGGATGGAGCCAGCCGCATCAATACTGGCCAAACCCGGGGCGGTCTGCATGTATTCGAGAATGCGATCCGCGATGCGCAGCGCGTGCAGTAGGAGAATTCGCTCGCCGCGATTGTAGTATTTGCCGATGCTTTCCAGAATCCTTTGCTCGGTCTTTGCGCCAAAGCCCTTCAGCTCGCGAATTTTGCCGGCTTCGCATGCGGCTTTAAGATCGGCGACGCTTCCGATACCGAGTTCCTGATGAAGTTTTTCGATCTTTTTCAGATTCAGACCCGGCACCTGTGACAGCTCGAGAATGCCTGACGGTAATTCCTGTTTGAGTTTGTCGAGGAAGGAAGAGCGGCCCGTGTTGTACAGCTCCGCGATCTGGGCTGCCAGCGCATTACCCACGCCCTTGATTTCCGTCAGTCGTCGCTGGCGCACCAGCTCGCCGATGTCGTCGGTTAGTTCGGCGATAGAACGCGCACCGGCTTTATAAGCGCGGGCTTTGAAATAATCGTTGCCGCCCTTGATCTCCAGCAGGGCCCCGGTTTCCTGCAGCGCGGCGGCGATAGCGAATTTATCCAGCATCTCCTATTTCCTGACGAGCGTGCGTAACCTGGCTTCGACATCGTCTCGATTCAAACTGCTATCAGCAATTCCCATATAGAGTTTCAGGAGCTGCTTCTCAGTCGCTCTTACCTCGACACCGTTAATATGCAAAAAGATTTCGGTGGCCACCGCCGCTACTCGCTTATTCCCATCCAAAAATGCATGCGCCTTGGTCAGGTGGTAAGCATACGCAGCGGCGCATCCAATCGCGTCCGCATCTTCATAATGAAAACGGTTCTGTACGGCTACCAGCGCAGACTCCAGAGCACCTTCGTCACGGATTTCAGGACTGCCGCCATGCTCTTCGATCGCACGGGCGTGTAACGCGAGAACTTCTCCCTTGTGGAGAAAGATCACTTCGTGCGCCCTCGCCGGGGCGAAGGGGCCGCTGCGCTGGCCGGACCTTCCGCCAAACGGGCAAGCAATCCCTTCCGCAGTGAGAACACGTGATCCGCTGCCCGGCGTACGCGGTCGACACGTTCAGCTTCCTGGGTGGAGCGCACGATCAGCGCCTGATCAAGCACGGAGAGCTCGACCTCATCCCCGATTTCAAGGTTCATAAGTTTCAGCACGTCTCGCGAGAGAACGATTGCGGCAGAATTGCCCACCGAACTGATTTTCTTGCGTAGCATTGGCCTCGCCTCCTGAGCTTATGTTATAAATCCCGCATAAACTTCGTTAGAACATAGTAAGTACGGAATGGCAGCATGGTCAAGAGGACTCAGTCTAATCATTCTGGAAAGGGACGAAATGAAGAGAATTCTGGTTCTAAGCGCAATCGCGTTGATTGTCGTTGGCTGCACCCAGCCACCGCCGACTAATCAAAACACCGTCAAGAGCGAGGGCACCGCCGATGCGGCCTTCAAGACAACTCACGATAAGTACGTGGTGGAGTTTCTCCGCCGTAACCCGACAGTGAATACTTATCTCGGGGGGGCGGGGCTGGATCCTTCACTGCGCGAAGCTGACGGCACGCTGCGCGATCATTCTGCTTCTGCTTTGGAACAAGAGGACCAGTGGCTCGCGGACAACCTTAAGGCTTTCGAAGGCATTGAGGCCGCCTCCCTTTCGCCAACCAGGCGTATTGACCGCGAAGTCGCGCTGGCCCAGATCAGGTTTCAGTTGCACCTGCACCAGGTGCGCAAGTACCAGGAACGAGCGCTCGATACCTACACCGACGAACCGTTTCGCGCCGTGGACTTTTACATGCAGGGCATGACTCAGACCGGCGACAAGACTTATGGCACGCCGGAAGAGTGGGGCCTGGTCGTCAAGCGCATCCAATCGATCCCTCGCTACCTGCAAACTGCGCAGGATCAGATCAGTGCCGGCTTGAAGTCGGGCAATACACCTGACTGGCGCATGCTCAAGCGCAACGGACTGGATACAACTGCGGCCAATGCCGATCACTTTGATAAGAAGTTAACCGAACAGGCTTCCAAGACTATTGCCGCCGGTTCGCAGCGCAATGAGCTAATTAAACAATTGACTGAAGCTTCAAAGAACGCGGCGAACGCTTACCGCGCCTTGCACGATTTCATTGCCAAAACATTTTTCGATGATCCGCTGGCGGAGAACGCGCATGATGGGATTAAGCCCCAGTTTCGTTCCGATCGTTTCGCGATGGGCGAGGAAGAGTACAACTGGGCGTTGAAGAATAACCTGCGGATGGAAAAGAGTTCGGGCCAGTTGTACGAAGAGGCCTGGCCCATCGTGCTGGCGACCCAGCAGGAGATGATTAAGCTCGCCGATGAAATAGCCTTAAAACGCAAAATCAAAGCGCCTAACGCCGAAGCCACTGTGGGCGCCGTGCTGGAGGATTTGGGCAAGGACTATCCGAAGTCGGACGCAGAGATGGTGAACTGGTACCGCGATGAAGGCGTAAAGCTGGTGGAGTACGCACGCAAAACCGGACTCTTCGACGTGCCGGCGGATTACAAACTGGACGTGGTCGAAACGCCGCCACCCTTGCGGGCTTCGATCGACGGCGCAGCTTATTATCCGGCCCCGCCTTTCAAGAATAGCGGGGTGGGGCGTTTCTACGTCACCACCTCGGGTAACAACGACCCCGCAGTTCTGAAGGAGAACAATCGCGCGGCCCTGGCTGACCTCGCGGCCCATGAGGGTTTTCCTGGCCACGACTGGCATTACAAAACTATGCAGCAGAATCGCGATCAGATTGCGGGGGTGCGCTGGCTGACACCGGGCGCGGTCGAAGACTCATCGTCGATGTGGGAAGACTCGATGGCCGCAGAAGGCTGGGCGCTTTACTCTGAGGCCCTGATGGCTGAACCACAGCCGGGTGCGCCGGAAGGTTTCTACACTCCGGAGCAAAAGCTTTATATGTTGCAGGGCAAGCTGTACCGCGACCTGCGCGTGCGGGTTGATACCGGAATCCATACCGGGCGCATGTCGTACGACGACGCAGTCGATCTCTTTTCGCAGGTGCGCGACTTCCAGCCCGGCTCTTGCCGCGATGCCGGACTGAGCGAGGCCAAAAGCGCCAGTTGCGACAGCTCCGAGCGGGCCATCTTTCGTTACTCCAAGTGGCCTACGCAGGCGATTACGTACCGGCTCGGCAAGGATCAGATATTCGCCTTGCGCAAGCAAGCAGCGGACCTTCTCGGCCCGAGCTTTTCGGCTAAGGCGTTTCACGTCTTGTTCATGAAGCAGGGGACAATCCCCTCGGGCTACTTCCACGACGAGCTTTTGAATCAGCTGCGCCCCGGGAAGTGATAGTGGCACAGACTTCAGTCTGTGATGCCATTTTCACTACTCTCAAGCTGGATTGGTGAGGCGACCGGCGGAGTGGCGCTGTTCTTGAGCGAAGCGTCGGGAATGGGAGATTATCGAGCTTTGACTCAGTGAGTGAGCAATAGTACCAGTCTAGCCTCGGAGATAAGAGGCATCACAGACTGAAGTCTGTGCCACTATTCTGGAAACGTCCCTCGATTCGACCTTCTAAAAGAGCAACACTTCCCTTGCTAGCAGTAAGCGAAGGGCAAGAGCAGAGAGGCGAGCGCGCAAACTGATTTCACGCTTGCCTCTCACCAACTCTCTCGACCCCAGTGTGCCTTCTCGCCTCGCTTTACGCGTAAATCAACCCTTCCGCTATCAATGGCAAACAATGTTGTTGCCCATTGCTTTGTTCTCACTATGTGGCGTCGTAACCCCCGCAGGATCGGTGGAATACATTGTCTATTCAGCCTTTAAGTCTCTCGTAACTTAAAGCTTATGAACACTGAACTGACCCGGGAGTTCGATCGGAACAATCTCTCTCTGCGAGAAGGCAGCGGTGTGCTCTTTCGTCACAAGGCATTGATCGTAACTGCGTTTCTGATGATCGCCCTGGCCACTGCGGCGGTTACATTGCTGATGCCCAACAAGTACGAATCGCGCATGAAGATACTTGTGAAAAACATGCGCGTTGACGTCGCGATCACTCCTGAGCGGACCAATGGCCCCTCCGGTTTAGTTCAGGAGAACGAAGTAGGCGAAGCCCAGATCAACTCCGAGATCGAGTTGCTGACGAGCAAGGACCTGCTCGAAGTGATCGTGAAGGAATGCGGGCTGGCCAAACAGACTCCGTCCCGGTTCTGGCGCGCCGAGACGAGCGAGGCCATTCGCACTGAGAAGGCCGTTAATCAGCTGGCGAAGGACTTGACGATCACGCCGGTAAAAAAAGCCAACTTCATTACCATCACCTACGCTTCCGGCTCTCCCGAGTTGTCCGCTGCTGTCCTGCGAAAACTTGGCGATGTGTACCTGGAAAAACATTTGAAGATGCATCGCCCGCCGGGTACTTACGAGTTCTTTAAAACCCGTGCCGATGAATACGAGAAGCAGTTGCGCGCCGCGGAAAACCGTTTGAGCGCCTTTCAACAGGACAAGAACCTGGTGGTCCTGAGCCAGCAAAAAGATCTGACCCTGCAAAAGACCGCCGAGGCAAAGTCGAAGATGCTGGAAGCAGAGGCCCTGGTTAGCGAAACATCAAATCGGATTAAGCGAGTGCAGCAACAGCTGGCCGCGGTTTCGCCGCGGGTGATCACCCAGAGCCGTTCACTTCCCAACCAGTATTCAGCGGAACGCTTGAACACAATGATTGTGGAATTGCGGAACAAGCGCACGCAGTTGTTGACCAAGTTCCGGCCGGAGGATCGTTTGGTGCAGGAGGTTGATCAGCAAATTCGCACCACCTCTGAAGCGCTGGAGCGCGCCTCGCAACAGACTTCAGTAGAACAATCCACCGACTTGAACCCGCTGCGGCAGGTGCTGGAAACGGAACTATCGCGGGCTCGTCTGGACAATGCCGGCGCCGAGGCGCGTCGCGCGGCGCTGGCCGGTCAGCTGCAGCAATATCAGGACGGACTGAAGAAACTCGAAGGCGCCACCACCGAGCACGATGACCTGCACCGGCAAACCAAAGAGGCCGAGGAGAATTACCAGCTCTACGCCAAGAAGCGTGAAGAAGCCCGCATTGCTGATGAGATGGACCAGCAGAAGATTACAAACGTTTCCATCGCGGAGCATCCCAGCGTGGCCCAGGTTCCATCCAGTCCAAATCGTCCGATGAATCTCATCGTGGGAGTCCTGCTGGCTGCCTTCGTTGGAATTGGCAGCGCGTTTTCCGCCGAGCTTTTCAGCGACACCGTGCACACTCCGCGCCAGCTGGAAGCGCTGACCGGGATCACGGTGCTGGCTACAGTGCCCAAGGATCATCGTCGCATGCTCAGCCGGAAGGTCAAGTCGCTGCCCGCTAAAGGCCATGGGGACACAGCTGTGATGGAAGCCAGCGGGTAAAGACGCAGTCAGACCACCGTGCGATAGCCGGTACGCAGTAGCGACTACTGAGCCTTTTATCGGAGCGTAGTCAGTACCACCTGCGATAGCGGGTGGGTTTGTATTACCAATTGTGGGAGCCACGACAGAATCCCATAACCAGTCCAACGAGGTTAATAAACATCGTGCAGTCAGCAGAAGCGTTAAGAACTATCCAAACCGCGCCACCGAAAACAAATTACCGCGCCGCGCGCCAACCGAACCTGCAATTGCTGCTGGCCAATTTTCAAAACGGCATGCAGAAACAGGGCGAAGGTGTGGTGCTGGCGTTCACCTCTGCCGCGCCGCAGGAAGGCGTATCCCATGTGACGGAATCATTCGGCGCAGAGCTCGCGCGTCATAGCGGACGGCGCACCCTGATCATTACGGCGGAACGGCTGCAAAGCCTGCGTGTCGCCGATTACATCCGAATGCCGGACTGCTGCACGCGCACCAATATCGAGAACCTGTGGGTACTGCGCACGCTGAAAACCAACGTGAAGACGAACGGCAATGGCAACGGCAACGGCAACGGCAACGGGAAGACGCAGAACCATGTCACCAGGCTGGAAGACGAATCGGAGTTTGGGCTCGATCGGATTGAGGCGCTGCGCCTGACCTTTCCCAACATATTGATCGACTGCCGCTCCTTGAAAGTTTCCTCCGAGGCGGCCCTGCTGGCCTCGACCGTGGATGGAGTAGTGGTTGTGGTCGAGGCGGGCCGCACGCGTCGCGATGAAATTCACAACGTCAGGCGGACCCTGGAAATGGCCCAGGGAAATTTCCTTGGCTTCATTTTGAACAAGCGCCGGTACCCGGTGCCCAGGTGGTTATACAAGCGGCTGTAAGGCAGAGACATCTTATGAAAATCAAAAGCTTCATTCTGTTCGCTCTAATTGTGTTTACGGCCAGCTTTGCCGTGCATGCCCAAACGGAGAGGCCCAGGCTGCGAACGATGCAGGAAGAGCGTTACCTGGTGCAGCCCGGCGACGTACTCGAACTGCAATTCCGTTACTCGCCGGAGTTCAATCAGACGATTACGGTCCAGCCGGATGGGTTCATCTCGCTGCAGGTTGGCGGCGACGTTAAGGTGAGCGGGAAGAATGTGGAACAAGTGCGGCAGTTGATTCTGCAAAAAGCGAGCGAGCGCCTGCAGGACCCGGAAGCAACCGTGATCCTGAAAGAGTTTCAGAAACCCTATTTCGTGGTGGCGGGTGAAGTGGTCCAGCCGGGCAAGATCGAGATGCGCGAACGCGTCACGGCCATCCAGGCCATCATGCTGGCCGGCGGGCTAAAAGAGAGCGCCAGGTCCTCGCAGATTCTCCTGTTTCGGAAGATCAATTCCGAAACTGCCGAAGTGAAGGTTCTGAATCTCAGGAAAATAAAACGCACCAGCGATCTGGAGAACGACCTGACATTGCAGGCGGGAGACATGCTGCTGGTGCCGCGTGACACGCTCAGCAAGATAGAGCGGTTTATTAAGCTGGCCAGCGTTGCCGCATATATCAACCCCCTGATTCGTTGATATGGGTTTCGCAGAGTATTCGACGCGTAGCGTCGAGTGAGTTTAGCCCGGCCTTTCAAGGCCGGGCAAAGGGTAAACAAGATGTTCGCGTCGCGTAGCGACGCCTGAGACAAGTGCCGATTCAATCGTCGCGACGCGACGAGTGGCCGCCAATGCTTCGGATCCCGGCCTTGAAAGGCCGGGCTAAATTCATCTCGACGCTACGCGTCGAAACCTTAATAAATCATGACTGCCCGCAACGGACAACTTTCGAATTTCTTTCTCAAGGCCACCGACCTCTCCCTGGTGATACTGTCGTTTGGTATCGTCGTTGTTTATTACTACGCTCCCGCGGATAATCCCGGCTTTGCTATTGACTACCTCTCCGACCGGATAAAAGTTACCAATGCGGTGCTGGGATTTGCGCTGCTAATCACCTGGCACGTTTCATTCGGCGTGCAGGGACTCTACCTGTCGCACCGCCTGAGTACGATCTACGAAGAGATGAAAGAGGTCGCGCGGGCCATTGGCATCTCTTCGATTGCCTTACTGGCGGGAGCCCAGACGGGCAGCTGGCCCACCATTAATGCCCGCACCGTATCCGCCTTTGCCATCATTAGCTTCATCCTGGTCGGCGGTATGCGGTTAGGACTGCGTCTCAATCTCCGGCGATTGCGGCGGCGCGGGCATAACACCAAATCTCTTTTGATTGTAGGAGGCGGGCCGCGCGCTGAAGAATTTGCGTTGCGGGTGAATAACCGGCAGGACCTGGGCTACAAGTTGATCGGATACGTGGAAAGCAATCCGGACTACCGGCGGCAGACGCTGTCCGGGGCGGCCTGCCTGGGAAGCGTGGAAGACCTGCCGCGGATCGTGGCCGCCGAAGTAATTGACGAAGTGGCCATTGCCCTGCCGATTAAGTCTCAATACTCGCAGATCGAAGCGACCGTAGCGCTACTCGAGGAGCAGGGCATCGTGGTCCATCTGCTGTCGGATTTATTTCCGCACCGGCTGGCGCGATACCAGCCCGCCGAGTTTCAGGGTATCCCTTTGGTTTCACTTCACAGCGCTCCGGCGCTGGGCTGGCGCACGGAGTTCAAGCGGCTGCTCGACCTGCTGATTGCCACTGTTTTCCTGATCTTCCTGCTGCCGCTGTTCGTGCTGGTGGCGATAGTTATCAAGCTTGATTCTCCCGGCCCGGTGCTGTTTGTGCAGCAACGCATGGGATTCAATAAGCGCCGCTTTCGCATGTTCAAATTTCGCACCATGCAAATCGATGCCGAAGCACGCATGAAAGAGCTCGAGCACTTGAATGAAAAGACGGGCCCCATCTTCAAGATTCGCAACGACCCGCGCATTACCCGCGTGGGCCGCTGGCTGCGCAAGACGAGTCTGGACGAGCTGCCACAACTCATAAATGTCCTCTGGGGCGACATGAGCATCGTCGGCCCGCGGCCATTATCGATTCGCGATGCCTTGCTTTTAGAAGAGGCCTGGCAAAAACGTCGGTTCAGCGTGAAGCCGGGATTGACCTGCCTGTGGCAAGTGTCCGGCCGCAGCAATCTCTCCTTCGAAGAGTGGATGCAGCTGGATCTCCAGTACATAGATCAATGGTCGCTGGTGTTGGATTGCCGCATCCTGTTGCGCACCATTCCGGCGATTCTGTTTGCGAAAGGCGCGAGCTAAGAATGTCAGCCAGAGCCGAGCAATACTGCGGCAGTTCTCAGGCGGGCAAGTTTCTCCCCGGCGACCTGGTGGAGGTGCTTTCCGAAGCAGAGATTCTGGCCACGCTCGATGAGAACGGAACTCTCGAGAACCAGCCCTTCATGCCGGAGATGCTGAGATTCTGTGGCCAGACGTTTCGCGTCTCCCGTCAGGCGTTCAAGACCTGTGTGGACGATCAGGAGATGCGGCAACTGAACACCACTGTGTTTCTTGAGGAGGTGCGGTGTGATGGCAGCAGTCACGGAGGCTGTGGCCGGGCTTGCCTGATTTTCTGGAAGGAGGCCTGGTTGAAGCGTAGCGGCTCGGTCGGTTCCAGCAACGGTTTTCATGTGCCAAAAGTCAGCCCGGCTGATCTTGTTGCGCTGGCCCATCGCGACGGCCAATTCTTTTGCCAATCAAGTGAGATTGTAAATGCCTCCACGCCACTACCGTGGTGGGAGGTGAAACAGTACCTCTGGGATCTCAAATACAATCGAGTGCCCCTGCTGGACTGGATTCAAGGCCTGTTCATTGCGGCCTACAACAAGGTGGCCCATATCTGCAAGTTTAAGTCGTGGCGATTTGTGACCGGGCCGGCCGCAAATTTTCAGGCGCAGCCGCTCAATCTTAAGCCAGGGGAAATGGTCCGGGTGAAATCGCTGGCACAGATTAGGAACACCCTCGATCCCGCCGGAAAACACCAGAACCTTCTGTTCGCTCCGACCATGTTGAGTTTTTGTGGGCAAGTCCTGCGCGTGCAGGATCGGGTCGAGAACATCATTCTCGAAGGCACCTCGCGCCAGCGAAAGATCAAAGACACCGTCCTGCTGGAGGGGGCAACCTGCGATGGCATTTGTCACCGCCTCTGTCCGCGTCAGTCCTTCCTCTTCTGGCGCGAGTGTTGGCTCGAGCGAGTGTCAATACCCTGACTATTCCAATTAGTCGGACCTGCCCAGCGAACTGAAAATCCGGCGCGATTCTGCGTCTTATGTAATCAAATAGCAGAAAGGTTTGGGATCTCCCTAGGTGTCAAAAGTGTCAAAAATCGCACTCGTTCACGATTACTTTGTTCAAATGGGCGGAGCCGAGCGCGTAGCTGCCGCTATGCACGACTCTTTCCCCGAAGCTCCTATCTACTCGACCGTGGCTCTGCCGCATCGACTACCGCAGGAAATACGCTCGGCTGATATTCGAACTTCGCCCATGCAATGGTTGCCGGGAATGGAGCGCGGGTTCCGCCACTACTTCATGCTTTATCCCTGGGCCGTAGAGCGGTTTGATCTTTCGAAGTACGACCTGATCATCAGCAGCAGCTCGGGCTATGCCAAGGGAGTGCGCCGGAGCCGAAATGCAATTCACGTTTGCTATTGCCACACCCCGATGAGATGGGTCTGGCGTTACAAGGACTATGCAGAGCGCGAAAGATTCGGGCCGGCGTCGCGCACCATTTTGCCGCTGATGATGGCGGGACTGAAGCGTTGGGACCTGCGCGCGGCGCGGCAACCGGATCATTACATAGCCAACTCCAAAGTTGTCGCGCGAAGGATCAAACAGATCTACGGCCGCGATGCCACGGTAATTCCTCCGCCAATAGACACGGATAGATTCGCGCCCTCGGACAAGTTAGAAGACTACTATCTCGTGTTGTCGCGGCTGATGCCCTACAAGAGAATCGATCTCGCCATTGAGGCCTGCAATCGTTTGCAGCGGCCGTTGGTAGTCATCGGTGATGGGCCCGACCGCAAACGATTGGAAAAACTTGGTGGCCCATTGACCCGGTTCATGGGACGGCAGCCGGATTCGGTGGTGGCGCGTTACGCCAGCCGGTGCCGGGCCCTACTGTTTCCCGGCGAGGAAGACTTTGGTATGTCACCGCTGGAAGTGAACGCAGCCGGCCGGCCCGTGATCGCTTACAAGGGGGGCGGCGCAATGGAAACTGTGATCCCATCTGTGACCGGGCTTTTCTTTGACGAGCAAACGCCGGCCTCGCTGGCGAATGCGATCGAGGAATTCGAGACCTACTCCTGGAACCCGCGGGTGATTAGACACCACGCTGAAAGATTTGATCGCACGGTCTTCAGCTTCCGCATGCTTCAGTTTGTCAGCTCTGTGGCGCCTTCTTCCTGCGCCGAGGAAGTTTCCACCGGCGCGCGACTGCTTTCGCGCAATTTGTCGATTCGAGCGTGGCCCAGGCTGGCCATTGCCAGTTGAAAGCGCCGAACCTAAAGCAGTCACCGTATGAGCAGTCAGGTACTAATTGAACGAAGCGCGCCGCGCCGTCCCACAAAGATTTGGCCCCTCGCGTTGGTGCCCTTGTCAGGCTTTATTGCCTGGGCGGTTAACACGGGTGGCGAGGGTTGGCGGTGGCTCTTTCTGGGCGGCATGGCCTGGTCGATGGCGCTCGCTCTCCTGAGCAGTCTTGAGGCGGGGCTGGTGGCCATGATGCTGTTTGAGCCGCTGCGCGGTTTCCTGCGCCGGATCCAGTATCTCTTCCTGCCTTACTCGCAAACAGATCCGATCCATCTGGTCACTCCCCTGATAACGCTGCTTGCGCTCGCGATGGTCCTGCAAAAGCGCGGCCTGCGCATGTTCACCCAGACTTCGCTGGCGAAGCTCGTTTCCGTACTGGGCTTGATCTACTTCCTCCAGATTTTTAATCCGCTGCAAGGCGGGCTCGCGGTTGGTCTATCGGGCGCGCTCTTCATTCTGGTGCCGGTGGCCTGGTTCTACTTTGGCCAGACGATCACTCCCGACTTCATGCGCCTGGCACTGAGGCTGATGGTGGTTTTGGGGATCATCACCTCGCTCTGGGGCCTCTACCATCTTGCTTATGGATTTCCCGGATTCGAGCAGTACTGGCTTGATCATACGGACGCTTATGAATCGATCCAGGTGGGCAAGATCAAGCGAGCGTTGGCGACCTACAGCAGTGCCGAAGAGTGGGGCCGTTACATTGAACTGGGCGCAATCATAGCCTTCGGTTTTGCCGCCGGCGCCATCAACCGCGTACGCCGCACCGGCTGGTTCCTTTGCGGTGGCGCGCTGGCGGTTATGTTGATGTTGACCGGGCAGCGTACTGCGATCTTTGGACTGATCCTGGGAGTAATTGTTTTGTTGACCCTGGGAGCGCAAACCTGGCGCGCCGCGCTGGGTCGTCTCCTGCTGGCGCTCGCGCCCGTGTTGCTCATTGGAATGCTGGTAAATGCGCCCAGCAGCGACGATATGCAAAGCCTCGACGAGGAACAGAGATTCGGTGCAGTGCTCTCGCACAGCACCAGAGGTGCGCTGAGCCCCACTCAGGAGGGCAGCCTGCAGGAGCGCTTCACGACCTGGAGTTACCTGGCCACTGAGGTCATTCCGCACAATCCCCTGGGCATGGGCCTGGGTGCAACTTCACTCAGTGTGCAACGGTCAGATAAGGGCGCCGCGTTGCCGCCGGTTGATAGTTACTTTATTTCCACCGCCGTCACGTGCAGTTTGGCAGCGGCACTTCTGTTTATAGGAATTCTGGCGCGCGCCGGCTTCATGAGCTGGCGTGCCTTCCAAAGGGCCGACCGCGGTTCGCCCGAAGGGCAGGTTTGGCGAGTTGTCGCGGCGCTGATGCCGGTCCTGATTCTCAACAGCATCTTTGGCAACACGTTCACCCTTTACTCGGTCGCGCCCGTGGGTTGGTTAGTGGTGGGCTGGATTAGCGCGCAGCAGCTGCGAAACATGGAGGCCCGCAGCTCAGTTCAGAACTAAAACTCTTATGCACTCAGTACTCGTTTACCACACGATTAGCAGCCGGCCGGAGCCCCTGCCGGGTGACATTGATATTTCACCTCAGCGCTTCGAACAGCACCTGCACTGGCTTTCGCGCTGGCGCGGTGTCGTAAGACTTGAAGAAACACTGGACGCGCCGGACCAGCGCCGTCTGACGGCAATTACCTTCGATGATGGCTTCCGCGACAACCTGACCGTGGCGCTGCCATTGCTGGAACGATTTCAGTTGCCGATCACATTGTTCGTAACGGCCGGCTTCGTGGGGCGGGACGACTACCTGTCTATCTCCGAACTACGAGAAATCGCCCGGCATCCGCTGGTAACGATTGGCGCCCATGGTCTCTGGCATCGTCACTTCAACAAGCTGACGGCTAAGGAGGCCCACTTTGAACTGATCGAGTCGCGACGCTTGCTGGAGAGTATGACGGGACGATCCGTCGATCTGATGGCCTGGCCATACGGAGAATGCAATACCGAGCTTGAACAATTAAGCGAAGAGTGTGGGTACCGCGCCTCGTGGTCAGTGTGGAAGGGAACCAACGCCACACATTCGCGCTGGCGTGTCCCGCTGGGCAGGCGAGACAACATGCCTCGCTTCATCGCCAAAGTTTCCGGGGCCTATTTTCCCGTGAAGTTTTTGGAGAAGACAGTGGCGCGTTATCGCAAGAGCGAAGAGATCTTAGGGGCCGACTTATCAGCCGCGCAATCATGAGAGTCCTGTTCTACAACCACACCGGCCAGGTTAGCGGCGCGGAATATCTGCTGCTGATGATCCTCGCGCGCCTGGATCGCGCAAGGTTTCAGCCGGTGGTTCTCTGTCCTGAGCAAGGACCTCTACAGCAACGCTTGAAAGAACTCGACTTGCCGGTTGTTACGGTGGCCGGCCTGGATGCCAGATTTACCTTTCGCGGCGATCAACTATTTCGTTATCTGAAGTCCTTTGTTCATGTCGTGCGGGATGTGCGGCGGAAAGTCATTGAGGCGAATCCGGATCTGATTCATGCGAATAGCATCCGCGCGGGACTGGTGGCCACGGCGGCTACCTTCAATCTGAAGACCCGGGTCGTTTGGCATCTTCACGATCTGCTGCCGCGACATCCGCTGAGCACCTTGATCCGGGCATACGCGTTTCTATCTTCCCGAGCGCGCATGATTGCCGTCTCCCGCGCGGTCGCTGATAATTTCTGCGGCAGCTTCTCCGTTCTGCAGAGTCGCGTGAAAGTCATTCTCAATGCCATCGAGTTGGACCGGTTTCAGCCGGACGCGGCAGCAGGAAAGAAGACACGCGACCAATTGCATTTGGGCGCGGGAGATCTGCTGATTGGGATAGTCGGACAACTAACGCCGCGCAAAGGACAACTTGAACTGGTCCGCGCATTCGCCCGCGTAGTGACGGACATGCCCAACGCGATTTTGCTGATCGTAGGTGCGCCACTATTCAACCGTGACCAAAAATACGCGGAGTTGATCCAAACGGCGATAAAGGAATTAGGGGTCGAAGCAACCGTGCGGTTGACCGGGGCCCGGAGCGACATACCGGCAGTGATGCAGGCGCTGGATCTGCTGGTAGTGAATTCAACTGTCGAGCCGTTCGGGTTGGTGGCCCTGGAAGCGATGGCCTGCAATACGCCAGTCATAGCGGCCTTGTCTGGCGGCATTCCCGAGATCATCGAACACAACTGGACTGGATGGCTGATTCCGCCAGGGGATGAAGCGGCGCTCGCGGATGCGATCCTTTATTTGGGACGCCGGCCCGAGGTCCGATGCAAACTCACCGTCCAGGGCCAGAACCACGTCGCTTCATATTTCGCGGCGGATCGCTACCTCGCGGATTTGGAGGCCTTTTACGGTTCGATTTGTGATCAAAGAGCCATAGCCGGTGAAAATTCAGCATTGGGACAAACTGAGGCGGCCAGGTTTGCTTGAGTGGTGCATGACGAAAGGGAAGCAGATGGACATACCATTCATCTTACAAGTGACGCGAGAGATCGGTTTAGGCGGAGGTAGCGAGAGCGTTGCCTTTGAGCTGCATCGTGCCTGGTTGGCGCTGGGCGTCGATGCGCGAGTGCTTACAAGTCAGGTGACGGAGCCTGATGCGGAAGAAGGAATCATACTGGCCGCCACCTGGTTGAAGAACTGGGGCGCGAACCTGCGCGGGCGACATCTGGCCATGCTCGTCGCCGTTCCTTTGTTCACTCTAATCGCCAGCTGGCGTTTGTGGCGCAGCCGCGGCTCGAAGATTGTTCTCAGCCACGGAGATTCGCTGGTCGGCGATGTTTGTATCGTTCACTCTGTCAACCGCGCTTGCCTGGCTGAGAAACAACGCATGGGTTCATACGCCTGGCTGTTCAACCCCATCAATCTGTGGGTCGCATGGCGCGATTCGTGGATGTTCGGCGGCAAACGCTACCGGCGCGTGGTCGCGATTTCCGAAAGAGTTCGTCGCGAGTTGAAAGAGCACTACCACGTTCCTGACGATCAGATCGTAACCATACCCAACGGTATTAACCTCGCCCGCTTCAATCCGCGCAACGCTAAATCCAGAGACGAGGTGCGTCGCAGCCTGGGCGTGCCGGTTGACGCGCCGATGCTGCTCTTTGTCGGCAGCCGTTACCGAATTAAGGGATTAAGGTTTGCCATCATGGCCCTGGCGGAAATGCAGACTAAAGCATTTTTGGTAATTGTCGGCAATGACAAGGTGGGCCGTTACAAGGCACTCGCGGAAAAGTTAGGAGTGGGCGATCGCGTGATCTTTGCCGGCGCTCGTAGTGATCTGCCAAAGATTTACCCGGCGGCGGATGCGTTCGTGTTGCCCACACTATATGAGACCTTCGCCCTTGTTTGTCTGGAGGCGATGGCTTCGGGCGTACCCGTGGTCGCTTCACCGGCGGGCGGTATTGAGGACTACCTGCACGATGGAGTGAACGGATTTCATATCAGGCACGACCCGCCGGAGATTGCCGCGAAGCTGGACCGTTTGCTCAACGACCCGGAATTGCACGCCCGCATCCGCGAAGCAGGACTCAGGACAGCCGGTAACTATTCCTGGGACACGATCGCCGCGCAGTATTTGAATCTGTTTGCCGAGTTGGTCGGGGAGCGGGCGGGAAAAATGGCTTTCCCGGTGGGTCAGCCTCTCTGGAGCACAAGCGCGCAAGGCATGGCTGCGCCAGCGCCAAATATTTCAATCCAGGGGATATAGATGAAAAGGGATACTCAGAAACCAAAGACGCGAGTCCTGCGCATTGCGCACTCGAGTCTAACTCCGGCCTTGCGTCAGCGAGAGCGCGCACTTGTGCGTTGCCATCCCGATATCGATCTCGAGGTACTGACGACTCAGCGCTGGCGCGAAACTGAGATGGAGGTTGAGGTCCTGCCTGACGATATGTTTCCGGTGAACTCGGCCCGAACCTATCTTTCCCGGCACATCCAGTTGTTTGCCTATGATCCGCGGCCCATCATCGCTGCCCTGCGACGTCATCGCCCGCACCTGGTTGATCTCAGTCATGAACCTTACAGCGTTGCCTGTGCCGAGGTCCTGACTTTGTTGAATCTGTTTGCGCCGAAAACTCCGGTGGTAATGCATGTCAACCAGAACATCTACCATCGTTACCCTCAGCCTTTTCGCTGGTTGGAGCAACGCGCCTTCAAACGAGTCTCCGCCGCCTATGTTTGCAGCGAAACAGTCAGCGAAGTATTACGGGAGAAGGGCTTCGATAAGCCAACGCCGCTGATTAGCTATGGAGTTAACCTGCAGGATTTCCGTCCCCGCGCTGAGG
>JBDTOI010000069.1:0-20564 GCA_039933315.1 Pyrinomonadaceae bacterium
TATGGAGCCAGGGGCGCCAAAGCCTCAATGAGTCGATCCACATTTTCGCGGTCCCGTGCGTAAACAACATCGAGGTCGTCTGTCAGGCGACTGGCGCCGTGCACGACGGCGGCCGCTCCGCCTACAATTATGAACTCGACGCCGCCCGCCACCAGGCGACTGATCAGTTCGCGGTAGTCAGTCATGAATGTGACGCGCGTTTACCGGCTTCCCGCAACTCTTCGGCAAACTTCTGCAAACTCATCAAACGTTCGAGGCGCTGATCCACTGTCATCCGCAGGCGTTCTCTGATCAACGTAAGATCGATGCCTCCCTTGTAGGCTTCACTAATGGGATCTGGGTCATCGCGTTCGGGGTGGCGAGCATCTGTGGCAACGAGAGAATCGGCGCGACTGTTCACCATCTCCGCCCCCGCCCGGCGCATCTCTTCAATTGCGCGCTCGCCGTCGCCGGGATTTACATCCGCAGCGCGCATAGCATCTTCCAGTGCCTTTACCTTGTAACCCTTCCGCAGGGCGTCCAGCACGGTGCTCTTGACGCAGTAGTCCGTGGCCAGTCCGCCTACCCAAACTTCTTCTACTCCCAGGCGGCGCAGCTGCAAATCGAGATCGGTCTCATCAAACGCCGAATAGCAGTCCTTGTCTCCCAGTCCTTTCGAGATAGTTCGGATGTGTATCTCGTCGATCAAGTCCGGATGAAACTCTGCGCCCTTTGTGTTCTGGACACAATGCACTGGCCAGGTACCGCCACGCTCGGCGAAATGTTTTGTTTGTCGAGGATGCCAATCCCGGCTCTTGAAAACCGGCTCGCCCCTGGCAAGAAACTCGCGGGTAAGTTGATTTAAGGGCGCAACGACTTCATCGCCGAACGCCACTGCGAGCGCACCTCCGGGACAGAAATCATTCTGCACGTCAACTACGATCAACGCTCTTTTGCCATTGGTCGTCATTACGCTTTTCCTTCCCCGTCCTGCGCCGGTCCAGTTGCTGACCAGGACAATCCCGACGTCAAGATCAATCTCTCTACTGGATTTCAGTTTACCCCACGTGTGTGACGTCGCGAAAGGAAGGTCCAGACGCCCGCCTCGCGCGGTTTTCCTTTCCTCGGTGGGGAAGAACTCGCAACCACCAGGCTGGCATTCTGAACCTAAGTGCTCCACTGGTTGGCAGTAAAGCCCTGAATTCATACACCCCGGAGTCATTTCATACGATGACTGAACGCCGGGAGTGCCTGTAAAGCCGACTTTTGATTCCTCTTACTCCGTGGTTCACTGCGGAACGCAGCTTGATACTTCCACTGGCTGGGCTAGCTCCGGCCCGCTTAAGCCTGATGAAACAAGCATCAATTGATAGCGAAAATACAATAAGGACTCTTCCCTGGCGTGGTGACCTTTTAGGTGTTCGCTGCATCCGAAGGATCGATGAACATCAATTGAGATGACGGAGGTTCTATTGAACCTCCAGGAGTGCCCGGGAAAAATATATGTCTACTGCTGCAAACAAACCTGAAACGGACAACCTGCTTCACTTGCCGGGACCAGCCTTGCGAACGAGGCCCGTGCGGGTGGAAGACTATCTGTTCAATCGCGAGATGAGCCAGGTGGAGTTTTTCCGCCGCGTGCTGGAGGAAGCGTTGGACGATAGCCAACCTTTACTCGAACGCCTCAAGTTCCTGGCCATCTTCTCCTCGAATGTGGATGAGTTTTTTATGATCCGGGTATCGGCGTTGAAAGAAGCTTTAGAAGAGGAGATAGCGGATGTTTCACCGGACGGGCTGACAGCGGCTGAGCAGTTGCGCAAGATTAGAGAAGGTCTGCTGCCGCTAGTGGCCGAGCAAAGTCGTTGCCTGCAAGAGGAGATCATTCCTCAACTGGAGGCCAACGGCATCGTGATCACGAATTATGATTCGTTGAATACGGATGAACTCCAGGGGATGGATGACTATTTCGCGAAGAATGTTTTTCCGGTGCTGACGCCGCAGGCAGTCGATCCCAGTCACCCGTTTCCCTACATTTCGAACCAGAGCCTCAATCTGGGGTTGATGGTTGAAGAAGGCGAGGGCAGCGGAGTCGATATTCATTCCCGCCTGGGTTCAGAGCCGCGCTTCGTGCGCATCAAGATTCCGCCCATCGTGCCGCGGTTAGTCCCCGTGAGTGGCAGTGAGACGAAGTTTCTTCTGCTGGGAGATCTGATCAAAGCGAACATCCAGTCGTTGTTTCCGGGAATGAAACCGGGACCGGCACATACCTTCCGCCTGACGCGCGACGCGGACATCGATATTCGGGACGACGAGGCCGACGATCTGTTGCATACCATGCAGCAACAACTGCGGCGCCGCCGCTTTGGCAATCCCGTAAGGCTTGAGGTGTCGTCCACGATGCCTATCGAGATGGTGCGGTACTTACAGGAATCGATCGGTCTGACGGCCGACGACGTTTTTGTGATCGATGGGCCGCTGAACGTTACCGATCTGATGGCCCTGTACGACCTGCCGCGGCCCGAGCTTAAGGACAAGCCTTTATTGGCTGCGTCGCCGCCGGTATTACCCAGCGACAGCGAAATATTCGATGTGATTAAGCAGCAGGACGTGCTGCTGCACCATCCGTATGTGTCCTACACATCCGTAACGGACTTGATTGCTACGGCGGCAAAGGATCCTCACGTAGTAGCCATAAAGATTTGTGTCTATCGCACAGGGGGACACTCGCCAATCCTTCCGGCGCTAATCGAAGCCAGCGAGCGAGGCAAACAAGTTACCGTCTTGATCGAGCTTAAGGCTCGCTTTGATGAGGAAAAGAATATCGAGTGGGCGACGCGGTTGGAGCGCGCCGGGATTCACGTGGTTTACGGCGTGCTGGGCCTGAAAACCCATTGCAAGCTGGCGCTGATAGTTCGACGGGAGGGCGACAAACTGCGCCGCTACGTCCACATCGCCACGGGAAATTACAACCCCACGACCTCGACGACCTACACCGATCTGGGTTTGTTAACGGCGAATGACGAAATCGGTGCCGACGTCACGGAGTTGTTCAATTACCTGACCGGCTATTCTCGGAAAACAGAATATCAGCAACTACTGGTGGCGCCGGTTAACCTGCGCGACAAGTTGACTGAGTTGATTGAGCGCGAAATTGAGCATCATCGCGAGGGCAAGCCGGCCCATATCATCATCAAGATCAATCGAATCGCGGATACACGGATTATTGGCAAACTCTACGCAGCTTCGCAGGCAGGTGTCCCAATCGACTTGATTGTGCGCGGGATCTGCATGATCCGACCCGGCATCCCTGGTCTGTCAGAAACTATTACGGTTCGCAGCATAGTGGGCCGATTCCTCGAGCACAGCCGGGTCTTCTATTTTGAGAACGCCGGAGACAATGATCTTTATCTTGGCAGTTCCGATCTGATGCCAAGAAACCTGAACCGCCGGGTAGAGGTTTTGACCAAGGTGCATGATGAGCGTTTGCAAGCCTATCTGAAGGAAGTTGTCCTCGGCACATACCTGCGTGACAACGTGAAGGCGCGCCGGCTGCAATCTGATGGCTCATACGAGAGGATTTCGCCTGGCCCCAACGAACCAAGAGTGAATAGTCAGGCTGACTTCGCTGAAAACATTGGAGTCCTTTTTGAAACACCAGCCGACGATCCTGGGAACTCACAAAGGTCGGCAGATTGAAACTCGTTAAGAACTGCAAGTAGCCAGAGATCGTCAGGACAAGAAAAAGGCCGCTCCAACCGGAGCGGCCTTCTTACTTTAGGGTTCAGAATAATCTAGTTGCGTCCGCCGGAGGGTACCGCACTGGTGCTGGCCGGAGCAGCAGCGGCGGTTCGTGCCTGAAGGGTTGCCCAGTAGTCCTGGACGAACCGCTTCTGCGAGCCGTGGCCCCAATTCGAATAGAAGTCATAGGCTTTCATCTCGCTGTAAACCCGGTCGTAGTTCCAGTGGTCAACGGTAAAGCGGTAAACCGCGCCCATCATGCCGGTGCGATGGCGGCCGCCGGCGCAATGCACATAGAAAACACCGGTCGCGGGGTCGTTCGCGAGTTTTAAGAACTGCTGCACCTGCTCAGTTGAAGGATAGCTTTTGTCCCTTATGGGGATATTTATGTAATGCATTCCCTGAGCTTCAGTGCTGCTTTTTTCAGATACCTCCGAGTCCTCGCGAAGGTCGATAATGGTTTTGATTCCCAGCGCGGCCAGGTCTTTGTAATCTTCTTCCTTCGGCTGCGCGCCCCGATAAAAGCGGGCATTCATCTGGCCAAAGTTCTTAATGTGGATCTTCGGAAACGAGTTTGTTTTGGATTGGCCGGCGACAGCGATGGCGGCCAGCGCAATCAGGGCTATGACGGTTCCTAACAGAGTAAGCAGAGTCGGGTTTCTGTTCATTATCAAAACTCCTGGGGTTAAGCTCGTAACCGCGTAGGTTATCGAGGGCTAAGGGCCAAATCGCCCGGCGGAAGTCGCTCCGAACCGCTGCACATTATAGCAAATAAGATTGAAAGCTCCCGTAGTTAAGTTTCATTTGAAGGGCTTCTGTTTGACCGTTACGCATTAGAACACAGGCGGCAACGCAGGGCGTAGCAAAGTTAAGCAGTCAGCGCGTAACCCAGGCTTCCGAAACTCGAAACTCTTAACAGACCTACCGCTCACGGCTTGATGCCCGCAGCCTTCTGGTTTTCCGCATCCAACCATTGCTTCAAAGGCGCGAAGTAATCGATTATGGCCGTCGCGTCCATCTTGTCCTCGCCCGTCATGGCCTTGAGCGCTTCGGGCCAGGGCTTACTTAAACCCATCGCCAACATTTGCTTCAATTTTTCGCCAGCCTTCTTATTGCCATAGATCGAGCACTGATACAGTGGCCCGCTGAACCCGGCTTCGCGACAGAGCGCCCGGTGAAACTGAAACTGCAGAATCCTGGCAAGAAAGTAACGGGTATAAGGAACGTTAGCGGGCACGTGATATTTCGCACCGGCATCAAAGTCCTGTTCGGTCCGCGGCACTGGCGGCGCCACGCCCTGGTATTTCGCCCGCAAATCCCACCAGGCTTTGTTGTAGTCATTGGGGCCAACTTCGCCAGAGAAAACCTTCCAGCGCCACTGATCCACGAGGTAACCGAAAGGCAGGAAGGCCACTTTGTCGAGAGCGCGCTGCAGTAGAAAGCCGGTGTCAGCCGCCTGATTGGGACTAGTGTCAATCAAACGAATCTGCTTCAGATAAGCCGGAGTTACCGAAAGCGCCATCGTGTCGCCAATGGCTTCGTGAAAACCGTCGTTGGCGCTTTCGCGATAGAGAAATGGCTGTCCCGCGTAGGCCATCTGATAATAATTGTGTCCCAGCTCGTGGTGGACAGTGGTGAAGTCAACTTCATTGATCTGGATGCACATCTTTAGCCGCACGTCTTTTTCAAAGTCGATGTCCCAGGCGCTTGCGTGGCAAACCACTTCGTGATCCAGCGGCTTGGTAAGCATCGAGCGGACCCAGAAGGTCTCGGGCAGCTGTTCAAAACCCAATGAAGTGAAGAACCCTTCACCGTACCGCACCATCTGTTTGGCGTCAGTGTTTCGCGCTTTGAGTATTTGCGTCAGATCGTAACCGCGGTCACCGCCCTGCGGCGCGAGGAGGGGGTAGATGTTGCCCCATTCCTGGGCCCACATGTTTCCCAGCAGGTGTGCGGGAATAGGTCCATCAGGCGGCACGACGTCCTTGCCATATTTTTCGAAGAGCTTGCGACGCGTGAAGGTGTAGAGGGAATCGTAAAGCGGTTTTACCTGCTGCCACAATCGCTCAGCTTCCGCCGCAAAGGCGTCGGCCTCCATGTCGTACTTTTCGCGCCACATCGCTCCCGTATCTTTGAACCCCATTTCGCGCGCGCCTTTGTTGCTGAGCTCGACAAACCGCGCGTAATTTTTTCTATAAGGAGGTGAGACCCGGTGCCAGCCAACCCAGATGCGTTTAAGTTCCTCCGGGTCGCGGCTGTTGGCCATGATCTCTTCCATGTCGCCGAGGCTGAGACACTTTGCCTGCGGGCCATCCGGACAGTACTTGCCTTTGCCGTATTCGCCTTCCAGGGACGCGGCAATTTTAGTCAGCTCATCGCGCTCCTTCGGGTCTTTGGGGGCGGGCAAGACCAGCGACAGTTTCAAAAGTTTCAACTTGCGCGCGGTGTCGGGCGCGAGTTCCACACCATCGAAGCGCCGCGATTGTTCGGCCAGTTCTGTCACGGCCGCAATCAACTCATTGTTTGCATTAGCGGAAATTGCTTCGGTGTCGTCAGTGATAAAGGTGCTTTTAACCCAATCAGCCCGCGCAGTCTTCACGTTCCAAGCCAGTAGCCGCTTCTCGGCCTCTTCAATGAATGTGTTGGCTTCAGCAGGTGTGCCTTGGGGCGTGGAAGCTGGCCCTGGTCCACCAGTCTTCGCGCACGACGATAGCAAGGCGATGCTCGACACCAGTAGCAGAAATGCACCAACCCAGAAACGCGAACTACGAGAAATGAGATTCATCCTTAACCTCCAGCAAACAGGCGCACTCTTCGAAAAAGGGGTGGCGGCGATTCTAGCATTCAAGGTGCGTGGCGTCACGATTGACGCTGCCGCTGCGAAGCGGGTCATGAGCAAAGTCCAAACTGACGCGCCGGCTTTGTCCAAAAATTCTGATTTCGTGTTATTTCGTGTGTAGTTAGTGTGATTTCGTGGATCGTGTCGCTGCGAATCGTAAGTACACGATCCACGAAATTACACGAAATTACACGAAATTACACGAAACAACACGAACCAATTTGTGGTGTTCTCATTGGTCCCTTCGAACCGGCCGTCACTTTTTTTGGCAAAGCCGATCGGCGACACACAAAACATTTACGGATTCATTTTTCTGCGATAAGCTGTCGCCCTTTTCATCCCGGGCGGGACTGCATTCTCTCCGCCATCAAACGCGTCGCTAAACCAACTAGATTGGACGTGGACTAACTATGCCAGGAGCCCGCCGCAAGATGTTCGTTGTCCTAGTCGCCCTCTGCTTGAACAGCGGTCAATTAACAACCCTTGTCAGCGGGCAACGCAGCGCCGTCGATACATACGCCATTACAAACGCTCGCATCGTTCCCGTGTCAGGTCCGGTAATTGAGCGGGGAACGGTGGTAGTCCGCAATGGCTTGATTGCCGGTGTGGGGGCCCAGGTCAGCGCGCCCGCGGATGCGCGTGTGATCGATGGCACGGGATTGACGATTTATCCCGGCTTGATCGATGCGAATACCAGTCTTGGCATTCCGGAAGCTTCGCCGGCGCCGTCCCCGGCGGGAGGAGCTGGCGGCGGCGGTTTCGCGCTGGCCCAACGTCAGCCAGGTTCATCAGCGAGCGCGCCCAACTCAACTCAGCCGCCCGGATTGCAACCTGAGATCATGGCGGAAGACATGATTAAGCCGGGCGGCGCCGACATTGAATTGGCGCGCAATTCGGGAATCTCTACGGCACTGTCGGCGCCGCAATCAGGAATCTGGATCGGGCAATCGGCTTTGATTAACCTGGCAGGGGACACGCCGCAACAAATGATTGTGCGTTCTCCGGTGGCCATGCACATGGGGTTCACGCCGTTGCGCGGCAGTGGTTATCCCAATTCACTGATGGGCGTCTTTGCCTCGCTGCGGCAGATGATGCTTGATGCCGATCGCTATCGTAACGCGCAGCAGATTTACGAGCGGGCGCCGCGGGCCATTCGCCGTCCTGAGCTTGATAGATCGCTCGCGGCCCTTGTTCCGGTGTTGGAAAGAAAGATGCCGGTGGTCATGTATGCCAATACCGAGCGCGAGATCGAGCGTGCTCTGGATCTGGCAAAGGAATTCAATCTGCGCGCCATTATCGCCGGCGGAAGCGAGGCGGGAAGGTTGACTGGCCGTCTGGTTGAGCAAGATGTTCCGGTTTTACTTTCCCTGAATTTTCCCCGGCGCACCACGGCGGCGGTTCCGGAAGCGGACCCCGAGCCTCTGCGTTTGTTGCGAGCGCGTGTAGAAGCTCAAAACACGGCTGCCAAACTCGCTGCTGCAAGGGTTCGCTTCGCTTTTCAATCAGGCTCCATGGCTAACATCACTGACTTTCTGGCAAATGCTGCTAAAGCGGTTGATAACGGTTTGGCGCGGGACGAGGCGTTGCGCGCGTTGACCATCAATCCGGCGGAAATTTTTGGGGTGTCCGATAGGCTGGGATCAATCGAGGTTGGCAAGATCGCAAATCTGACGGTGACCCGGGGCGATATCTTTGCTCGCAGTAGTCGCATCACGCACGTGTTTATTGACGGCCGGCCGGTTGACCTGAAGCCCGCGGCGACCACACCGCAGGGCCGGGCTGGCGCGGCGGGGACCTGGAGCCTGAAGGTCAACCTGGGTCAGGGGGAACAGGACATTACGCTCACGCTACAGCAGGAAGGCGAACAGGTGCGCGGATCAATGCGGGGGGCCCTGGGTGGCGGGGACATCTCAAATGCCTCCACCACGCCGGCAGGAGAAATTCGTTTCACTGTTTCCCTCAACACTGAGGGCCAGACCAGGGAAGCGACGTTTGCCGGAACGATCTCGGGCAATGAAATGAAAGGCACGGTGGAGATTGTGGGCCGTGCGCCCGGATCGTTTACCGGGACACGAGCGGGGCCTGGGTCATAAATGGGGTCGTCGAAGGCAGAGGGAAGAACGGACTTGAGGACATTTTGGTCAACATACGGTTGCGGCTTTGCCGCCGCACAGCGCGGTAAGGCTCCGCCTTACCGCTGAGACTGAAGAACAATCGGAGGCTCCGCCCCCTATTTGAGGCGGAGCTCAAAAGAAGTGAGGGAAGCGCGCGGAAAGGCAGAGCCTTTCCGCCCTGTGCGGCGGCGAAGCCGCAGTGATTTACTTGAAAGGTCGGTTTAAGCCACGGAGTCCATATGAAACGATCACTTGCTCGTATCCTCGCAACCGCTTTGTTAAGTGCTTTACTCAGCCAGCCGGCACTGGCGCAGCAAACGCAGTCGCCGCCGCAATCCACTGACACCTTGATTCGCAACGCGACGATCCTGACCATCACGCACGGGACCTTGCAGAACACTGACCTGCTGATCAGCAAGGGAAAGATCGCCGCCATTGGCAAGAACCTTAAGGCTCCTGATGCCCGTGTGATTGACGCTGCCGGCAGGTACGTCATGCCCGGCATAATCGATTGCCATTCCCACTCAATGCTCGACGCTATCAACGAACTTACGCTGGCCGTTACCTCCATGGTCCGCACTGGTGACGTGCTTAATACCACCGGTGCGGAACTCTACCGCGAACTGGCCGGGGGGACGACCACCCTAAATCTGCTGCACGGTTCGGGAAATCCAATTGGTGGCTTGAACACAGTCGTCAAGATCAAGCCCGGCCGGCCACTGAGCGAATTCCTCTTTCCTGGCGCAACTCCGGGCATCAAGTTCGCCCTCGGCGAAAATCCCAAGCGTTCAAACAGCCAGGTAACTCCCGGGACGCCGCGTCGCTATCCGGCAACACGGATGGGAGTTGAAGAGGTTATCCGGGACGCATTCACCCGGGCGCGCGACTACCAGAGAGGGTGGGCCGAATACCGGGCCAGCGCCGACCAGAAAGGAAAAATCCCGCCGCGGCGCGATCTCCAACTGGAGCCGCTGGTTGAAGTACTCGAGGGCAAGCGCTTTGTGCATGCGCACTGCTATCGCTCAGACGAGATTGTCATGCTGATCAATATCGCTAACGAGTTCGGTTTCAAGATAAAAACGTTTCAGCACGCGCTCGAGGGCTACAAGGTTGCCAAAGAAATTGCCCAGCATGGCGCGGGAGCATCGGTTTTCGCAGACTTCTGGGGTTATAAGATTGAGGCGTACGACGCCATTCCCCACAATGCCGCGATCCTGACGCGCGCGGGCGTTGTAGTCTCCATGAATTCTGATTCGGACGAGCGTGCGCGCCGTCTTAATATCGAAGCAGCAAAGGCGATACGTTATGGCGATCTAACTGAGGAAGAGGCTTTGAAACTGATCACCATCAATCCGGCGTTGCAACTGGGCATACAGAGCCGGGTGGGGTCGATCGAAGTGGGCAAAGACGCCGATCTGGCAATCTGGACCGGCCATCCGTTGAGTGTCTATTCGCGCGTGGACACAACTTTTGTTGACGGGGTCATTTTCTTTGACCGTCAGCAGGATCAGGCTCGCCGCGCGGAGCTGCAGAAGGAGCGCGCGCAACTGGAGCAGGCGGAACCTAATCGGCCCGGCACCGGCGGCAGATCGCCGCAAACGCCGCGGCGCCGTCCGTCCACTAACGACGATGATGATCAATGGGAGGGGAACCAGCCATGAACCAGGAAAAACGGACCACAATGACGCTGCTCATCACGCTAGTAATTTTGCTCCTCTCCGTTTCTGCCCTCGGTCAGCAGATCGGCAACCCGGCAACCCAGCAAGGCGGCACTCCGCCACGTGGGACCTATGCCATCCGCAACGCGCGTATCTTCCCGGTCAGCGGACCGCCAATCGAAAACGGCACGGTTGTAATTCGTGATGGCAAGATTGAAGCGGTTGGCGCCGGCGTGACGATTCCCAGCGGGGCACAGCAGATCGATGCCCGCGGTTTGAGCGTCTATCCGGGAATGATCGATGCGGGAACTTCGATGGGCCTGGTAGAGGTAGGTCAGGGTGCTCCCGGCACTGTCGACACCACGGAAGTGGGAGAGATGAATCCCAACGCCAAGGCCATTATCGCCATCCATCCACACAGCGCGCACATCGCGGTCACACGAGTTGACGGCGTCACCAGTGCGCTCAGCTCGCCGACCGGAGGTTTGATCGCAGGCCAGGCCGCCTTGATAAATTTGTTGGGCACTACACCACAGGAAATGGCCTTGATACCGCAGGCCGCTTTGGTGATGAACTTTCCCCGCACCAGCCGGCGCGGCGGCGACTTTGGCTCAGAGCAACAGCCCGATGCAAACCTGAGCGAAACTTTGACCGCCAACGAGCGGCAGGTCGAGCAGATTCGCAAGCTGTTGCGCGATGCCGAAGCCTACGGGCGAGCCCAGGATGCCTACGCGAAGGATAAGTCGTTACCGCGAATGAACCTGGACATTGTGCTGGAATCGCTGGTGCCCTATGTCCGCGGCGAGCGCCCGGTTATCTTGCGAGCGGATCGCGAAGCTGAAATTCGCGGCGCCGTCAGGTTCGCGGAAGAGATGAAGCTAAAACCGATAATTCTGGGTGGGGACGACGCGTGGAAAGTGGTTAACCTGCTGAAAGAGAAAAACGTTCCGGTGATCTTAACCGGCATTCTCAATCTGCCCATGCGGGAAGATGATGCCTACGACACGCTTTATGAGAATGCTTCAAAGTTGCAGCAGGCAGGTGTGCGGTTCTGTATTTCCAGCGGTAACAGTGGCGCCGCCGTGCGCAACCTGCCGCTCTATGCCGGAATGGCGGCCGCGTTTGGTTTAGCGAAAGAGGAGGCCCTGAAAGCTGTCACGCTTTATCCCGCTCAAATCATGAACGTAGCGGATAGGATGGGATCGCTTGAGCCCGGCAAGATAGCCAACATCGTCGTCACGGATGGCGATCTGCTGGAAGCGCGGACTCACGTGCGCTACTTGTTTATTGATGGGCGCGCAGTTCCTCTGTCCAGCCGGCACACAGAACTGAACGACGCCTTCAAAGGTCGGAAATGAGTTCCTTAGCCCGACTCTATTCGGGGCTGCGAACCATCGGAAAACTCTGACCGAAGTTACGCATGCCAAAAATGCTGTCAGGGGCCTGGGGCGCCTGTGGGCGCAGAAGTCCTTGCACGATTGCGAGCCGCGCCTGGATTCTTGGTTCCGATAGCGCAAACCTGTTAACCAGGGTCTGGGCTCGATCGAAATCGCTCCTGGCCAGCATCGCCAGCTCTTGCGCATATCGATTTATCATGCTGCCCAGGCCGCTTCCGCCTTGCAGCGGCAGCTCGCCTTCCCGGAAAACATTAACTTCAAATCCATTCAACACGGCCGCGGCCGAAAGCAAGTCATTTAGCTGCAAGATGCCGGGCTCGAGGACCTGGAAACTACGACCTGGATCCAATCCGGCAAACGCATGGGCCACCCTGATCTGCGCATCAAGCTGCTGGTAGTTGACCGCTGGCCGGCTGACTAGTCTCTGCGCTTCATCCAGAAGTTGTCCCGTCATCTTCGGGTTTTTCTTCTGCGCCGCCTCCGCGAGTTGCAGCAGCAGATCGATCTTCTGACTATCGGACGTCAGCCCCGCCAGTGTTTGCCTGACTTCTTCGATCCGGCTGGTCTCGACCTTGTCAGCCATCTGCCGGAAATCGATCGATTGGAGCACTGCGGTGCGCGTCCTCGAATCCAGATGATCGGTGGCGATCTCTCTGGCCCGATCCACGTTGCCTTCCTCGAGCGCCTTCATGGCGGCTGCCTGATAAACTCGCGGCTGCAACTGCGCCGGGACCGAAGGCGCCGCGGCCATCAGGCTGTCAGCGTTACCCTGCTGCATCGAGCTCATGATTTGGCCCATGCCCCCGCCGCGCTGATTGTTGCCCAGACCCAACTCGGTCATTTTCTGCCGCACGGACTGGGCCCGTTCAGGCAGGTACTGATCGATTTTAGGCAGCAGAGACTGTACTCCGCTCAACAGACGGCGGGCGTTGTCCTGTTCATTCTCTGCATCCGTACGCACCTGCACATTGTTCTGACGCCCGGCGTTCTGTCCGCCGGCGTTCGGACCTCTTTGACGCCCCTGGTTTCCTCCACGCTGACCTCCGGCCGGGGCGGGAGTGGCTTTGAGGGCGGCCTCGATCACAGTTCTCATAAGGTCCTGATAAGACGATTCGCTCAGGACTTGTCCGGTATTCTTTGGCGCAGGCGCGGCCGCATCAGTGGACGTGCTGACAACCCTTGGTCCAGGAGCCAGCATGCTGATTGCTAAATTTCCGGCATCGATCTTGGCCAGCATGTTCTCTGATTGCAGACGCTGAACCAGTTTACTTTCCAGTTTGGCGGCCGCTTCCTTATCCTTCCGCTGCAGTTGCGACAACACACTCGTAAGCGTGCGCGGGTACTGTCCCTTTTCCAGAAGTAGCTCGGCGTTTTGCAGGGCCAGTTTCGGATCAATGGCGGCGACCCGGGCGAGCAATAGCTGCTCGAGGTTTTCCTCGGGACTAATTTGCGGGCCCATACCAGTGTCGATGGGCGGCGGGGTCAGCGAGCGAGTCGACGCCAGCACTTGATAAGCCATCGGTGCATCGTGCCGCGCAACGCTTAGCACCAGTTCCTGGCGCAACTGAGAGGGGTTGCGGCCCTGATCAGGACGTGGGCGCTGGTTCGGCTCTCGAGTGTCCGTGGTGCGGATCAATTCCGCCACACCATCGGCCGCCTGGGAATACAACGCGCGCGCGCGCGCTTCCTGACGATCCCAGAGCAAGTCTGCCGCGGAGATTTGAATCCTGATGCGGTTCTCGGCCAGCTTGAGAGATGAAGCCTCGGCGACCACCTGATCCAGTAACGTAAAGGCCTTCTTCTCCGTCGCGGCCTTCTCCTTGGCTTTTTCTTCTTCAGTGGGCTGCGCCGGAGCCTGTGTTTCCTGAGCAGCGGCAGGAGGGGCCGGCGCAAACATTATCGCCAGGCCAAATAGAACCGTAGCTATCTTCATCTTCATTGGGAACCTCAAGCTTCTTTCGAGACGTTGCAGGTCAGTGCCGACCACGGTAGTGGGTAGGAGACCCGCCGCCCACCCGCTACCGCGGGCGGTGACAAAGACTGAGAGCCTCTGGTGAGTCGAATCTTATCAGCCAGCCGTTGGGGCATCAATCTACCGGGGAAGAGATGTTACTGAAGTAAGATGCGCGACGGGCGGAATAAGTCTGGATTAGATCGTTTGATTTTGCTTCCGATGGAGAAAAAGAAAGGCCCGCGGAGTCTTATTCCACGGACCTTATCGCTTGTATGGATAACCCTCGCAGCGAAGTCCTCGCCGGGGGTGAAGAGGTTAATCAATCGGCTCGGCCGTGATTTGTGGTTGATTCTTGAGTGGACCCACGCCTTGCTTGCCGGGGTGGTCCGGAATGTCGATCTGAATCTCGCTGATGTTATTGCCGTAGTTCAATTCCGGCAGCTGATGGCAGAAGCCGTTCGAGTCCTTCGCCGGGCAAGGCTCACCTGCCGCCGCGGTAAACGGCGGGTTCACTGTGATGCGGATAGTGTACGTGCCTGGAGGAACTACCGCCTGGCCATCTCCGCCGTCTAGAACAAAGTACTGGCCACCGAGCTGCCAGACGTAGGTATCCGCCCAACCCACACTGATCCCCTGGTTGCCGGGAATGGCGGGGCTGGTGCCGTCCGCGGGTGCGCCGCAGGAGAGATAGTTTCGAGGATTATTATTCGGGCCCGGGTAGGGTTGATATTTCTCAATATCAATCATGCAAAAGCCACGTTTGGCGGCGCGCCATACGTTCCCATTTTGATCAAGCAATTCGTAAAGGGCGTAGTGGCGAAAGTGGAAGTGCCGATGACAGCTGGCGAATTCGTACAAGCCGTCGTTGGCCGCGAAATGTGCACTGGGATCGCCTAGATTCACGTCGGCGGTGCCGATGTTGGGGGTAGAAACGGTAAAACGTAAAAGCCTGTGCTCGCCCGGCGTTATGCCGCCCTCGATCACACTACAGAAATTTGCTGGTAGATTTTCATCACGCACGACCCAGTTTTGCAAGAGCCGTTTTTGATCGACGATGAGATCGGGTTTTGCTTTTGAACCGGGGGACGCTTGTGCTCTATGAATAATGACGGTGATGCCGAGGCCTAAAGACAGAATTGCGACAGAGAGAGCAATCCATTTTTTCATGCAGGGGTTCTCCTTCTATTGGGTTTGTGAGTTGAAACGGCGAAAGTGAAAACGTTTTGAGGCGCACAGTAAATACCAGACTGCCAGGGAAAGTCAATTCGCAGTAGAGTTGTCAGGCCTAAGCCGCGAAGGTACTATCTGGTCAAATCAGACGAAGGGATTTCCCACCGAAGAGCGCGACCCATGGCCACTTTAGAAAGGCTATCGTAAACCACTTGACCCTATGCGAGTTTTAATAGTCCGGCTCTCATCAATGGGCGACGTCGTGCAGACCCTGCCCGCCGTTTCGGATGCCGCCAGGGCAATCCCGGACATAAGATTTGACTGGGCGGTTGATGAGTCGTTCGCGCAGGTGCCCGCCTGGCATGCGCGAGTGGAAAACGTGTTCCCGAGTGGCCTGCGCCGCTGGGGAAAAGATCTCACCCAGGCCATCAAGAGCGGGGAAGCCGCCGATTTCCTGAAACGCCTACGTCTAACTAAATATGATGCGATAGTTGATCTCCAGGGCGAGTGGAAGAGTGCCTTGATCCTGCGACTGGCTAAAGGGCCTCGACATGGTTATGACTCATCTTCGGTACATGAGTGGGGCGCACATAATGCCTATCAACGGAAGTATTCTGTCCCTAAGCGCGAGCACTCAATTCAGCGCATGCGCCAGTTGCTGGCAAAGGCGCTGGGCTATACCTATGTTAAGGACGAAGTGGACTATGGAGTCGATCGATCGCGACTCCCGCCCACACCGCTCGCGCTGACCAGCCCGTACCTGGTGTTCGTACACAGCACTAGTTGGTCGTCAAAGGTTTGGCCCGAGTTTTACTGGCAGGAGTTGACCAGCGCCGCAACCAATGCGGGCTTCCAGGTAATCCTACCCTGGGGCTCAACTGCCGAGCACGAAAGATCTCTCCGCATTGCCGGGGGCAACCAGCGCGTCACAGTTCTGCCTCAACTCTCGATCGCGGAAAAAGCAGCCATCCTGGCTGGCGCGGCGGCCACAGTTGGGCTGGACACCGGCCTCAGTCATATCGCCGCCGCTTTTGATATACCGTCCGTGACCATTTACGGAGCCACCGATCCATTCCTGGTGGGGGCCACCGGCAGGCACCAAACGCACGTAGTTTCAGATTTTGAGTGCGTAAAGTGTCACGAGGTGGAATGCACCTATGGGAAACCGGCCGCATTCAAGCCTGCCTGTTTTATCGGTGTCACACCCGATCAGGTGTGGCTCGAGCTGCAGAAACTGCTAACAGCTTAACTCTTCAGCGCCGCAATAATTGTAGGGGCGGCACTCCGTGGCCGCCCCTCTTACTCCGACCGCCTCTTCAGAAGTCATTCCCATTTTCCAGCAACCGGAGCCCGCTCCCCTGGGCAGTCTTCACAGCGACCAGGTCCGTCTATGACTTAACGACCCTCTTTATTGCGACTGAGGGGCGCCCACGGAGGGACGCCCCTACAACACCTCCGCTACATCTTCCATACAAATTTTTTTGCATCCTCCTCGCAACTTCGTGTACGCTTGGCACATAACGAGTCTCTAGTCTGAATTTTCGAGCCTGGAATCACTCCCCGGTGGGCTCGCCTAGCAAAAAATTATGCATGCGCCGATGCAAAAAGTTCTGCATGAGTTTTCCTTTGAGGAGGAACGGTAATGAGTAATTCCGGGTTTGTTTTGCGAGCGGCTTTGTGGTGCGCGCTAGTGCTGTTGGTTCCGGGCGCGATAACGGCGCAGCAGATCTCTTCAGCTCCGGCCGGGCAGCAGCAGCAGGCGGCAGTCGCCAATAACCTCCGCCTCGTTATCGAAGGAAAGGTCATCAACGTACACGATGGCGATACCGTTACCGTGTTGGACCAGGACAATAAAAAGTTCGCCATCCGTTTGCAGGGGATTGACGCCCCGGAGCTTAAGCAGGAGTTCGGATCGGTTTCCCAGCAGAACCTTTCGCGCATGGTCCTGGGCAGGCAAGTCACTATCGTTTGGACCAAGGTTGATAAATACAAGCGCACGGTGGGTACGATCATGCTGGATGGGCATGACATGAACATCGAGCAGGTGCGAGCCGGTCTGGCGTGGCACTTCAAGAAGTATGAAGACGAGCAAAGCCCTGACGATCGGCGGACCTATGCCACCGCTGAGCAGGAAGCGCGCGCTGCCACTCTGGGGTTATGGAGAACGGCCGCCCCGACAGCGCCCGGGGACTGGCGCCAGGAAGTCAAAACAAAGCGCTGGGGACCTCCGCCGCCTGAGGGCACGATCATTGGCAACTCGAATTCAAAGAAGTACCACCGCCCTGATTGCGCCGGCTATCGCGACATGGCGGAACGGAATCGCGTCTTCTTCAAGAGTGTGGCCGAAGCTGAAGCAGCCGGATACAAACGCGCCGGCAACTGTCCGCCGGAAGCGCAAATCCTCAGGGCCAAAATTACGCCTGCTCCGGTGCAGCCTCAACCTATCCCAACGGACATGGCCCCTCCCAAGCCATCTGTGATGGTTCCGATAAAGCCGCAGGTTGCAGTTCCCACGCTGGCGCGTGAATCGACTCCAACCACGGGTCAAGTCATCGGCAACAAGAACAGCAAGGTTTACCACCTGCCCGGCTGCTCGGGTTATTCGAGGGTGTCAGAGAAGAATCAGGTTAAGTTTGAGACGCCGTTGCAGGCGGAAGCAGCCGGTTACCGGCTGGCGGGAAATTGTTCTGGAGGGAAAACAACCGAGGCTACGGTAATCGCCTCTCCTTCCACGGCTGACGAGAGTACTGCTCCAACGCCGGCCGCTCCACCAAAGGCAAGCTCGGTAGCAGCGGCGCCGGGTAGCCCCACCACTCCGTCCGACAATAAAGTAATTGGTAACAAGAACAGCAAGGTTTATCACCTGCCGGGCTGTGCCGGTTACACTCGCGTGTCGGAGAAGAACCAGGAGAAATTCAACACCGCCAAAGAAGCTGAGGCTGCGGGATACAGGTTGGCGGGAAACTGTAAATCGAGTAATTGACCCGCATTTAGTGGCACAGACTTCAGTCTGTGAAGCCCGCCAGGAACTCACTCAAGTCGAATAGTCTGGTTTGTCAAATAGTTTGTGGCCAGTGTTAAATCACAGACTGAAGTCTGTGCCACCTAGTGCATCTTAAATGGCCCGCCGCGCGCCTCGGGCGCTAAGTCGGGACGGCTCGAGTCCTGTACGACCTCGTGCATCTCCAGCACGTTCGGTTTCGGGAATGCATCTTTCGGCAGCGTGCCGGACTGCGCATGTCCCTTAACGAACTCGTCGGATCGCACCCAGTTGAGAAAGTCCTCACGGCTATTCCAGAGGGTGAAGACCACGTAAGGGTCGCCATCGTTGGCGGGACGAAGCACCTGATTGGAAATAAACCCGGGCATCTTGTCCACCAGGCCAGCGCGCTCGCGAAACCTCTGCTCAAAAGCGTCCGCATACTCCGGCTTGACGTAAATACGATTGGCGACGGTTATCATTTTCTCTATCCTTTCTTCGGTAGATCACAAGCTCAACCAGGAATTGCGCAGTCAGGAAGGGCGGTTTACCACCGCTTATTGCCAGGAATTGTCTGCCATTATCTTGAGTCGCATTCAGAGTGAGCGGGGGTAAACCCACCTTCCTGACTGCGCACGGGCCAGTTGAGTTTCCTAATCTCATCGGGTCAATCCTCACTCGATGGTTTGGATCGCAGTTGCTTAACCCTGGCGCGTCGCGCCTTCTCTTCCAACGTGCGGTTCTTTGCGCTGCGGGGAACGCGTGTGGGTACGCGCCTGGGGGCGCGGTAGTTCAGTTTCTCAACCTTCTCGCGCAGCTTTTGCAGACAGATTGCTTTATTTCGATGCTGGCTGCGCTCCTGCTGCGACGTCACCACGATACCGGACGGCAGGTGCCGCAGGCGAACAGCACTTTCCGTCTTGTTGACGTGCTGACCTCCGGGCCCGCTGGAACGAAAGGTCTCCACTTCGCACTCTCGCAACAAGTCTTCATCTGAGTCCGGCAGTTTGATCACCGTAATTATTGTAGGGGCGGCACTCCGTGGCCGCCCCTCCTCTGGTCGCGATCAGGATTGAATCAAAGAGACGTGCCGTCGCCGCCGCGCAATTGATTCGGAATTAAAGGGGGACGGCTCCTATCCAAATTAAAGAGGGGCGGCCACGGAGTGCCGCCCCTACAATAATTCCCACGGCACACGCTTAGGGCGCGGGCGGGTAAACGAGGGTTAGTGGATCCGGCAAGGGAATACGCGTGATCGTTCCATTCTTTGCGATCTTTATTAGCGAGTATTGCGGCTTGTCGGGGTTGCCTTTGCTGATCTCATCGATGTTACCCACAACCAGAACGACCAGCTTGTCGGGTTGCAGGTACTTCTCGGCAACCCGCTGCACGTCCTCAGCGGTGACGGCGCGAATCCGATCGCGGTAGGTGGCCCAGTAATCTGCCGAACGTTTCGTGAACTCGTCCTGCGCAAAAACACTCGCGACCTGCCCCGCTGTGGCGAAGTTACGCGGAAACACTTCGATAAAGGAGTTCTTTGTTGTTTCCAGTTCTTCCGCCGTCACTTTGCTGGTGCGCAGGCGATTGATCTCTTCCATGATGATATCGAGGGCCTGCGAAGTAGTTGCGTTCTTCGATTGGAAGGCCGCGCGAAAGATGCCGGGATTGTAAACACCGAATCCGTAACTGGAGCCGGCACTGTAAGCCAACCCCTCATCAGAACGAACGCGGGAAGTGATGCGCGAAGTGAAGCCACCGCCCCCCAGAATGTCGTTCATAATCGAGAGGGCGTAGAAGTCCGGATTGTCGCGCATGGTGCCGGCGTGTCCGACGCTCACCCGTCCCTGGTTGACGTCGGCTTTGTTCACCGTATAAAACCCGGCGACCGTGTTGTAGGGCATTTTCGGGACTTCCGGCAAACCTTGTTTGGTGGCGGGCCAACCCTTCATCGCGGCTTCGAGTTTCGCGATCATGTCTTTGGTGTCAAAGTCGCCGGACACGGCAAAGATAAATCCGCCTGGCTGATAATACTTCTGGTGGAAGGCGATCATATCTTCGCGGGTGATACCCTCAATCGACGGCTTGGTTGTTTGCCGCGCCGAGAAATGGTTCGCGCCGTAAATCAGCCGGCTCCACTCGCGGTCTTCGATCGAAGTGGTGCTGTCGTTGCGTCGCTCCATGTTCTGCAGAATTTGGCTCTTCGCGAGTTTTAGCCGATCTTCCTGGAAGCGCGGGTTGCGGAGCATGTCGAAGTAAAGCGCCAATCCCTGATCGATATCCTTCGTCAGCAAATTGAGACTGGCATTGCCCTGCAGCGCGCCAATTGTGCTTGAGATACCGGCGGCCAGAAAATCAGCCGCTTCGTCAAACTCTTCGGGGCCTTTCGAAGTTGTGCCACCTGCGCGCATCTGGCTGCCGGTTAGCGAGGCCAGACCCTCTTTTCCGGAGGGATCCAGAAACGTTCCGGTGCGGACCAGAGCCGAGACAGTAATCAACGGCAGATCGTGATCTTCGACCAGGTAGGCCACGACGCCGTTCGACAGCACATGCCGGTACTGTTCACGTTTAGGCGGCGTGTAGTTCAGAGTCGTGTACTTCAACTCCCGCGGGTGCGCGGGAATATTCGTCGGTTGCTGCGCCTGTCCCAGGAGACTTAAAGGCGACAGGGTGAGCAAGGCAAGAGCCAGAAGCGCTGAAAGCATATTTCGATTTTTCATGATTACTGCTTACCTCCT
>JBDTOI010000070.1:0-20205 GCA_039933315.1 Pyrinomonadaceae bacterium
CATTGCTGGGATCAGAACGGTGCGAACGGCACAGTCCGTGAAACGGACGGCTGAAGTAATTTGAATTGGCTGGCCCCCAAGCAAAACTCAATCAGTCCGCAAGGCGGACGAGTAATACTAGCCGAGCAATTCATTGCTGGGATCAGAACGGTGCGAACGTCACAGTCCGTGAAACGATCGGCTGAAGTTATGGGAAGGCGCAGACATTGTTGGCCTTCGCGTAGTCCGCCGCAGCGGACGAATGACAATAGCCCAGCAATTCATTGCTGGGATCAGAACGGTGCGAACGGCACAGTCCGTGAAACGGACGGCTGAAACTACCTGAAAAGGTATCGCGGATCATATTCCACGCCATGCTTGATGAGAAATTCGAGAAACTCTTCCTGAAATGTTTTCTTTCGATGGTGCTCCTTCTGATTCTGGATATAACTGATTGTCTTTTTCACTTGTGAAGCACTGACGCTGAATGCCCCATATCCTTCCTGCCATGCGAACTTTTGGTGTTGAAAGAAATTGTCGTGGATCCATTTAGAGGAACCACCCTTTATCAGTTGGACGGCCTTAGCTACGCTCATCGTGGCTGGTAATGACAATAGACTGTGGATGTGGTCCTCCGTGCCGCCTATCGCCAGGGCTTTCATTGCGTTCGCTTTAGCGATGCCCCCGAGATAAGGCCATAGCCGTGATTCTAGTCCAGGATCGATGAACGGTAATCGTTCCCGCGTGCTGAAGGTGTAGTGCATGAGGTTGCTCACATAAGAGTGTGACATGGGGCTCCTTCCTGAGGTTCAGTCGTCCGCTAACCGGACTCTCGCAAAATCATCATTGCCGTCCTTCCCAGCACTGAAGTGCTGGGCTATTTTCGGCCGTCCGTTTCACGGACTCCTTAGACGTGACGTGAAAGTGATAACTGAGCTACGCGCTTGAGCTAGGAACAACATCGGCTCAATTCTAGATTCGCGAGGCTAAGTGCGCTACAGTTTGACGGAACACATACTCGAGGTTCTTAGCCAGGTTTTTGGTAAGTTCGCTTTCCCATGCTGCAACTACAGCCAGCCACCTTCGAAGAATTCGAGCGCGAAGCCAGGCGCGGCAATGTCGTGCCGGTGGTCCGCAGCGTGCTCGCCGACCTGCAAACGCCGGTGACGGCGCTAATGCTGATCGCACCAGAAGCGCCCTATGCGTTCCTGCTGGAATCAATTGAGGGCGGTGAGCGGGTAGCGCGGTATTCCTTTCTGGGGGCTAACCCCTGGATGATTGTGCGAGGCCGCGGAACACAGACCTCGATCCTGAGACACCGCGCACTCGAGGTTCGCGAGGACCAGAACGCGGTTGAGTTTGTGCGCGAGTACTTCAAAGAACAAAAGCTGGCCCGGCGGCCGGGACTGGCGCCGTTAACCGGCGGCGCGGTTGGCTATCTTGCCTATGACGCAGCACCATGGTTTGAACCGGTTCTGGGCGTTGACGGTGATGGCGATAGTGATCGCGACGATGCAGTTTGGATGTTCTATCGCACGTTGCTCGCTTTCGACCGCGCCCGCCAGCGAATCGAAATAACTTCAGTCGTATTCACCGACGAAAGTGAAGGGAACCGTTCGAAACTGCAAACTCTTTATGAGGATGCAGTAGCCGAAACGGAGAGAATCGAACGTTTGCTGTCAGGCGTCGGTTTATCTGCTCTGCCGCCGCCGGCAAAGGTGGAGGAGCGTAATGGCTCTGTCTTTACCTCGAATTGGCCGCGGCCGGATTTCGAGCGCGGAGTGGCTTCCGTCAAAGAGTACATAGCGGCCGGCGATTGCTATCAAGCCGTGGTATCACAGCAGTTCACGAAGCAGACAAACGCGGAACCGCTGAATGTGTATCGCGCGCTGCGGGCCACGAACCCCGCGCCATACATGTACTTCCTGCGCCTCGCTGACGAGACGATAATCGGTGCCTCACCGGAGATGCTCGTGCGTTGCCATGGCCAGCGGCTCGACTACCGGCCGATTGCGGGCACGCGTAAGCGCGGCGCCACCGAGGCGGAGGATTGGATGCTGGGCGAGGAACTGCGTTCGGACGACAAGGAAGTGGCGGAACATACCATGCTGGTCGATCTCGGCCGGAACGATTTAGGGCGAGTCTCGGACTATGGCTCAGTGCAGGTCGAAGAGCTGATGAACATTGAGCGTTATTCGCAAGTGCAGCACCTGGTCACAAGTTTGCGGTCGCGTCTCCGTGATGGACTGGATCGCTTCGACGCGCTGGCCGCGTGTTTTCCCGCGGGCACCGTCACCGGCGCGCCAAAAATCCGCGCCATGGAGATCATACGCGAGCTGGAGCCTTCACGGCGCGGGGTTTATGCCGGGGCAATTCTTTACGCCGACTACGCCGATAATCTGGATTCCTGCATCGCGATTCGCACTATCGTCATGAATGATGGCAAAGCCAGTGTCCAGGCCGGCGCCGGAATAGTTGCCGATTCTGTTCCCGAACGTGAATATGAAGAGACTGTAAACAAGGCACAGGCGCTCTTTCGCGCGATCGAACTGGCCGAAAGAGGTCTGTGATGTTGGGCAAAACTCTCTTATTCCTGCTTTGCTTGATCGTGCTTCCCCAATTGTCTGCCCTGGGTCAGGATCCGGGTAAAGCCCCGGTAGCCGAGCCGAAGAAAACTGTCACCCCGGCGCCCAAAGAACCCTCCCCTCAAGCGGAGCCTTTCGATGGTGCAAGCGTGCAAAAGATGGCAGCGCAATGTGTCACGCTCGAGACTGAACCCGGCTCAATTGTGATTCAGATGCTGCCGCACGCAGCGCCCGAGGCGGTCAGGAATTTTCTTAATCTGGCCGTGACGGGAGCACTCGATACCACGACGTTCAGTCGCACGGTGAAGGACTTTGTAGTTCAGGGAGGGAACCTTTCCACCTCCGAGAAGTGGGGTGTCGAACTTTCAAAGAGGGCCTCCCGCACACTCCCGGATGAGCCGAGCGACCTCAAGCATGTTCGTGGCATGGTTTCGATGGCCCGCGGCGACGAGGCAAATAGTGCTACGACGCACTTCTTCATACTGGTCGGCGACGGCCCGCACCTTGACGGTAGGTTTGCGGCATTCGGTAGAGTGACGAAGGGAATCGAAGTCGCGGACGCGATAAATCATGCGCCCGTCGAGGGGGACAAACCAGTCAATCCGGTCCGTATCAAGCGCGTCATTGTTGCTTCCTGCCAGGAGTAACTTTTGAAATCTAAGATTATCTAAGATCTCAAATCTCAAATTTGAAATTTCAAAAAATCTGAAACCCGAAACTCGAAACCAATGCTCCTCGTCATCGACAACTACGATTCATTCACGTACAACCTGGTTCAGTATCTCGGCGAGCTGGGCCAGGAGGTGGAAGTGCGGCGAAACGATCAGGTGACGATCCAGGAGATCGAGCAGCAGTCTCCGGACAAGATTGTGATATCGCCCGGCCCGGGAATTCCCGAAGATGCCGGCGTGTCGATGTCGGTCATCAACCACTTTGCCGGACGCATCCCCATTTTGGGTGTATGCCTGGGCCATCAGGCGATTGCACAGGTCTTTGGCGGACGGGTAGTGCGGGCCCCGGAACTATTTCATGGCAAGTCGTCAGAGATCTGTCACGACGGCAAGACCATCTTCGAAGGCTTCGAATACCGGTTCAAAGCCGGCCGCTACCATTCGCTTATGGTCGAGCGCGAAACGCTGCCCGCCTGCCTCGAAGTTTCGGCCACCACACCCGAAGGTGTGATCATGGGTCTGCGGCATCGCAAGATGAAGCTTGAAGGCGTGCAGTTTCATCCGGAGTCGATCATGACGGCGGAAGGCAAGCGGCTGCTGGGCAACTTTCTGCGGCTATAAGTTTGGGTCAGCGATAGGTCCAATAAGTCCTATAGGTCCTTTAGCCATTCGACAGGCACAACCTCGATCTTTTTTATGGACAGTTCACTACCCAATTTTCTGTCGCGTCTGGTCCGTGGCGAAAATCTTAGTCGCCCGGAAGCGTCTGAATTTCTCAACGCGCTGTTGGAGAACGAGGCTACTGACGCGCAGATAGCGGGCGCGCTGGTCGCGTTGTCACTAAAAGGTGAGACGGTCGAGGAGTTAACTGGCATGGCCGAGGCAATGCGCGCGCGCGCCGTTCGTCTCCATGCACGCCACGAACTTTTCATCGACACGGCCGGGACCGGATCCAGCCGCGCCAAGACTTTCAATGTCTCGACCGCAGCTGCGTTTGTCATTGCCGGCGCCGGTCTGCCGGTGGCGAAGCACGGGAACCGCGCGGCAAGCAGCAAGTGTGGCAGCGCGGATGTGTTGAGCGCGCTGGGTGTAAACGTTTCTGCAACTCCCGAGATTTCGCAGCACTGCCTGAATGAGATTGGCATTTGTTTCATGTTTGCGCCGCTCTATCACGGAGCAACGGCGCGGGTAGCGGCCGTGCGGCGCCAGCTCGGTGTGCAAACTACCTTCAATTTGATAGGCCCACTGACAAATCCGGCGAACGCGCCGCGGCAAATAGTAGGCGTCTCGCAAAAGGAAAAGGTTGAGCCCATGGCGCGCGTGCTTGGCATGCTGGGTACGGAGCGCGCGTGGGTGGTGCACGGGGCGGACGGGTTGGATGAAATCACACTGACCGGCAGAACCTTCGTTGCCGAAGCACACCGGGATGAAGTCAAATCTTTTGAGATTGAACCAAAGGATTTTGGTTATGAAACTGCACCAATCGAGCAATTGCACTGCGAAGATGGCGAGACCAGCGCGGGCATGATTCGCGATGTGCTGGCAGGGCGGCGGCGAGATGAAGCGCGCAATCTGGTAGTTATCAATGCGGCGGCGGCACTCCATGTCGCAAGTCTCCGCCCAGGCCTGAGCGAGGCGGCTCGGCTGGCGGAAGAAAGCATCGATAGCGGCGCGGCGCTGAAGAAGCTCGAGCAATTGGCCGAGGCGACTAATGGACTTCCTGTCTAAAATTGTCGAAGAGAAGCGGGAGCGTTTGCAGACCGCTCGCGAGGAAACGCCCATCGCGGAAATGCGGGCGCACGCCATTGACGCGCGCCTGCAAACCAAACTGCATCGCCTGCTCGAGGTGCTGGCGAATGAGGGCGGCGTAAATATCATCGCCGAGATCAAGCGCGCGTCGCCTTCGCGCGGGATGATTCGCGAAGGTGCCGATGCGGCAATACTGGCGCGGGACTACCAAAACGGCGGCGCAGTGGCGATTTCGGTTTTGACTGAAGAAAACTACTTCCACGGATCGCTGGAGGATCTGCGCGTTGTGCGCCAGGCCGTGCCGTTGCCACTGCTGCGCAAAGACTTCATCGTCGATGAGTTTCAGATTTACGAGGCGGCCATCGCGGGAGCGGACGCTATCTTGTTGATCGTCGCTGCGCTTGAGGATAGAGCTCTGCTGCGTCTGCGCGCTGTCGCCGAAGATGAGTTGGGCATGGATGCGCTGATCGAGGTCCATACCGAGGAAGAGATGCAGCGTGCTTGCGACAGCGGGGCTACGCTGATCGGAGTCAATAACCGCGATTTGCGAACCTTCGAAGTGTCACTGGGAACGTCAGCGCAGTTGATCAAATATGCGCCGGATGATGTGCTTTGCGTCAGCGAAAGTGGCTTGCATTCAGGTGATGACCTGCGCCGTTTGCGGGACCTCGGCTATAGCGGATTTCTGATTGGCGAGTTATTGATGCGCGCGCCGGAGCCGGAGATGGCGCTGCGTGAGTTGCTCGAGCCAGTGAACTAGGTTCTTCTTTCTGAAATTTGAAATTTGAAATCCGAGATCTGAAAAAAGAGGCTAAAGCACAGCCGCGGCTTAGCTCGCCACGCACTCCATAAAGATGGTTAAGATAAAGATTTGTGGCATCACCAATCTCGCGGACGCGCTCGCGGCCGTCGCAGCCGGCGCGGACATGCTGGGTTTCAACTTCTACCGCCCTAGCCCGCGATTTATTGCACCCCCAGCCGCGCGAGCTATCATCCAGAAGCTGCCCCCCAACACAATGGCCGTGGGCGTCTTCGTCAACGAGGGCGATCCGCAGACAGTCTCCCGCATCGCGGACGAAGCCGCAGTAACCGGAGTGCAACTTCACGGAGATGAATCACCGGATTATTGTCGCGAGCTCTCGGGACGGTACGTTATCAAGGTCCTCAGGGTTGACCGGAAATTTCGCCCGGAGCAGGTCACGGCTTATGCAACAGACGCAATCATGCTTGATGCCTTTGATCCACAAGTCCGCGGTGGCACAGGTCGAGTTATTGATTGGTCCGTGGCTGCCCAAGCTCGTCCGTTGGTGGACAGATTGTTTCTGTCAGGAGGGCTGGGGCCGGAAAATATCGCAGGCGCGATCACGGCAGTGGCGCCTTTTGCAGTTGATGCATGTAGCCGTCTGGAGTCTGCGCCCGGACGAAAGGACCTGGCTCGCCTGCGGAGTTTCATAGCAGCGGCACGCGCGACAGAGCTATAATCCGACTTCCCATATCTTCGCGACAAATTTATGAGTGCGAGAGCAGTGGCGCCGAATTCCAGGAATGAGAACGCGCGCGATCAGGGCCGCATTCTGTTGATCACGGATGCACCTGATCTGCCTGTCATTGCCGCGCTGGAACGCGCGGGTTATGCCGTGGTGGGAGTGGCTGCCAGCACGGCGGCGCTGATTTCATTGTCACGCACGCGCCCCCACCTGGTAATAGCGGACTTTAACTTGAAAGGGGTCAGCGGGCCGGAAGTCGCGCGCAAGCTTGCCGGCGCGGAAGATTACACACCGTGCGTGCTGGTGGGGTCCGAACCAGCGACAGATCAACGCCGGCTGGAATCGCTGGCGGCCGGAGCGCGGGATTATTTTCAACTGCCGCAACAGATCGAGTTGCTGCTATTGCGCGTGGGGCAGTTGGTTGAACTGCGTTTGGGAATTGATCGCCTGCGGTCTGAAGCCGATCTCGACCCACTAACAGGGCTGGCCAATCGCCGGCGCTTTCGTAAAGCACTCGGGCGCGAACTGGAAAGGTTCAGGCGTTACCAGACCCCGTGCGCGCTGATAATGCTGGACATTGACCACTTGAAGAAGGTAAACGATGCTCACGGGCATCCAACCGGGGACGTTATCATTCGCCACGTGGCGGCGACCCTGGTGGAAGTGTCACGCGACACTGATACTCCGGCACGTTTAGGTGGCGAGGAGTTTGCTTTGTTGCTTGCCGGGATAAATGAAAGACAAGCTGTGACGGCCGCCCAACGTCTGCAGCCCCTGCTCTCAGTCGAGCCCGTCGCCGGAACGGGCCTGGTTACGTTAAGCCTTGGCGTAGCTGCGTGTCCGGCCCATGCCACTTCCGAACGCTCGTTGTATGCTGCCGGTGATCAGGCGCTCTATCGAGCAAAAAACGAAGGCCGAAATCGAGTGGTGGTCGCTCCGGCGATCGTGCTCGTGGCCGAACCATAACAAACTCATCAGTTTATTAACCCTGCAAAAGGAGATCCCCGTGATGCGAAATTGCAATCTCATGAGAAGAACGATCGCCCCGATCGCGGCAGTGCTCATTTGTTTCTGCGGAATTGTTATCGCCCTCGCCGGTCCGGCCGAGAACCCGCCAGCGCCGTCCATGTGGACGCCTGAGTTGGGAATGAAGCTGAAAAACGTCGGCACCGTTCGCGTTTCTCCCGATGGCAAGCGCGTGGCCTACACTGTAGCCCAGGCGGTTATGACACCGGAGAAAAGTGAGTTCGTGACGCAGGTATATCTAGCGAACGCGGACGGCAGCGATTCTTATCAGGTAACCTTCGGCGAAAAATCATCCACCGATCCCCAGTGGTCTCCGGATAGTAAATGGCTGGCCTTCGCTTCCAGCCGTTCAGGCAAGAACAATCTCTACCTCATGCGCATTTCGGGCGGTGAAGCCGAGCAGATCACTGACGTAAAGACGGCAGTGGGCGCGTTCGCCTGGTCACCTGAAGGCACGCGAATAGCTTTCACCATGCGCGATCAGCCCAGCGACGATGAAGAGAAAGCCAGCAAAGGTAAGGATGATTCGCGCTGGATTGATGAGAACGTGAAGATGAGCCATTTATACGTCATTAATGTTCAGAAGGACGCAGACGATAAACGCCAGCCTAAGAAACTGACGTCCGGCGACTATCAAGTCGGGGGAGATTTCAGCTGGGCAACCGATGGCCGGACGATCGCCTTCACGCGAACGAAAATGCCGAAAGCGGACTATTGGACCACCTCCGACCTGTTGACGGTCGATGTCGGCAGCGCTCAGATCAAAACCCTGGCCGCAACCGGCGCATCGGAGTCGGACCCTTTCTACTCGCCGGACGGCAAACAGCTCGCCTATCTGGTAAGTGAAGACCCGCCTCGTTGGGCCGGCTATCGTCGAATAGCCATTGTGCCCACCAGCGGCGGCCCGCCGAAGCTTCTCGCTGAGACCTATGACCATCAACCGGGTGTTCTGGATTGGTCGGCGGACAGCAAACGAATTTACTTTGCTGAAACGCACGGCACGGCCACCACCCTCGGATCAATTGATGTCAATAGCAACAAGTTCACTGAGCTCAACAAAGGGAGCGAAGTGCTGGGGGCTTTTTCGTTGAACCGTTCGCGCACCATGATTGGATTTACCCTGCAGGCTTCCGACAAAGCACCGGAAGCGTTTGTCAGCAGCGTCGACAAGTTTGCTCCTGTGCAGGTAAGCCATGCGAACGCAGACTTGCCTAAAATTCCCCTGGGCAAAACCGAGGTCCTGCGGTGGAAGAGCAGTGATGGAATGGAAATCGAAGGCCTGTTGACCTACCCGGTGAATTATCAATCGGGTAAACGTGTTCCGCTGCTGCTGGTTGTCCATGGCGGTCCTGCCGGCGTGTTCACCCAGTCCTTCCTGGTGAGTAATCGTTCGCCGTATCCGTTGGCCCCTTTTTCATCCATGGGCTACGCACTGCTACGCGTTAATCCACGCGGCTCATCCGGCTATGGCCAAAAGTTTCGCTACGCCAACATAAAGGACTGGGGCGGTGGTGACTATCAGGATTTGATGACCGGGGTGGACCAGGTAATCAAGATGGGGGTGGCCGATCCGGAACGCCTGGGGGTTATGGGCTGGAGCTATGGTGGCTACATGACTTCGTGGATCATTACGCAAACCCATCGATTCAAAGCTGCGTCGGTGGGGGCCGGCGTAACCAATCTGATGAGCTTCATTGGTACTGCGGACATCCCCAGTTTCATACCCGATTACTTCGGCGGCCAGCCCTGGGAGAACCTGGATGTGTATCGCTCGCATTCGGCGATGTTTAATGCGAAAGGCGTGGTGACGCCTACTCTGATCCAGCATGGCGAGGCAGATGAGCGCGTGCCGATCTCGCAGGGCTACGAGTTTTACAACGCGCTGAAGGTGCAGAACGTGCCGGTACGCATGATTGTCCTGCCGCGCATGCCCCACGGACCGAACGAACCCAAGATGGTTCTGAAGGCAGCGCAAACAAACCTCGAATGGTTCGAGAAATACGTGGGCGGGAGTCGCTAGAACCGTTGAAATGAAGGTCCTTCAACCCGACGATTCCGGCCACTTCGGCAAGTACGGCGGCCGCTATGTGCCGGAAACATTGATGGCGCCGCTGGAGGAACTAGCGGCCGCCTATCAAGCTGCCCGGAACGACCCGACGTTTCAGGCTGAGCTGGATGAGTTGCTCCGCGATTATGCGGGCAGACCAACACCGCTCTTTGAAGCACGACGGCTGAGTCAATCCGCGGGCGGCGCCAGGATCTACCTTAAACGCGAAGACCTGCTGCATACCGGCGCGCACAAGATTAACAACACGTTGGGCCAGGTGCTGCTGGCGCGGCGCATGGGCAAGCGCCGTATCATCGCCGAGACCGGCGCCGGCCAGCACGGTGTGGCCACGGCCACAGTCTGTGCGCTGTTCGGCCTTGATTGCGTCGTTTACATGGGGGCGGAAGACATGAGCCGTCAGGCTTTGAACGTCTTCCGTATGAACCTGCTGGGGGCAGAGGTCAGGGAAGTTAATGCCGGCTCGCGCACGCTGAAGGATGCCATCAACGAAGCGTTGCGTGACTGGGTGACAAATGTTGCCGACACATATTATTTGCTCGGCAGCGCGCTCGGGCCTCACCCGTATCCTTTGATGGTGCGCGACTTCCAGGCTGTAATCGGTCACGAGACGCGGCAGCAGATTCTGGCAAAGGAAAATCGCATGCCGGACGTTTTGATTGCATGTGTCGGCGGCGGATCGAATTCAATTGGCCTGTTTTATCCCTTCCTTGAGGACAATTCAGTGCGCATGATTGGGGTGGAAGCGGGTGGGCGTAGCAATGAGTTAGGCCAACATGCTGCGCGCTTCAATGCCAACAGCGGCGGCCGGCCGGGCGTCTTGCAAGGCACGATGAGCTATGTGTTGCAGGACGCGCAAGGACAAATTGCCTCGACGCATTCGATCTCAGCCGGGTTGGACTATCCTTCGATAGGACCGGAGCATGCCTTTCTGCACGACGCCGGGCGAGTCGAATACACTTCCGTTTCCGATGCGGAGGCTTTGCAGGCCTTTCAAACCCTTTCCCGCCTGGAAGGCATTATCCCGGCGCTCGAATCAGCGCATGCCGTCGCCCATGCTCTGAACGTTGCGGGCGATATGAAGAGCGATCAAATCATCATCGTCAATCTTTCGGGACGTGGCGACAAGGATGTGAATACAGTTCAGGAACATCTCGGTTCGGGTCGATGAAAGCCTGATCCGGGAAATTGCCGACCACGGCTTTGCACAACAAATAGCGCGGTCATACTTTGTTTCTGCTTTTTCCCTCTCCCATTGGGAGAGGGGCAGGGAGAGGGCTTGAGGAGAATGGCACCCACCCACCTCCTCCCCACCCCTCCCCCAAGAACGGGGGAGGGAGAAAAGAAAGCATATGGGCGCGACGCCAGGCCCTCACCCCAACCCTCCCCCAGCGGCGAAGGGAGACAAACAAGAACAAAGGATGACTCGGAAATGTCGTCGGTAAGAGCCGCGCTGGTCGGGGGTGAATCTTGAGTCGTATCGCCGAAGCTTTCGCGAATTCAAAGAAGGAAGGGAAGAAAGGTTTTATTCCCTTCATAGTTGCCGGCGATCCCGACCTGGCAATGACCGTAGACTTGCTCATCGAGTTGGCGCAGGCCGGCGCTACTGTTATCGAGCTGGGAATTCCGTTCAGCGATCCGATGGCTGACGGGCCAGTCATTCAACGTGCCTCAGAACGTGCCTTACGTCACGGATTTGGACTTACTGACGTTTTTCAGGCCATTTCCCAGGCGCGTAAAGCGACCAACGTTCCCGTCGTTCTTTTCAGCTATTTCAATCCGCTCCTGCAATTTGGCCTGGAGCGCCTGGCCCGCGAAGCCAGGAGCGCTGGCGTCGATGCCGTGTTAGTTACAGATCTGGCCCCGGAAGAAGCTGAAACGTTAAAGCAAGCTCTGCGAGCCGAGAATTTGGACCTGATCTTTCTAGTGGCGCCAACCTCGACGGGAGAGCGTTTGCGAATGATCTCCGAGCGTTCCAGCGGATTCATTTACGCTGTGTCGCGCGCTGGAGTCACCGGCGCCCGCGACGATCTTAGTTTACCAGCGAAAGAACTGGTGGCTAGAGTCCGCCTTGTTTCTGAGTTGCCGGTGGCGGTCGGTTTTGGCATCTCAAACGCTCAACAGGTAGCCGATGTGTGGAGCTATGCGGACGCGGCTGTGGTTGGCTCGGCAATCGTGGCTGAGATTGAAAGGCTCGCCGGCTCGCCTGATTTAGCGCTTAAGCTTGGCGACTTTGCGCGCAAACTTTTGCCGTCAAACGAGATGGCTTAGTAGATACAAAACTCATTGCATTACTTGTAACGCAAACTGTTAGTTTGCGCCCGCAGCAAACGGATCCATTCACAAAAAAGACTCTCGACGAACTTCATTCACTGGGGTATTCTTACGCCGCGTTCGTTAAGGAAAATTAGCTCGGTGAGAACATGACGCGCCGCCTCACTTTGACGGTAGAGCGCAGAGAGGGCTGCCGGGGCGCGGGACACGATCTGAAGCCAAAACCCTCCCAAATTTATTGTTGTTGCATATGTGAAACTCTGTTCCATTCTCAGGCTATCTGTGTTATGCTGCGTCCTGTAACAGGCGGCTAACAATGCACAGACACGAGAGGAGCGGAAGAAAGAGATGGTTGTTATGGCTGAAGACCGCGCGACCAGCGATCGCGGAAAAGCAATTGATGCAGCGCTGTTGAATATTGAAAAGCGATTTGGCAAAGGATCGATTATGCGTTTGGGGGAACGAGAAATTTCGGATATACCTGCGATATCGACGACCTCGCTGTCCCTGGACTGCGCTACCGGTGTCGGCGGCGTGCCCCGAGGCCGCATCATCGAGATTTACGGACCTGAAAGTTCGGGCAAGACGACCCTCGCGCTGCATATTGTGGCCGAAGCTCAAAAGGCCGGCGGGGTCGCCGCCTACATTGATGCTGAACACGCAATGGACGCTGACTATGCCGGAAAGTTGGGGGTGGACATCGATCAACTCCTGATCTCCCAGCCCGATTCGGGCGAGCAGGCCCTGGAGATTGCCGAAGCGCTGGTGCGTTCAAACGGGGTCGATGTCATTGTGGTCGATTCAGTCGCGGCGTTGGTGCCGCGGGCTGAGCTCGACGGCGAAATGGGCGATTCGCTGCCTGGATTGCAGGCCCGCCTGATGTCCCAGGCGTTGCGCAAGTTGACGGCTATCGTCGCCCAATCAAACACCTGCTTCATCTTCATTAATCAGATTCGGGAAAAGATCGGGGTGATGTTCGGTAATCCGGAAACAACGACTGGCGGTCGGGCGCTGAAGTTCTACTCGTCTTTGCGGCTGGATATCCGGCGCATCGGTGCCATCAAAGACGGTGATCGCATCGTAGGCAATCGCACCAAGGTTAAGGTGGCAAAGAACAAAGTAGCGCCGCCTTTCCGCGACTGCGAGTTCGATATCATGTACGGCGAAGGCATTTCGCGCGAGGGAGATCTGCTGGATCTGGCCAGCAATCACCGGGTAGTCGAAAAGAGCGGCGCCTGGTTCTCTTACAAAGGCGATCGCTTGGGCCAGGGGCGCGAAAATGCCAAGCAAACTCTGAAAGAGAATCCGGCCTTGCTGGCTCGCATCGAGTACGAAGTCAAAGTCAAACTCGGGATGCCAGTCAAACCGGTTGCTGAGAAGCCGGAAGTGGCTAATGCCGCGAAGGCTGCCTCGGCCGACAAGAAATAAGCGGACCCGCGCCCACTTGTTCAAAAGCGCTCAGTCCCTGACAGGTTTAAATGCCTGTCCGGGACAGGGCGCTTATTTATGTCATAATCAAACTCCAGGCCAATGAGTGAATCGATTCTAATCAAGGGCGGCACGCTGCTGACAATGGATAACAAGGATTCCATCGTCGCAGCGGACTTGTTTATCAAGGATGGCCGGATCGAGAGCATTGCCGGCCCCGCCGCGCACGCTGGTATCGTCATCGATGCCAACGACTGTGCCGTACTGCCGGGGTTTATCCAAACACATATCCATCTTTGCCAGACGCTTTTCCGCGGGGCGGCGGACGATCTTTCGCTGCTCGACTGGTTGAAGAAACGAGTATGGCCGATGGAAGCCGCTCATGATGCTGCTTCCGTTCGAGCGTCCGCGCGTCTTGGCGTCGCGGAGTTGATTAAGGGCGGGACCACCTGCGCCCTGACTATGGAAACGGTCCATCATACCGAAGAAGTTTTTAAGGTCATTGAGGAAACCGGATTCAGGGCCACGGTTGGCAAGTGCATGATGGACAAAGGCGACGATTTGCCCTCGGCACTGCATGAAAACACCGCCGACTCAATTCGCGAGTCGCTCGCGCTGCTCGACAAATGGCACGGGCAGGCAAATGGCCGCATCCGCTATTGCTTCGCGCCGCGATTTGCGATCAGTTGTTCACGGGAATTGTTATCTGAAGTTTCTCGGTTGGCTCGCGAGCGCGGGCTCATCATTCATACTCATTCTTCCGAGAACCGGACAGAGTGCGAAGTCGTCGAGCAGGAGACCGGGCTGCGCAACGTTACTTATTTGGATTCACTGGGTATTTCGGGATCGCACGTGGTTTTGGCGCACTGCGTTCATCTGGATCACGCCGAGATGGCCACGATTTCACGTGCTGGCACTCAGGTGGCGCATTGTCCGTCTTCGAATCTCAAACTCGGTTCTGGCATTGCCCGCGTGAAGGAAATGCTTGAAGGTGGCATTTCCGTCTCGCTGGGGGCGGATGGCGCGGCCTGCAACAATCGTCTGGATATGTTCACTGAGATGCGAACTGCAGCGCTGTTGCAAAAAGTCGAGCATGGGCCAGAGTCATTGCCGGCCAGTCAGGCCCTTCGCATGGCGACGGTAAATGGTGCGCGAGCTTTGGGCCTGGAATCGGAGTTAGGAAGCCTGGAAGTCGGCAAAAGAGCTGATGTAATCATCGTCCGGCTGAGTGAGTTGCACACCAACCCACTGACAAGCGACCTGATTTCCACCATTGTTTACGCGGGCAGCCCCGACGATGTTGATACGGTAATTATCGATGGGAAGCTGGTTATGAGAGATCGACAGCTGCTGCCGCTTGATGAGCAGGCAGTGATTGACGATGCAAACAGGGAAGTCGAAGGATTAGTGCAGCGAGCTGGAGTTTGAAGGCCGGGAATTATGTGCTCTGAAAAGAGCTGTGCCAGCTCGAAGGTAGCGACTGCGGGGGGCGCGATCGGCGGCCGAGCTGGCACTGGCGGGTCTATCGTTTTCAAGCATCAGATGGCTGTCTTGCGACTGGCTGACGTTTGGAGTTCAGCCCCACCCTCAACGGCGAGGATTATACACGTAGGGATAAATGAGTCAACGACTTTTTTGTGACTAATTCGACAAAAATAGGGCCGTAGTAGTACAGGAGTGGGGGGAAGCAATCAGGTTGACACTTTTCCAGCCGAGTCCCTATACTACGCGCTCTTCTGCGCACGCGGCCAGGTAGCTCAGTTGGTAGAGCGCGGCCCTGAAAAGGCCGGCGTCGGCGGTTCGAATCCGTCCCTGGCCACCAATAACCCAAGAGAATTAGCCGCAGATTTACGCGGATTAAACGCGGATCTCAAAGAGACAAAGGGCATGCTCAAGATACTTGCCTGCCTCCTTCAGATCCGCGTTTCATCCGCGTAAATCTGCGGCTAATTCTCTTTCTTCCTCAGCGTTCCCAGTAGCGTTTGATCCGATCCTCAAGAAACTGGAAAGGCACGTATTCCGCCTGCCTGCCGGCCCGGCGCAGTTCTTCCACCATCCTGATCGCGCCGTCCGCGTTGCGGGTGTGCACCAGAATGGTCGAGGCCCGCTGTAGTTCGGGTCTTGCTGCCAGCCATGTGGCAATGGCGTAGCCGGTCCGCTCGTCGTCTCGGGTGGCGGAGTTATAGTGCTCCGGCCTCAGGTCGTGATCCAGGAAGATGGCGTCGTAGACGTTGGTGCTGAGTAGTTCCTTGCCGTGTTCGACTTCATCGGCCGCGTCGAGATAATCGCCGGCAAAACGCTTGGCAAACCATTCGTAACGCCGCCGATCGTCCTCCAGCAGAAACACCCGAATTGGGTGACGCTCAGCCTCGATGTTTTTCAATCCGAGGCGATTCAGTAAACGCGCTAGAAGTCCCATCTCAATTCAGTGCTCCTGAATACCGACTGTTGCATAAATCTTTTATATAACAGCCATTCGCAAATACAAAACGAGCGCGTTCAAGAGTTGTCGAACTTTCGATGTTATAATCGTCACACTACTTTCGAGCGGTGGTGAGCTGACTGAAATGCCTTCAGAGAAAGAACAAAGGAGTAACTTACGCATTGTGCCCGATACTCCCCAGCCTTTTGCAGGTGAGCCACCAGAATCGCCTGACCCACGCGGGCAGCCGGAGCCTGTTTGCCCGTTGTGTTTTGGCACGGGGATGGAGATCGTGCCCGGCAGGGGAGCAAAGCGCTGCATTTGCCGCAACCGGGATCGGCGAACCAGTCTGCTGAGTTCGGCGCGCATTCCGCCGCGTTACGAGCATTGCGTCCTCTCAAATTACCAGGCAGAGAGCCATGAAGACTCGAAGTGGCGCGCGAAACAGCAGGCCGATGGTTTGTACGAGGATTATCCCGCCATCGCCGCAGAGGGACGGGGACTGCTTTTCATGGGATCCGTGGGCGTAGGAAAAACTCATCTGGCCGTCGCCATTCTGCGAGGTCTGATTGAACGCTATGGAGTTGCCGGGTTGTTCTATCAATCCGGCGCCCTGCTGAAGGAGATTCAGGACTCTTACAATCCCGTTTCGCAAAGTTCAGAACTGGGAGTGCTGGCGCCTGTCTTTGAAGCTGATGTACTGGTGCTGGACGAACTGGGTGCATCGAAACCTACAGACTGGGTGCGCGACACCCTTTTGCAGATCATCAATACCAGGTACAACGACAAGAAACTTACTATCTTCACCACAAACTATCTGGATGACCGCCTCAGCGAGAAGAAGGAAACGCTCGAGGATCGCGTGGGAGTGAGACTGCGTTCGCGCTTGTATGAAATGTGCAAGACGGTGGTGATTGAAGGCGAGGACTACCGAAAAAAACTGGCGGACAACCAAGGTACGTACACCATACGTCGCTAGCCTTCACCACTAATTATCTGGACGATCGCGCCAGCGATAAGAAGGAAAGGAAACGCTCGAGGATCGCGTCGGAGTGCGGCCGCGGTCACGCCTCTATGAGATGTGCAAGACCGTGCAGATTGAAGGTCAAGACTATCGCAAGCGCTTTGACAAGAGACGGGTTGATTGAATGTTCAGGGAATCATGGCCTGGATCGCCGCGTTTCTAGGAATTCTTTGTAGGTAGCTTTTAAACCCGGGTTAAGCTTAAACGCACGTGCGAAATCCTCATCAGCCGCCCTCTTTTTGTTCTGCAATGTTTCTATTACGGCGCGGTTGGCATATGCCTGCGCCTCGTTGGCATCGAGTTCGATTGCCTTTGAATAGTCCGCCAGGGCCCCGTCCAGGTCCTGTTTTGCCTGCCGCGCGGTGCCGCGCGCAAAGTAGATGTCCGCATCGTCTGATTTGAGTTGCAGCGCCGCGTTGTAATCCGCCATTGCCCCTTCAAGATCTCCTTTGCTTTGCTTTACCTGCCCGCGGTTCACGTAGGCATCCGTCAAGTGCGGCGCCAGCTGTAAAGCGGTTGAGTAGTCTCGAATCGCGCCGTCCCGATCGTCTTTGCTCTGCAGGGCCAGTCCGCGATTGTAATATGCATCGGCATAGCGGGGGTTTCTTGCCAGCGCCTCGCTATAGTCAGCGATCGCACCCGCGATATCGCCCTTTTCCCTCCTTGCGTTGCCGCGGTTGTTATAAGTGAGCTCGACCGGTGGGGCCATTATTATTCCCGCGGCCCCCCCTGAGCCACCATCGCTATTGCTGCGTTTCTTGTTCACCACGGCGTCGCGGTCCTTATCAAGCAGCAGGTCAAGACTCCTGGTGTAGTCTGCAATGGCACCGTCCCAATCGCTTTTGCTCACACGCGCATTCGCCCGGTTATTGTAGGCCACCAGCTGCAGCGTTCCACTCGATTGCTCGATCGCGCGCGTGAAGTCCTCAATGGCGCCATCGACGTCACCCTGACTCTGCCGCAAGAGGCCGCGGTCGTTGTATCCCTGCCCCTGGCGCAGAGTTTGCCCCGGCGTGACTGAAACAGCGGCTATTAGGCCGATGAAAGTTATGAAGACAAGACGTTTCATGTCTGGTTGCCCGCGCATTTGCGAACTGCCGTTCGTTCTGCGAGAAATCGTTATGTATAATGAGGCGATTCACGATCCAGATCAAGAAACCGGCTGCGAGGAACTCCGCCCCACGTTTAGATGCCCAAGCGCACAGACATTCGCAAAATTCTGATCATCGGTTCCGGCCCTATTGTAATTGGACAAGCCTGCGAGTTTGATTACTCCGGCACGCAGGCTTGCAAGGCCCTCAGGCAGGAGGGCTACCACGTCGTGCTGGTCAATTCGAATCCCGCCACGATCATGACGGATCCGGAGACCGCCGACGTCACCTACATCGAACCTCTTACCGTCGAATCTGTCGCCGCCATAATTCGCAAAGAAAGACCGGACGCGTTGTTACCCACGGTGGGGGGGCAGACCGCTCTCAACCTGGCAATCGCGCTGTCAGATGCCGGCGTGCTGGATGAATGCGGCGTCGAGTTGATTGGCGCCAAGCGCGACGCCGTCAAGGTGGCCGAAGATCGGCGGCTCTTCAAACACGCGATGGATGAAGCCGGTCTGCCGATGCCCCGAGGTGGATTCGCCCGTTCCTGGGATGAAGGGCAGGAAATTGTTAAAGAGACCGCTTACCCGGCCATCATTCGACCCTCTTTCACCATGGGTGGTACTGGCGGCGGCATTGCCTACAACCCGGAAGAATTTGAGGAGTTGGTGCGCGGTGGCCTGGCGGCGTCGCCGATGCACGAAGTACTGATCGAAGAATCGATCCTCGGCTGGAAGGAATTTGAACTGGAGGTGATGCGCGATCTGGCCGACAACGTCGTCATTATCTGTTCGATTGAAAACTTTGATCCCATGGGCGTGCACACCGGCGATTCCATCACGGTCGCGCCGGTGCAAACCTTGACCGACGTCGAGTATCAAAAGCTGCGCGACATGGCCATCGCGGTGATTCGCAAGGTCGGGGTGGAGACCGGCGGTTCGAACATCCAGTTCGCTGTTAATCCTGAGAACGGTGACATTCGCATCATCGAAATGAACCCGCGGGTCTCGCGTTCCTCGGCACTGGCGTCCAAGGCAACCGGCTTTCCTATTGCAAAGATCGCCGCCAAGCTCGCGGTTGGTTACACGCTCGATGAGATTCCCAACGACATCACAAAGAAAACGCCGGCGTCTTTTGAACCAACCATTGATTACGTGGTGGCTAAAATTCCCAAGTGGGACTTCGAGAAATTCCGCGAAGCCGAAGACGTTTTGGGTACGCAGATGAAGTCAGTCGGCGAGGTCATGGCCATCGGCAGAACTTTCAAAGAAGCGCTCTTCAAAGGCCTGCGATCGCTGGAAGCGGTGAAGCCCTTGCGTCTTGAAGACGTATCGGATGACGAGCTGCAAAGGAAACTGGCGCGACCAAACTCTCAACGGTTTTCCTACATTACCTATGCGTTACAGCACGGCTGGTCGCTCGAAGAGATTCATCGTCTGTCGCGTATCGATCCATGGTTTCTGGATCAACTTCAGCAAGTGATGCAGATCCAGGAAGATGTCGAGGGCAAGGTGTTGGAGGACATACCTCTGGAAACACTGCGCACGTTTAAGGAAGTCGCTCTGTCGGATCGCCGTCTGGCTTACTTAACCAATCGCACTGAAGACGAAGTGCGAACGTATCGCAAGCAGCTGGGTCTGGTTCCGGTTTACAAGCGCGTGGACACCTGCGGGGCTGAGTTTGAATCCTTCACCCCGTATTTGTATTCGACGTACGAGACTGAAGATGAGTCCGCGCCCACCACTGCGCGCAAGATAATGATTCTGGGATCGGGGCCTAACCGGATCGGGCAGGGAATTGAGTTTGATTACTGCTGCTGTCACGCGTCGTTTGCTCTGCGCGAGGCGGGCTTCGAGACCATCATGGTCAACTGCAATCCGGAAACCGTCTCGACCGATTACGACACTTCGGACCGTTTATACTTCGAGCCGCTAACTTACGAGGATGTGATGAACATCATCGACGTGGAAAAGCCCGAAGGAGTAATCGTCCAGTTTGGCGGCCAAACTCCTCTGAACCTCGCGATGCGCCTGCACGAAGCAGGCGTGCCCATCATCGGCACACCGCCGGATTCAATTGACCTGGCCGAGGATCGAAAACGCTTCGGCGCTTTGCTGAACGAGTTAGGCATACCGCAACCGGAAAACGGGATGGCGGCGACCAGCGAAGAAGCAAAACAAATTGCCGATCGGATCGGTTATCCGGTTTTGGTTCGTCCCAGTTATGTGCTGGGCGGGCGCGCGATGGCGATCGTTTATGACGAGGATAGTCTGGACGAATACGTTCGCAATGCGGTTGATTTCTCGCCTGATCGCCCGGTGTTGATTGACAAGTTTCTGGAGCAGGCAGCCGAGTTTGATGTGGACGCCCTGGCAGATGAAAAGACCTGCATCGTGGCCGG
>JBDTOI010000071.1:0-20126 GCA_039933315.1 Pyrinomonadaceae bacterium
GCAATCGAAGGGCCCGCCCGCTACCGCAGGCGGTTCTGACATGGACGACCAAACTATCCACGCCATCGTCCAGGAGATCGCTCCGGCGCTGAAGGGCCATGCGCCGGGCAAAATCTTCCAACTCTCAGAGCTTTCGCTCGCTATCGATTTTCACGCACGCGACAAAAGCTATCTGCTTATCTCTGCTGAACCTGGTCAGCCTCGCCTGCACATGATCAAGCGTCGAGTTGCTGAACTGGAAAAGCAGTCGATCGGGCTGTCCTCGTTTGCTCAGGGCCTTAAAAGTGAGCTCAGCCACACGCGCGTTGAATCCGTTCAGAAAGATCCGGCAGATCGCATCGTTCGTTTCGGCTTTTCGGGTAGAAATGATCTAGGCGAAGAGGTTGCGCGTACGCTGGCGGCGCAGTTAACCGGCCGGGCAGCGAACCTTTTCCTGCTCGACCAGTCGGGCATGATCATTCGCGCCCTTCGTCCCGGACGCGGCCAGGGGCAGGCTCCGGGCCAGACTTACCTGCCTCCCACCCACGGGGCAAGCGCAGTGGCTCGTGACCAGAAAGAGGCCCTGAAACAGGGCGACTTCAAATCCCTCTCGGAGGCTGCTGACGCCTATTACACCGGGCTGACAGAGACGCGGACATTTGCGGCGAAGGTTTCAGCTGCCCGCACGAACTTGCGCAAGAAGACCTCGCAGAAGCAAAAGCTCCTGCGCCAACTCACGCAAGACCTGGCTGCACAATCGGACAGCGGGGAGCACAAGCGGATTGGCGATCTCCTGCTCGCCAATATTTCCACTGCGAAACGGCACGGAGACACAGTGCAACTAATCGATTACTTCACCGAGGACACACCTGTGGTCGAAGTTGAGGTTGCCGCGGAGTCGAGTTTGCCGGATGAGGCCGCGCGTCGCTTTGCCCGCTACGCGAAGTCAAAACGTGCCGCACTGGAAATTGCCAAACGCATAGAGTCTGCACAAACCGAATTGGAAAGTCTGGAATCAAGACAAAGCGCGCTGGAGAAAATCGTTGCCGAAGGTGACGAAGCAGCGCTGGATAGATTTACCGGTGATCACTCGGTACCGCCCGGGGCGCAAGGATCAAGGTCATTATCATCCGCCGCAGGTGGGTCTCGTAAGCGCAAGCCCGAACCCAAAATCCCCGGCGTGCGTCGCTATGTATCAACCGACGGGTACGAGATTCTGGTAGGACGCGCGGCGCGCGACAACGATCACCTGACTTTTAAAGTGGCGCGGCCCTATGATCTTTGGCTCCATGCTGCTGACTACCCCGGATCGCACGTCATCGTACGTAATCCGACGCGCAAGGAAGTACCGCATCGCACAATTATCGAAGCCGCGCAGTTAGCCGGCCAATTCTGCCATGCGCGCAAGGATGCGAAAGTAAGCGTGCATTACGCGCTACGTAAATTCCTCTCCAAGCCAAAAGGCGCTGCGCCGGGTCTGGTCCGCATGTCGAGTTTCAAGTCAATCACCGTCGCGCCGGGCGAGAGTGTTCCCCGCTTGTAGGTCGCAGCGTTTTGAACGCTGCAATCCCTTGATCAGAGCAGCGCGAGGAACTCTTCTACGGTGAGACCGGCCTGTCGGATGATTGCGCGCAGCGTGCCCCGGTCGAGTTCCTTGTGATTTGGGATGGTGGTTTGAGCAGGGCGGAGCGGTTCGCACCATCGTGATATGGCTACCGCGTTAGCGGTAAACAACAAAGCCAATCTTAACCAGCGCCTTAACACATAGGGCGCCGGAAACGACCGGCAGCTTGCTCACGCAGCGACCTCAACCAGCTCAACACGATCGTCAGGTAAGGGCTCGCCGCGTTCACGCAACACTTCCTCATGCAACGAAATCGCCTCACGCACGTTAGCAAGGGCTTCGTCTCGGGTCTTACCCTGGCTGATGCAACCAGGAAGACTCGGAACTTCGGCAACAACAAAGCCGTCGTCGCCCGGATATAAGAGAACTCGTCGTGTCATAGTGAGAGGGATTGTATCCAACCTGGCGCTACATGAACAGTTGAATTCGATAGGCGGCGCCTTGACGCTCGCTTTTGCACCGCAGGGCACAATGTCTCGTTCCTTTTTCGAGACGATAGCCGTGCCATCATTGACTGAAACCGTGATTTGACGTAAAAGTTTGCTGCTCTTCCAGTAACAGGGTGTTCCACCGTTGCGCCCTGTGGGATCATTTCCAGCACCGCTTTTCACTATCTGGATCAGCGCCCACGGATCAATCCGTTCTTCCTTAATCGACGCTTCCCGATCGCGCGCAAAGGAGCAATGATGTCCTCTACCGAAGCCAACCTTTCTTCCAATCCAAATCCGCCCGATGCGGCAGCCGCGCTCAGGCAACGGCAGTACGAAATGCGCGTGCGGAATATTGGCGAGATGGTGCAACGGAAGGAGTGCATCCTTTTTCTTGGTTCGGCCATTCACGCTCCCTCTCCCAGCGGATCGCTGTACGATTATCCGGCTAGCAAGTGCCCGCCGATCGGTGGCCAGTTATCCGATCTTCTAGCCACCGAGTGTGGTTACCCGGCCGATCAGGATCGCTGGAACCTGCAACGCGTGTCCTGGTACTACGAGTGGCAGGCGGGGTTTCGCTCGGAACTGGTGCGCGAGGTTCGCGATGCCGTGCACAAGGACCGGGAGCCGTCGCCGATACTGCGCGCTCTGGCCCGCCTCGGTTTTCCCATCATAATCACGACCAACTACGATCAGCTTTATGAACGCGCTCTAACGCAAATCGCCCAGGAGCGAGCGCGCAAAGATCAGAAATCCGAGGCCGAAGTCACTGCCACAAAAGCTAACTTCGATAAATGTGTCTATTCGCCGAAGAGCACAGTGCGCACTAACGACTGTTCGCCCGAGCCCTCGCAAGCTCGCCCGTACATGTTGAAAATTCATGGCGATCTGGATCAGGCCGAGTCAATCGTTATCACCGATGAGGACTACATTCAGTTCGTCCTGCGCATGGGCGACAAGCACCCTTATCACCCGGTGGGGAAGAATGTGCTGACCCACCTGATCAAGTGGCCCACGTTGTTCATCGGCTACCGCCTCAGCGATTACAACCTGCGACTGCTCTTCAAGACGCTGCGCTGGAAAATGGATCGGGCAAACATCCCGGCGTCTTATGCCGTGGATCTGAGGCCTGACGTCCTGATTCGTGCCTCTATGGAAAACCAGCAAATCGTCAGTTTCATTGAGAAGAATCTTTGGGACTTCGTGCCCGACCTTTACAAGGCAGTGACGGGCGAGGAGATGCCGAAATGACCACCGCAGTCGTGGCGCCGCCCCTACCGGAAGCTCCCTACCGTGGCATCCAGCCATTCCGCTTTATCGACCAGCAGATTTTCGCTGCCCGCGAAGAGGAGACCTGGACACTCCTGTCGAACGTCACGCTTTACCGCGCGGTTCTCCTGTACGGCGATTCCGGCACGGGCAAGTCGTCCCTCGTCAACGCCGGATTGTTACCCCAGGCAATCAAAGAAAACTATCTGCCCGATCGTTTGCGCGTACAGCCCTTTGCCGGGCGCGAAATCAAAGTCGAACGGATACGCATGTCCGGGCCAGAAGACCCGGCTACCTACCTGCCATCGAACTTCGCCGCGGCTGACACCGACACGGCGGCGGAGAGTATCGAGTTATCGCTGGCTGACTTCCGCGCCCGCCTGGAATCGTTTCGCCAGGCTCCTGACGAAGCTGATTCAGGTGAGCTTTTTCGCGCGCCACGCACCACGCCGCGGCCGCTACTGATCTTCGATCAGTTCGAAGAGTTTATTACCCTGTTTGAAGAGGCGCAGCGTGTGGGCACGAGTGAAGAGACCAGGCGGGCCCTGGAACAAGTGCCGGCGGCGCAGCGAGACATTCTTAACATGCTGGTCGAGTTTATTCAGGACGATACTCTGCCAATCAAGATCCTGTTCGCCTTCCGCGAAGACTACCTGGCCAAATTAAGCATCCTGTTTGACCATTGTCCTGAACTCCTGGATCAGGCGCAGCGCTTATTGCCACCGGCGATCGCTCAGTTGCCGCAAATCATCCGGGCGCCGTTCAACGATCCCGCTTTGCGCGCCCATTTCCTGAAACATTCCGAAGATGGCAGTTCCGAGATCAGCGAGCCGCTGGCGCAGAAAATCGCCGCCGCATTGGGCCGTCGCAGCGAGGGCGACACCGCGAACCTTACCGAGTTGCAGATTGTCTGCCAGCGCTTATGGCACGCGCGTGATCCGGAGAAAATGTTCGCCCGGGATGGCCTTGAGGGACTACTGAAGGACTATGGCACCGACGTGTTCGAGCACTTCACGCCGGATGAGCGGACTGCGGCGATAATCCTGCTATCCCACATGATCACCGCCTCAAACACGCGCAACATAATCTCTGAAGATGACCTGATGAGTCGCAGCGCACAATTCGGGGTGGACCGCACACAGTGCCGCGCCGCCCTCACCGCCCTTTCGCGCAGCCAGATTGTGCGTCGCGAACCCCGGCACAGCATTTACTTCTACGAGATTACGAGCGAATACCTTGTGCCCTGGATCAAGGAGAGCGTGGCCAGGCACAAATCGGCTGAGGAGCGCCGTTTGGCCCAGGAGGCCCAGCAAAAGTTAGAAGAAGAACGGGCCCTGGCGGTGGCAAGGCTGGAGGCCGAGGAACGTCGCGGGAGATTACTCAGGCGCTTGCTGACGGCGATGATCCTGCTGATGATTGCTGTGATCATCCTCGGAATTGTTGCCTACCGGCAATACCGGCGTTTGGCTGCAGCCGAGGCCAGGGCGCAGGCCAGCCAGGAACAAACAGAACAGATACTTAACTCGCTCAAGCTAGTTACCAGTCAGAATCCGGACGAAAGCCTGAAGGGTATCAAGCAGGTCGAGGAACTGGTAAACGATAAGAAACTCAGCTCTGACCTGGCGTTCGCGGCGATCCAGCCCGCTCTTGCCAGCCAGGATAAGCGGGTACGACAAGCCGGGTATGACCTCGTCTTGCAGACCGCGCAGACCAATCCAACCGTCACTCAAACTTTGGTTCAGGCAGCACAGACTAACGACACCCTGGCCCAGCAGCTCCCCGCCCGCTTCTTCATACACATATCCGACGAGAGCCAGCGTGCCCAGGCTCAACAGATCGCCGGTCTGTTGAAGAAGAAAGGTTACCTGGTGCCCAAGATTCTGAATGTCGGGGACAAGGGTGTGAAGAGCAACCAACTCCGGTACTTCCGCGATTCGGATCCCGGCTTCCCTGCGCCGCAGGAGATTGTGACAATGCTCAACAACGCCAGGGCGGGCAAGTGGAACCCAAGGCGAATTACGGGCTTGGAGCAATCCACCAAAGTGCCGCCCGGCCAATTCGAGATCTGGTTTGAGAGTGTGGCGCCGGTCCAGACTGAGGCGAAGGTGTCTAAAGGATCACTTAGCCTGAATCTGATAGACGCGGAGGATGGCAAGCAAGTCGGTGCAAACGCGAGGCTCACCCTTCGCAACCTCAGCAAGGGTCAGGGCGAAACGACCTTGAGCGGCACAAACGTCAACTTAGATGAAGGTGATTATGAAGTCTCCGTGACCGTTCCGGGGTACAAATCCGCTAACCGCAAATTCTCAATCAAGAGTGGTCAGCCGTCCACAGTGTCATTGAGGTTGATCAGGGAGAAGAGCGGGTACGGGCCCGAGCAGGGGCCTTATAATCCCAAAAAGCCTAACGAGCAGCTCAGGCAGTACACAAAGCCTTAGTTGTTTATTGGCTCAGTCCTGACGGTAACAATATACCTTGGTCATCAATGTCCGACATGCTTTAGCTTGTCGTCGCGATTCGCAAACACTCAGCAATGATACTACCCGTAACGTCCCACATTGAGAGTTCCCAAGCTAGACGACAAGCTGAAGCATGTCGGACATTGATGAGCCAAGTATATTGTTGCCCTTGAGAGGCCGGGCTAAATTCATACCGACGCTACGCGTCGAAGACACGTTGACCGTCATGCTCCTCACATGGTTAGCCAGGACTTCTCAGAATGTCAGGCAGCGGTAGCGTCCCCACTTGGCGCCCGCGGAACAACGGGGAATGTGTACCAATAAGCGAGGGCCATCAACGCAAATTGCAGCGGCAGCCTTAACCACAAAACAACGCCGCTATACTCTGGAAAAAGCCCATGGTTGACTGCCATATGGATATTGGCGGGAAAGACAGCGATCAGCAGGGCGATCAGTCCCCAGGCTGCAATGTGCGTAAACGCCCTTAGCAGAAGCAATATACCCAGAACAATTTCAAAAAGGCCGCTGAGATAAACGAGCAGCAGATGCCATGGTAGATAAGAGGGCATGATCTTTAGATAGAAGGTAGGGCTGATGAAATGGTTGAAGCCCGCCAGCACGAAGAAAGCTGCCAATAGATATTTGAGGATGGGCTTGAGTCTCCGCACAGGATCTCGCAGCTGGCTATAACTTTCCGACTCCCTTAACTCCTGATCGGCCCGCTTTCAGCGGTGGTGTTCCCCGACCTAAGGAGACGTTCGCTGATGGCGTGTCTTTACCATCAACAAGGACCGTACCGCCTTCTCCACCGCCGGCCAGGCCGAAGATTGAGGAGCGATCAAATCGAAGTGCCCGGCGTTGGCGACGATAGTGAGTCGGACACGGTCTCCTTGCTTCCTCGCGGCAGTCTCATAGTCTCTACTGAAATCAGCGAGCACAATATTATCAAGCGCGCCGTGTATCAAGTGCTGTTCGACTTTGAGCGGCAACAGCTCAATAGGCGAGGTCTGTTCATATCTGTACGGAAATTCTTCTGGTGGTCCGCCCAGCAGCTTGTTTACAGCTTCGCCGCAGTTTGGTCGATACCTTCGCAGATCCGTAATGCCGGCCAGCGAAACGATCCCTCGCAAACGCAAAGGATAGTTGGAGTACAAAAGACTATCTTTCGCTAAACGAGGCCGCGCGGCCAACCAGAGGGCCAACTGCCCACCGGCAGAGTGGCCAATTACTATGACGCGCTTAAGATCGAGAGGATATGAGCGCGCCAGAACCCGCAGATAATCCGTACCACTGGCAACGTCGGCAAAGGTGCCCGGGAACCCGGCTCCGGGATTCCCTATGCGACGATATTCCAGGCTCCATGTTGCTACACCCAACCGGGTAAGGCTGGCATTGAAATTCGCAATATGACTGAGCGAATACTCTGAGTACCAGCAACCCCCGTGAATCACCACCACAACCGGATAAGGTCCTTTCCTCTGCGGCAACCGCAACTCACCAAACTGAGAAGGATCGTTTCCGTAGGAGACCAGATGGGCCCCCGGGGGCACCGGCAGTTTCTTTATGTCTGCAAAAGTCAGGTTCTGAGCAGCAAGTGATTGAAGGCTGCACAGGGAAACGGCCGCCAGGCAGCCGAGGAAGAAAATGGTTTTTCCTCTTAAGCTTAAACTCATTGTCTGCCCAGCTGGACCAACCCCGGTTACTTATTCTCCGGCAAAGGACTTTCGTGACGGCTGACAACTCGCCAAATCCCATCGCGACTGATCCAAACATCCGTCAGGAGATACGTGCCACTCCAGTCCATCCCGGCAACGATGGCGCTTTGCTTCAGCAAGCCTGTGACAATGGCCGTCCTACCGAAGACTCGGACCGTCGTGTTCTCAAATTCATACGAAGTCAGCTTCATGTCGCGGAGGACATGTTCCAGGTATCTGGACCTGTCACTGACCCCGGCCAAACGGGGATTAGCAAACATGAAATCGCTGGCAACGATGAGGCCCAGCGAATCCGCATCGCGTACCTTCAGTGACTCCATCAACCCCTTTTCGAGTGACAGCAAAATCTTCCGCGTTTCATCGCTGGAGGGCGCCAGGGCAGCGACTCCAGGCATTTCTTCCGCCGATCTCGGCGTCTCGGCCTGCGGCGGAAGTGATTGCCGCCAGGTGTCAACCGTCGTACCGGGCTTCTGCTTCTCTTTCTCCTGGGCCGTAACGATGATCGCCGGAGAGACTGCACACATCAGAATGCAGGTAAACAAAACGAAAAAGTAAATTCTCATCGATCCCATCATATCTCCTTAAAATAATTCCCTACTGGACCGGTCGAAACTCCTCCACGCTCTCGATGTGCAATTTCTTATTTTCAAGTGGAAGTTCGAAGCTGATTCTTTACTGCTTTCACGCCACTGAGTGCGCGCAGCGTTTGTTCAGCCTTCGACTTTTGGGCCGCGTTTGCGACGGTGCCGCTCAGCGTCAGGACTCCCGCCTTAACATCAATGGTGATATTAGCCGCCTTTAACTCCGCATCGGCGCCCAGGGCGGCGCGTGCTTGCGTGAATATGAAAAAGTCGCTGCCCCCGGTACCGATTTGGGCCTTGGTAACAGTGGCAGCCCGCGGGTTCTCGTTGTTTCGAGTGTCGGGTTTCTGGGTTTCCCCGGGCGCCAACACATTGCCCGTAGTAGTTGCTCCGGATGCCGGACTGGCGCTATTAACCGGGATCGCGCTGCCCTCTTTGCCGGCTGCAGCGTTGGCCGGTGCGGATTTGTCTCCGGCTCCGCTGCCACAGCCGGAAAGCATAACTGCGCAAACAATGCTGCCCAGGATTGCCAGGCCGCCTACTCTTCTTAGAATTATTATCGGTTTCATTACCCCCCTATCGTCCGTTTGTGAATTCGATTCTCATCCGTGCTGCGCAAAATCCAGGTCACTAATCCCCGAGCTGCGCCCTTGACCCAGGCATTCGCGCAGGGCATCGCACACATAAACTACATCCTCGCGCTGGAGTCCTGCCCAGGTCGGCAGGCTGAGCCCCGAGCGCGCCACCCGCTCTGCCAACGGAAAGCTGCCATCCTCTTGTCCCATTTCCCGATACGGCGGGAGGATATGCATCGGGTAAAATACCGGGCGTGTTTCGACCCCGCGTTTGAAAAGCCCGGCCATTACGTCATCGCGGCTCGCTCGAATCGGCCCTTCCAGCATTATCGTGAACAACCAGTCAACGTTTTCTCTACCGGCTTTTTCCGCCTGCCAACTGATGCCGGGCGCGTCGCGCAGGATATCCCGGTACCACGCCGCAACCTCTCGCCGCCGGCTGAGGTGCCAGTCGACGCGTTCGAGTTGGGCGAGTCCGATCGCCGCCGGCAGATTCGCCATGCGATAGTTATAACCAATGATTGGGAACCAGTACCGTTGCTTTGAATCCATTCCCTGCCCCCGGAGTTGGGCCGCGTATCGACCAAGCTCCTCTGAGTCGGTAACCACCATGCCGCCCTCTCCGCAGGAAACAATCTTGTTGCCATAGAAACTAAAGGCTGCCACCTCGCTGAGCGAGCCCACCCGCCGGCCGCGAAGCTCCGCCCCGTGCGCCTCCGCCGCATCCTCGACCACAAACAGATTGTGCCTGCGGGCAATCTCAGTTATCGCGTCCATGTTGGCCACGTGGCCGTAGAGGTGTACGGGTATGATGGCTTTAGTGCGCGCAGTGATCTTCGCTTCGATCAAACCAGGATCAATTGTCCAGGTGTCCGGCTCGATGTCCACGAAGCGGGGACGGGCGCCACAATAGGTTACGGCGTTAGCAGTCGCGACAAAGGTCAGCGTCGGCACAATCACTTCATCGCCTGGCCCGACACCGAGCGCCAGCAGCGCTACATGCAGCGCGGCAGTTCCGCTATTGCATGAGACGGCATGACGCACTCCGCAGAAATCGGCAAAGGCGCGCTCGAACCGCTCGACATATTTACCGGCGGATGAAATCCACGAAGACTCGATGCAGTCGAGCACATAAGCCTTCTCGTTGCCTGCCAGCACGGGAGCCGCAATAGGGATAAACCGTTCGCTCATCCCCGCACCTCGATCTCTGGTCCGGATCCCTGCATCCAATCCCACTCCAGAATTTCGCGATCTTCCTCATTGAGCCTTCGCCCGGCAGCCTGGCGATAGACCGCGCGGTACGCCTTAGCCGTGCGCTCCAAACTGAAGTCTTTCAAGCGTCGCGTTCCCCGCAGTCTCAAATCCTCGCGCAACCTAAGGTCGGTGGTCATGCGCGCGAGTGCGGATGCGATCTCCTGCACTGAGAACGGATCGAATAGGAACGCCGCGTCCGCCACCTGCTCGGGCAACGACGTTACCGTCGAGCACGCGACCGCCGCGCCGTGCTGCCATGCCTCGAACACCGGCGCGCTGGCTGCTTCGAACAATGTTGGCACAAAAACAAACTGCGCGGCCCGGTAGAGTGCATTCAACTCATCAAATGGAACGAGCCCCGGAAACTTTACGACGTCGTTAAGTCCCAGCTCATTCAATCTCCGCTCAATGCGGGGCCAAAAGTCAGTCCTGGAGCCGGTACAAATGACGCGCACATCCAACGCCTCTCGATCGCGGAGATAGGCCACTGCTTCCAACAGCCGAAGGTGGTTCTTATGCTCCCAGGTCATCGCAGGATAAAGAGCAAATGGCCCATCTGCTAGTTTATATTTTCTTAGGAGCGGCCGGATGGTGACCTCATCCGTTTCCTTCGGGAGTTGCGGCAAAGGCGGCGGGGCCCAGGGAATCACCTGCACTCTTTTGGATTCCACGCCGTAACGTTCGACTACGTCGCGCTTGACGAATTGCGAAGCGACCACCACGGTGTGGGCCGCACGGCAAGCCGCTGGATAGAGATTCTCGCGACGTGAGATTTCAGCGGGCGTGAAAAATTCCGAGAAGTGAAGGTGCTGCAAGTCGTGGGGGTTGAAAACACTGGGAACACCGCACGCTTCAAAGGACTGAAACGGGAAATGAATCACATCACATTCCAGACTCTGGAAAAAACTTCGCGGCGTGGAAGGTGCGATTTGCGTTGCTAAGTCAGATTTCGACGAAACTGCCGCGACCCGGGTCTGTGCCTGTCCGGCCACAAATTGTTTTATCCCACGCGCCACAGGACGCAACGGACCGAGCCTTCGCTTGAATGATTCGAGGCGATTAAACCTCGAGCCGGCGGCGGGCCCAAACTTCGGTCCGGCCACGATTCGCGAGCCGGGCAGGAGCAGGGGTCGCATCCACTCCGGGTCTTCATAGGGCCCTATAAAAACGTATTCTTCATCTCCGTCTTCTAACTCAGCCAGCGCTGCCAACGCGCGCAACGCGGTGACGGCGCCGCCGGAGGGACCATCCGGCATAAGTTGGGCATTGATCGCTACTCGTAGTCTTTTCATCCCACCCTATCGTTCGCTATCCGGATCGTCCAGAGAGGCAGTAGCACTCGCACTCAGAGTTGCTGTGCGTGACTAAGGGCGCGGTGTGCGCCATCTACCACTTCACTCATGCGACGACACCAATGTTCGAGGACAAGTGCCTTAAAAGAAACCGGGCTCGTGAGCCCGGGAGGAAATGGACCGTCAGCCAGGCGATCAGCGCTCTCATGGCTTAACACTCCCGACTGCACGAGGTAGCCATCGCGTAAAGAACCACCATGGGCTGAGAATATTGCGGCGTGCCAATCGGCTACGGGGGGAGCAAAACCCCGCTTGGGCCGATCCAGGACCCATTCGGGCAAAACACCATCAACCGCGCGTCTCAGCCATTCCTTCGCCGGCAGTAATACATCTGAATGCGCCTTGCGCAGGCCAATGACGGTCTCCACCAGCTCGCGATCCAGGAAAGGGAGACGCATTTCTACGGAAGAGGCCATCGCCAGGCGGTCTCCCTGGGTAACGCCGTTGCTGCGAAGGTAGGTGTCGCTGACCAGGCGCGTGAGGGTCACATCCACTCTGGGCCAGGGAGAAGGCAAGGTAAATAGGTCGCTGGCATCACCTTCACCAAGTTGCAGGGCGAACTCTTTGCCATAGAGTTCGGGCGTTTCAGCGGCGGCGGCGCTAAAATCCGGCGACAGGTCGTAAAACACCATCTGATCTGGAGGAGTCGTACGATGATTTCGCATTCTGCGCAAGCCGGAGCGGATACCGCCGAAGTCGCGGGTCCAGGCAGATATTGCACCTGGCGAAAGATTTGCCGGGGCGCCCAGCGAAAGGTACTGAGGCATGGCGCTGAAAACTCCTTTGGCGAGTGTTTGCTTCGCCAGGGTCTCGCGCGCCGCCTGTCGCAGTTGTGGATAGCCCCAGAATAGTTCATCGCCGCCCTGACCCTGCAAGACCACCGGAACGCCCTGCTCGCGAGCCAGTTTCATCACCGCGTGGTAAGAGTGGCCGGCATAATCGGCGATGGGGTCATCCCTCCAAAACTGCAGTTCCGTAAAGAAGTCTACGACCTCCTCCGTGGTCACCTCGGCCTCGTGGAAATGCAGACCAAGATGGTCAGCTAAATCCCGGGCATCTGCGCGTTCGTCACACTCTTCGGGTCGGCCCTCGTACCCAATGCTGAAAGCATGAAGTTCGCCGGGGTAATGACGGGCTGCAAAAGCGGCAACTGTGCTTGAATCCAACCCGCCGCTGAGGGCCACGCCCACCGGTACATCTGCCTGAGTCACGAGCCGCCCCACATTGTCCAACTCCCGACGAATGAGTTTAGGCGCGTCCCCTTCGATCGGGGGCGCGTCTTCCATTCTCCAGTAACACTTCTCCTCAACCCGCCATGCCTCGAGATCAATGGTGAGCAGGTGCGCCGCAGGCATTTTGCGCACGCCCTTGATCGCCGTTCGTGGTTCTGGCACGTATTGATAGTGGAAGTAGCAATCGATGGCCGCGGGATCCAACTCAAAAGGTACCGATCCCGATCGCAGCAAAGCTTTCATTTCGGAGGCGAAGAGTATGCTTCCGGGCCGCTCATAGAGATAAATGGGCTTTTCACCCATCGGGTCCCGCGCCAGCAAAAGCCGCCTCCGCTTTTCATCCCATAGTGCGAAAGCAAACATGCCGCGCAGGCGGTGAACGCAATCAACTCCGTCCTCTGCGTAGCTATGCAAAATCGTCTCACAGTCACTATCGGTACTAAAGCGATGCCCGCGTCGCTCGAGGTAAATACGCAGGTCGACATGGTTGTAGATTTCACCATTGGCAACGAGCGCGAGCGAGCGGTCTTCGTTGTAAAGCGGCTGGCGTCCACCTTCGAGATCGATTATTGAGAGACGTCGAGCGGCGAGCACGACATGCGCAGCGCGGTATTCGCCCTCGTCGTCAGGACCACGGTGAATCAGAGCGCGGCTCATCTTCGCAGTCCGGGCAGCGTCTTCGTTCGTGATTGGTGTCCGGCTAATTAATCCGCTGATACCGCACATGTGCTTCTAGATTTACTCCGGCGGCGATCCGCGGACGAGTTGATTGTAGGGGCGGCACTCCGTGGCCGCCCCCCTTAGCGCTTCCGCAACCCCTCGAACCATGTCGCAAGTCAACAAAGGGGTGGCCACGGAGTGCCACCCCTACAAATCGTTCAGCGTGAGGTGAAACGTATGCGTTTGATCTGACGCCGCGAACTGTTTGCGGCCAACTCCGCGTTGAGCGCCTCATCGCGCCGAGTTAGCACCCTTCTCACAACGTCATAAGGCTTCTGCAGCCTGAGCCAGGAGGCGGGCAGCCGCGTGGCTCCCTTTATGGAGTCGGCCAACTTGTGTCTGAAGTAGTAGAAAGTAACTCTGCTGAGATAAATTCCGTTGCGAAGGTATTCGCTCATCCCCACGTACTTCCTAATCAGTCCGGGCAATTCCTTGTTAAAGACAGGGTCCTCGTGGGTGTCGCTGATGCCCCCACCCTCGAAGTCGGCGATGACGAGGCCGAGGTAAATCTTGCGCACGCGCGGGTCCGCGAAACACCTCATGTTAAATACCCGGTCAGCGCCTACCTTGTATTTGAGGTCGAAGCCGCCCAGCACGTCAAAAATACTTCTCTCATAAAAGATCGCCTGTTGGCAGATATTACTACCGATGAAATCTTTTTTAGGGAATACGCCGCCGTGATACCGGTCGTCCCGTACGAAGTAAGCGTCACCGTAGGCAAAAGACAATTTACCTTCAGGCAGAACTTCGGCGGCCCGCGCCAGCACACCCTCCCTCACGCGGTCGCCCGCTCCAAGAAAAAGAAGGTACCGCCCCGATGACATGCTGATGCCCTTATTGAATGCATCGTACACGCCCTGGTCGCCTTCGCAGATTAATGTAAAGTCTCTGCCGTACTGCTCGATAACTCTCAGAGTCTCGTCCGTCGAACCGCCGTCCACGAGGATCATTTCGTACAGGTCTTCCGGCTGTGACAGTACGGACTCTATGGTGGCCGCCAGCTTGTGGCCGCAGTTGTAAGTCGGAATAACGACGGAAAATAGTTTCTGTTTCACTGCCTGCGCTTTTTCCCGCTCATTGAGACAGAGCAATGATGCCGAGTCGCCGGTACCCTTTTCCGCCCCTGGATAGCGGGCCTTTAACGCGAAGGGATTCGCAACCTTAGGTTCGCCCCGCGTCGTCTCGCGCGTGCGGCGTCTAGATCAGCCCGTTTAAGGTGGTGGTACTGTACGCGTACCAGAGGCCGAAAGCTACGCTCAACGCACCGACGATTAACTGTAAGCTGTAGCTCAGCCCGCCGGCGCGGCGCGAGCCAAGCGCGAAGGGCAAGCCCACCAACCCTGACATCAACATCATCCCTATGATCGAGCCAAAGCCGAAGACGAAAAGATAGAGTAGCCCGAGCACGAGAGAATTAATCTGCGCGAGGACGAGCAGCGTCAGCGCAGCCGAGCCGGCCAGCCCGTGCATCGCCCCGACTACGAATGGCTTGAGACCGACTCGCGTGATGGCGTGCGTGTGGGCACCGGCCTCTCCGGCTTCATTCGCCTGGTGCTCGTGAAAGTGTACGTGCGCATGCTCGACGCCGGCATGTTGATGACGATGGAGGTGCGCGTCCACCCGGCCGCGCAACGCTCGCGTAAAGGCGTTGACGCCAAGGGCGATAATCATTAGCGCGACGCCGAACTCCAGCCAGCCCGCGACGCTTGCGGGGATTGCCACCCGCAGGGTCAACACAAAGACACCTACCACCACCAGCGAGGCCGTGTGGCCAGCTCCCCAAAGCCCGCCGACCACAGCGGCGCGCCAGAGGTTGCGGTGCTCGCTGACAATAGTCGAGACCGCGACGACGTGATCGACCTCAGTGGCGTGCTTAAGGCCAAATACCAATCCGAGGCCGAGAACGGCGAACGCGCCAACCGAAGTCAGTGCCGGCCCCGCACCCTCCGCGCCGCCCCCGGCAAAGGCGTGGACTACCAGCGCCGGGAGATTGATGCCCGCCTGGACTAGCGCCTCGTAACAGATGACCGCGCCGACGCAAGTGATGACGAGTGCGCTCAACACGGGCAGGACTTTCATAACGCGCCCCTCGCTCGTTCGCCGCCCGAGCGCGAATCGGCTGGCGTAGACGAAGAGCAGGCCCACGGCGGTGAGCGTGGCGGCGAGACCGAGGCTGAACGCTAAGATTAGCGCGAGACCGTAACCGACCCGGCCCAGCGAGACAGCGGACAACATCACTACGAGTGCTGACGGGCAGGGCAACAGTCCGCCCGACACTCCCAGCGCCAGAAGGCTGCGCCACGTCACGGGGCCGCCGTCCGCCCCGGGCGGGAGGTGCGAATGCTCGCGCCCGCCGTGCGAGTGCATGACCGTACCGCCATCGTGTTGATGTCCGGGTTCGTAATTATGCTCTGGTGCGCCAGCGTGCGTGTGGCCGTCCCCGTGTTGGTGCGAATGATGATGAGCCGCGGCCGCCGGCTGGCCGAAGGCGGCGCGCAATCGCCGGACGAAGATCATCAGGCCCATGATCAGCACTATCGCGCCCGACACGAGACTGATGTAGGGGAAAAGTTTTTCGGGCAGAACGTAGTGCGACGCGAAGAGCGTCAACAAGCCCAACGCGAAGACGCTGCTCGTGTGCGTCAGCGTCACCGTCAGGCCGAGGAAGGCCGCGTGCTTTGCAGTGCCCTTCGAGCCGACGAGGTAAGCGCCCACGACCGTCTTGCCATGGCCCGGCGACATCGCGTGCAGTGCACCCAGGCCTCCGGCCAGCAGCAGACCGAAGAGAGCGGCGAGAGGCGTCAGATCCTTCACGTTAATCAGTTCGGCAAAGCGGTCACGCATCTGTTCGGCGGGCCGTCCGTCGCGCGTGCGAAGCGCCACCGCACCCGCGGGCGCTACTCCGCGCGTCCACGAAAATTCCGCCGAGCGCTCGTCAAGTGGCGCTGCGAGGTTATCCTGTGGATAAGTTCTCAACTCGTCAGTGACGGCGGAGCCGAAGGCCGAGCTGTCGAAGACGGCGACGCCGGGCGCTTGGTCGACCACGATCTCGTGCCAGCCGATACGGTCGCGGTAGTTCTCGTCCTCGAAGCGCAAGCGGTGCGTCCCGCCCGTTCCCGTGCTCTCCGGAATGACGCCCTGAAAGTCACACTCAATCCGCAAGGTGGTGAGGCCGCCCGCCCCCGGCTGCAGCGAAACAGCTTTAGCGACCAGCCGCAAAGGAATGCGGGCGCCGTCGCTCGTCAGCACTACGCCCTCAGTCAGACGCGGAGCGAGCCGCTCCAGATAGGCAACAGACTCATCATTCGACACGCTGCCGTCATGGTTTAGATCCATCGTCTGAGATTCCTGATACGTGGGAATCTCTGCCATGTCCAATACATAGCGCACGCGCACACCGTCCGCCTCGACGCGGATGCGCGCGAAATTATTAACGGTGAAATTTCCCAGCGGGTGCGCGACCACGGCGGCTTCGCCCCACCCGCTGGCGACGAGCCAGACGAGCAGAGATACGGTCCTCAGGGCCCCGCCGCGCGACAATATCTTAATGATGGCCATCAACATCCGTCCCTGGCAATGGAACTTATTTATCGAAAGCGCTCAAGGTAAGCGCAAACGTCACGATCTCAGCGCAGGCCTCAGTTCGGCGGGGGCGCCGAGCGTCCGTCTCGCAACTTCGGCCTGGAGAACATCGAACGAAGGGTTGATTGCGAGCGCCTGCTTCAAATACTTCACGCCCCCACGGCGGTCGCCCAGCGCGGTGCTGATCATCCCAGCGTGGTAGAGCAGTCGCGGGTCCCGCGTGCCAAGCCTGAGCGATTCGTCCGACGCTGCCCTGGCGTCCGCGTATCTTCCCTTCTTGTACAGGCACCACGCCAATAGGTCACTGGCGTAGATATCTTTGCGCGCGGCACGCTCACGCGTGGCGGCCTCCAGCGCCTCGTCCAGGCGCAGATCGTGATCGGCCCAGAAGAGCGCCAGCTGGCGCGAGTAGGTGCCGCCCGCTGCGCCCGTCCGCTCGATGAACTCGACGAGGTTGTACTGCTGCTTCGCCTCCTCGTCACGCTTGAGCTTCGTATACAGATCGCCGAGCGCCGCGGCGTATTCAGGCAGCGGGACGCGCTCGACCGCGAGTTTGTAGAAGTCTATGGCAGCCTCCACGTCACCGGCGGCAAGACGCGCGCGCGCCTTTGCGGCCAGCGCGAGATGCGAGCCGGGAAACACGAAGCGGGCGCGATCATACTCGCGCTCGGCCTCAGCCGGACGGCCCGCGTTCATCAGCTCATCGCCGAGGTGAACACGGCACCACGCGACACTTTCGAGGTTTTGCGGGTTGGCAGATTCTGCTGCCAGCCGCATCGCCTCGATGGCGCCTTTTGTGTCGCCGTGCAGCGCGCGCAGGTACGAGACCCTCGAATAAGACGCCGTGTCGGGGCGCAGGTCAACCATTCTCTGCGCCGCCTCGACCGCTGCCGGGTATTCGCCGAGTTCGACCAGAGCGTCGGTCATCGCGCCATACACGTCGTGGTCGCGTGGGTTGATTTTTTGCGCGCGGCGCGAGACTTCGAGCGCCTCCGCAAACCGGTGGTAAGTCAAAAGGAGTTTGGCGCGGAGTTTGAGCGCGTCGTATTGCTCCGGCGCAACCTCCGCGGAACGGGCCAGCGCCTCCTCAGCCCGAGCATTGAAACTGAAGTCGCCAGTCTCGCGTGCTTTTTGCATAAAAGCGTCGGCGAGCAGGTTGTAGCCCTTAGCATCGGCAGGCGCGCGCTCGATGACGCCCTGGGCCGCGCGAATCTGCCGGTTGGCCGGCGTTGCCTGATTAAGGAAGATTTCGGACGAGCCCAGCGCGGCTGCGGATCGCTGCGAGCGGTTCGAGACGGCGCGAATAACCAGGCCGGCGGCGGCGAGCAGGCCGACAACTGTCAGCGATAAAATGGCCAGTCTTAGCGGTTTCATAAATTGCCTTAGCCTGTTTCAGGTAGTGGGATGAGCGATAAGTTTAACCCTATCGCCCATCCCTTTATTGCTCAGTCTATTTTCACGACGACCAATCCCGCACGCCTCACTTATTGCCGGGATGCGGTGTTCCCAGATAAGGAAAGCGATCGAGATAAGGCACGTCGTTTCCGCTCACCCCATCGCCGAGAGTGTTATTCGGCGATTTGTTAGTGGCAGGTGTAAATGGAGTGCCGCCGGCCATGGCGCGCAACGCGATGTCAACTACGTCGTCGCCCACGCGCCGGCCATTCGGATGTCCCGCCGGGTCACCCCCCAGAAGACCCAGGCGATTCGGTTTCGCGCTCGTGGGAATAGCGACGTTGAGACGCATCATTTCGTGCGGGCTCCCATCCGACAAGAATGTATTAAAGGCAGGAGCGTTCGGCACTGAACCGGCTTTGATGCCGGTGGCAAAAATCGCAACCAGATCGTTGCGGGGAGCCGGCGGAATATCAATTTTGAAAACTGCATTGAGCAGTTTGGGCAGTTGCGGATCGAGCACGAAAGGCGCGGCGACCGCATCATCTTTCGGAGATAATCCGTTGAAGGCATCCTTCAGTCTCAAGGGAATGACGACTTCGTTGACGAGCGGATTGCCGAGCCGCGAGACCTGGACGAACCCGTCGCTGCGCGATCCCTTCGAGCCACTCTGCCCGCGTAATACGGCCATCGAACGGCGGCTGGCAGTGGCCCACACTCCGATCACCGCTTCTGAGGCGGTCGGATCGGTCGGCGTGCTACCGTTTCGCGTGAGGTTTCGAATCGGGACTTCGATGGCGATGGAACTTACGTTTTTACCCGCCAGTCCATCTTTACCGCCCTTTTCTTTGATCGAATCCAGATTCAAGGTATCGAAAACCCCGGCGACATCGATATAGAAACCTTCGTCGCGTTGGCCAACGAAGACGCGGCCGCCTTCCGCCAGGTTGTATATCGCCTCCTGTGCCAGAGCTTCGTAATTCGGCGTGGTGCGCGAGCCGATATTGCTCGGGGGGGTGATGAGCGCCTGGGCCAGCACTCTCCCACGACTTCCCGTTTGCCGGTCCACCCGAGTCACGCTGTAAGTCTGAACCTCATTGTAATCAGGATCTCGCAGCGAAGTGATGAGCGGATCAATGCCGCCTCTCCCCTGCAGCGCTTCGTTCGGCGCGGCCATGCCGAGCACTGTGTCTGGGTTCCTGGTTTCATTGGTGAAACGAAATTGGTAGGTGATGTCCTGAACGCCGTCGCCCGTATTGTCGATATTGATTTCGTAAAGCACAGTATCGTCAAAGCGGAAGTAGTGTGGCCCACCGCCCGGTGATTGATCTGGAATATAGTTGGCAATCAACGTCACGAATCCTTCACGTCCCGACTCGGTACTGCGAAAAGCATAAAGGTCCGTGTTGTCCGCCAGGGGATCGCCGATGATAAGCGGCGCCTCGCGGTGACTGGAGGCGTGCGATGAATAAATCGTTCCGTTAAGAGACAATGAAAGCGCAATCGCAACTAAGGTGATAGCGAATAAAATCTTTCTCATTTACTGACTCCCTCTCATAAAAAAGTACCTGACAAATTAACTAAAATGGGGGCTCAATCTCGTCGCCATCCGGCGACCCACCATTCACGAATGTAAAAAGCCAGGGCGGGGATTGGCACTCCCCAACCCCTGGCTGAAGGCTTTAGCGAAGGTAGCCTTCCGGTTAAAGCACCAGCTGGTGGATTTCCATCCCGCCTGCCGCCGCTTAACTTAGCGAAGCCCTGGCTCTAAGGTCTCGGTGTCGGGCTCGGCACCGGGCACGGCGAAGTTGTGTCCGCTGCGCACTCGCGACCCCGGTACGGATTCGTGTACCCGTCATAAGGCGACGCCAGGTACGGGAACGTTGTGCGGAAAGCCTTCTCGTTCTGGTTAACGCCGTCGCCGAGGATGTTATTCGGCGATTGGTTGCAATTGGCGGTGG
>JBDTOI010000072.1:0-19735 GCA_039933315.1 Pyrinomonadaceae bacterium
GTTTGCGTTCATCGTTTCCCAGGGTAGCCGAAGCGGCAACCCTGGGCTGGAGGACGCAACCCCGTTGGGGTTGGGCCCTCCACCTTCACCCGAATCGGGCGCGTTCTAAGTTCTTAATTCTTCATGTGCCGTTTCCACCCAGGTATCTGCTCGTCGCAGACGAGCTGGGGTGCTTGGCGTGAAACCCCAACTTCAAACCCCCGAGCAGGCGCGTTGGACTGTCAGCAAACCGCGTGTTAGCGTCTGGCATCCGGCGCAGAAAAAGCATGAGAAGCTCCCGATTCGGCACAAGCGTGCTGCTCTTTGTGCAGTTACTCTTCGGCGGCGCCGCAATGGCGCAGTCCGAAGTTAGCCTGGCTCCCGGCGCGCCCGGCAACGATGCGCATTGGGGCAGCGCGGGGAAACAAGCCGTCGGTACCTCGAACACGCTGGCGTCGAAGGTCTGGTTTACGCTGCAGGGCGGCGCGCTCACAGAAGTGTTCTACCCCACGGCTGATACGCCGAATGTGCATGTCCTGGAGTTTGTGGTAGTCAACCAGGCCAACCGAAGAGTTGAAACAGAACGCGAAGACGCAACCCATGAAATCCAGGTCCTGAACCATCACTCTCTTTCATTTCGGCAGATCAACACCGCAACGAATGGCGTCTGGAAAGTAATTAAGACTTACACGACCGACCCGGGCCGCAACACAGTTTTGATTGATGTGAAGTTCGAGACGAACGACAGGAATCTGGCGCTGTACGTCTACTTCGACCCTTCCTTAAACAACAGTGGCATGCACGATACTGCCTGGGCCCAGGGCAACGCTCTACTGGCGACTGATGCGGACAAGTCTTCCGCCATGCTCGCTTCGGGCGGCTTTACGGAAATTACCAGTGGCTTTTACCAAGTCAGCGACGGGCTTGACCAGTTAAAACAGAATGGTCGAGTCGTGGCCGCTTATGGTCGCGCAGAAAACGGCAATGTGGCCCAGTTGGCTCGAATCAAGCAGACGGAGCACTTCACACTTGCGCTGGGCTTTGGGAAAACTGCGGCAGAGGCCCTGAATGCTGCGCAAGATTCTCTGACGAAGGGCTTTCCAGTTTGCCGAAAGGAATACGAAGACGGTTGGCGCCGCGTGGTTCGGCGGCTGCCACGAGTCGATGCGAAATACCAGGCGCAATTCAACCTTGCCGCACTGGTTTTGAAAGCGCACGAAGATAAGACGTTTCGCGGCGCCAACATCGCTTCACTTTCTGCTCCCTGGATTACCAGAACAGCCGCCAACGAACCTCACGTCGGCGGTTACCACCTTGTCTGGGCACGTGATCTTTACCAGGTGGCCACGGCCTACATGGCTTTGGGCGATAAGCCCGCCGCCAAACGCGCTTTGAATTACCTTTTTACCGTGCAGCAAAGAGAGGACGGCAGCTTTCCCCAAATTACCTGGATCGACGGAAAGCCTCTGGGCGACGCCATCCAGATGGACGAAGTCTCCTACCCGCTAATCCTGGCTTATCAGCTCGGACGCACTGACCGCGAAACGTATTCCAAATACATCAAACGCACGGCCGATTACCTGGTAAAGAATGGACCAGTCACTCAGCAGGAACGTTGGGAAGAGAAGGCCGGTTATTCGCCCGCGACGATTGCCGCCGAGATTGCCGGACTGGTCTGCGCGGCTGAGATAGCGAGGCGCAACAGCGATCCAACTTCGGCGCAAAGATACCTGGCGACCGCTGATGATTGGGCGCGCAAAGTTGAAAGCTGGACGGCAACGACGAATGGCAGATACGGCGACGGGAACTACTACCTGCGTTTGACGCAAAGCGGAAAGCCGAACGCCGGAGAACGCATTGAGCTCAACAACAATGCCGGCGTGGCGGACGAGCGAGAAATCGTCGATCCCAGTTTTCTTGAGCTGGTGCGATTGGGCATCAAATCGCCACGCGATCCCCTGATCCAGAAATCACTAAGAATCGTTGACCAGTTGATTCGCATTGAAACTCCGCACGGCGCCGCCTGGTATCGCTATGTCCGCGATGGCTACGGGGAAATGGATGACGGGCGGCCGTGGAATTGGGACGGCAAATACACCGGCAAGGGGCATCTCTGGGTTTTGTTGACGGGCGAGCGCGGGCAGTACGATATTGCGCGCGGCGAATTCAGCAAGGCACGCGAGCGGCTCGACACGATGCTGGGTTTCGCTAATGAAGGAATGATGTTGCCCGAGCAGATTTGGGACCACCCCCAAAGCCGGAGACACGATTTGAAGTTTGGCGAAGGCGCCGGATCGGCAACTCCGCTGGCCTGGTCAATGGCCCAGTTCATCCGGCTGGTTGTGAATCTACGCGCGAAGAAAAATCTGGATACGCCCGACATAGTGGCAGCGCGATACGTTAAGTGAAACGCGGCGGGAACGGTGGATCTTTTTCAGCCGCAGATGAACGCGGATATGACGCGGATCAGATCAAACCCCATTCAATTCAAATCCGGTTGGTTGTCTTCCTCTTCTTCTCGAACCAGAGCTGAGATGCTTTCGCCTTCTACTAATTCTTATACTGCTATACAATGTGCGCCAACGAACAGACCGACCCCCCGGTTTAATGTAGCAAAGACGTGTTAATTAGCTTCCCTCGGAAATGAGAGCTTAACTCTCCTGGGAGTTATTGCTCGGGCGTAACTTTGTCTCAGTCTCATTTACAACCATTGGGCGAAAAACTGTAAATCCAAGCGGCCTGAGGAGGGCCTTCGAAAATGAAACCAGCCATGTTTAGTTTGGTCCGTGTCATGTTGTGCAGCCTTTTTCTGGCACTGACCGTGGGAACGGCCAGCGCTCAATTCAAAGCCGGCGTTCAGGGGACGGTCAAAGACACGTCTGGCGGGCTGGTCCCCGAAGCTGCGGTGACGTTAACAAATACCGAAACGGCAAAGACCCACGAAGTCACATCTAACTCCGAGGGGTTCTATCGCATCTCGGGCCTGCCCCCGGGCAAGTACACGCTCACCACCGAAAAGGCCGGGTACAAAAAGAGCGTATTGGAAAACGTCGAAGTCAGCGCCGAAGCTGTCCAGGGCATCGATGTAGCGCTCGAGATTGGTGAAGTTACTGCGAGTGTGACCGTCAATCAGGAAGCGTCATCCTTACTCGAGACTGAGAATGCGAGTGTGGCTGGCGCCATTACCACCACCGAAGTGCGCAATTTGCCGCAGGTCGGTCGCGATCCCTACGAGTTGGTGCGACTGACTCCCGGCATCATCGGTCTCGGCGCTCGCAGCGGCAGCGGCCAATCGGTTGGACTGCCGAACACGACCGGCCCGGGTGGCTCTAACTCGGCTATCTTTCAGACGGAAAATCAAGTGCCTATTTCGGCTAATGGCCAACGCGTCTCGAACAACAATTTTCAGATTGACGGCGTGAGCGTCAATAGCCTTCAATTCGGCGGTGCCGCGGTGGTCACGCCGAACCAGGAATCCGTGAAAGAGGTGCGGGTCACTTCGTCAAATTACTCGGCGGAATTGGGACGCAATTCCGGCGCTCAGATCGAAGTGGTTTCGCAAAATGGCGGGAACGACTTTCATGGTAGCGCGTTCTTCAAGTACAGCGATCCGGGGTTGAATGCATTCAACCCTTATGGCGGCATCAATCTTCCGCAGCAGCGGGTCAACAATCGCTTTCGTCAATACGGCGGTTCACTCGGCGGCCCAGTCATACTTCCGCGCTTCGGCGAAGGCGGGCCCTCCACCTATAACGGCCGCAATCGTTTGTTCTTCTTCTTTTCGACTGAGGCTTTACGCAACGATACGGTTGATACGTCCACCGAATGGGTCGAGACGCCTGAATACCGGCAACTGGTTATCTCGCAGCGGCCGAACAGCCAAATCGCTCGAATCCTGGGTTCGGACGGCATCACCCCACGCATCGTGGGTTTCAGGGTGCCGAGTTGCGCTGTTTTCGGCAATGACCCGAATCGTTGCCGGGTGGTGGGAAACGGATTAGACATCGGTTCACCCACGGGCGCGACCGGACAGTACGTTAGCCTCGGTAATCCTACGGGGGGCGGCTTCGACAACATTCCGGATATACAGCAAGTCGTCTTTGCCATACCGCGCCGGGAGCGGGGACAACAATACAATCTTCGCTTCGACTATATCCTCCGGGACGCTACTCTGACGTTCAGCAGTTTTTTCACGAGCCGTGACGATCAGGTTGGCGATTTCGGGTCCCGCGGCCGACCGGCGTCTGATCTTCGCAATAAGCCGCGCAATACAGCGGTAACTGCCGCCTACATTCAGCCGCTCTCGCAGCGAGTGGTGAATGAAGCGCGTTTTAGTTTCACGCGTTTTCAGAGCGATCAAGTTAAAGCCTCCTCAACTACCAATTTCGGCATTCCCCGCATTGAGGTCGAGGGCCTGCCCTTTGATCGCATTCGGTTCGGCGCTGAGCGCGCTGAGACGACTCCGGCGATTTTCGCGCAGAAGACATACGAACTTCGCGACACCGTACGCGCGGTTATTGGGAGCCACGGGCTCTCAGTTGGCGGACAGATTCGACGAGAGCAGGACGACAATGATCTGAGCGGCGGAGCCCGACCGGTTTATTCGTTCGTAGGTCTCTTCAATCTCGCTAACGAGACTCCGATTTTCGAGGCAATTAATGCCGATCCACGCACGGGCGGCCCGGCTGATGCACAGCGTTTCTTCCGCACCGGCGACTATGCCGCGTTCATTCAGGACGACTGGAAAGTGCGGCCTAACCTGACGATCAATCTCGGCTTGCGCTATGAACTCTTTACGCCGCCGACCGAAACAAAAGGCCGTCTCACAAACTTCATCATCCAGCCCGGTACGCCATCGGGCGGGCGCGTCGTTACCACCGATCGGTTATTCAATACCGACAAGAACAATTTTGCGCCGAAGGTCGGTTTCGCTTACAGCCCTAGTGATCGCCTGGTGTTGCGCGGCGGTTTCGCCGTCAACTACAACCGCATTCCCAATGTGCTGTTCACGAATACGCGCGGCAATCCACCATTCTTCGCGCGCTTCAACATCTGTTGCGGCACCGCTGCGACCGACTTCGGTTCTCCGTTCGCAGGCGGCCTAATTCGTTTCGGCGTCGGCAGCAGCAGCTCGCCGACCAGCTTTCCCATCAATCCAGCGCTGGCGCAGGGGATAGATCCGGTGACGGGCGGCGTACGCGGCGCGCCGGTGGAGATTTACGGCGCCTTTCCGAATACGCCGAACTCTCATGTTTATAGTTATTCGTTCGGGGCCCAGTATGAATTGCCGTTTAAGCTCGTCGGCTCGCTCGGGTATCAGGGCAGCACCGGACGCAACTTGATCAGGTTGGTGGATCAAACTCTCATCTTCCCAATCAACGGCGCGAACTTTCAGGCCGTTTTCTTTCCCCAGCCTGACGTTAGATCAAACTACAACGGAGTGAACGCGCAACTCACCAGACGTTTCGCGAACAACTTTCAGTTTGAAGCTAATTATCGCTACAGCAAGAGTAAAGACAGTCTCTCTTACGAAGGTCCCGGCGCGGAGACCAATCAAACCAATCCGGGCGACATTGAGTCAGAGTACGGGTTCTCTGATTTCGATGTGCGCCATTTCTTTACGATGTCAGGAACGTACGAGACGAACTTCTTTCGCGGAGGGAATCCGGTACTGCACGCCATCCTGGGCGGCTTTCAGTTTAATGGCATATTGACGGCCAACACCGGCTTTCCCTTTACGCCGAAGTTCTTCTCGGATTTGCGTCAGCCCAGCGGGCGCTTCTTCGGGCCCATTCGTCCGTCAGCTTACAATGGCGGTGCGCTTGATGATTCATCTGACGACGCGTTCATTCGGCCGGGCGGCAACTTTCCCGGCGGTGGATCCAGGTACTTTACGCTGACGCCGAACGCACAACCCGGCATCGACCGCAATTCGTTTCGCGGGCCGCGTTATTTCAACCTCGATTTAAGCGTGGCAAAAAAGATTGGGCTGGGCTTCATTAATGAAGAAACGAATCTCGAATTGCGCGCTAATTTCTTCAACGCTTTCAACATGATTAACCTGGCGCCGATTCGCTTCTTCGATCCGGGTTCCATTATTACCGACCCGAACTTTGGGCGTTCCTTGCGCGGCCTCTCCGGACGCGTGGTCGAATTGCAAGCGCGGTTTAGATTTTAAATCCCCCCACTGGCGCGCTAACGGAGAACGCGGTTACTTTACCTCTCCGTTTGCGCGTTGCGTGCCTTCAGAGATCGAATTCGACGCGCCGAAGATCTGCGGCGCCGTTGCCCAAAGAGTCCCGATGCGGGCGCGACTCTGGCGCCGCACACTGCGGTAAGGCTTCGCTTCACCGCGTGTTCCCCTTCGTGTCCACGTCAACAGGCAGGCTGTGCCTCACAACACAGCAATCGGGAAAACACTTTGAGGTCAACAGGGGTTGAAATGAAGTTATCGAGATTAACCTATGCTGTGTTAGCGCTCGGGACGGCGCTGTTAGTTTTATCAGCGTCTCCCACTCGGTCAAACTCGCAGGGACGCCCCAGCGTTGAAACTCGCATCAACCAGCTGCTGGCCCGCATGACGCTGGCAGAAAAACTTGGCCAACTACAGCAGCTCGACGGTCACGCCGACGGACGCTACAAGGACGACCACCCGGAACTCGCGCGCAAAGGACTGCTGGGATCGACTTTGAACGTGCGCGGAGTCAGCCAGACGAACGAGCTTCAACGCATCGCCGTCGAACAGTCGCGTTTGAAGATTCCACTCATCTTCGGTTTCGACGTCATTCACGGCTACCGCACCATCTTTCCTATTCCCCTTGGCGAAGCAGCCAGCTGGGATCCGGTCGCGGTCGAGCGCGCCGCCGGCATCGCCGCGAAAGAGGCCCGCGCCGCGGGAGTTCACTGGACCTTCGCTCCCATGGTGGACATAGCCCGCGATGCCCGCTGGGGCCGCATCGCCGAAGGCTCGGGCGAGGATCCTTATCTGGGCTCGAAGATGGCCGCTGCGCGTGTGCGCGGGTTTCAGGGCCGTGATTACAGCGCTCCGGATAAAGTCGTTGCCTGCGCCAAGCACTGGGTCGCTTACGGGGCAGCTGAAGCCGGGCGCGACTACAACACAACTGATTTATCCGAAGGTACGCTGCGCGAGATCTACTTCCCGCCTTTCAAAGCCGCCGTCGATGCCGGCGTGGGAAGTTTCATGAGCGCTTTCAACGATCTCAACGGCGTTCCGACCTCCGCCAATCCCTTTACCCTGACCACAGTCCTCCGGCGCGAGTGGAAGTTTGACGGCCTGGTGGTCAGCGATTACGAATCAATCAAAGAACTGATCAATCACGGGCGCGCCGTGGATGAAAAGGAGGCCGCGCACGCCGCCTTAACCGCCGGGGTGGACATGGAGATGGTGAGCCGGCTTTACAACAAGCACGGCGCCGATCTGCTCCGCGAGGGCAAACTATCGCTGGCGGCTATTGACGAAGCCGTCCGCCGCGTCCTGCGTATCAAGTTCCGGCTGGGCCTATTTGAGAAACCGTATGGTGAAGAGGCGCGGGAACGTGATTCGATATTTACAACGGAACATCTCGCTCTGGCCCGCCAAACTGCAGCGCGATCGTTTGTGCTCCTGAAGAACGAGGGCAATCTTCTCCCGTTAAGCAAGACGCTGAAGTCCATCGCCATCATCGGGCCGCTGGCGAATAGTCAAAAAGATATGATTGGCTCATGGTCCGGGGACGGCAAACCAGAGGACGCAGTAACGCTGCTGGCCGGAGTCAAATCGAAGGTCGCGCCCGGAACGGTCATCAGGTATGCACAAGGTTGCGATATTGGTGGAGACTCGACTGAAGGGTTCGGTGAAGCCGTTCGGCTCGCACGCGACTCGGATGCGGTGATATTAGCCGTGGGCGAATCGGCAGAGATGAGCGGTGAGGCCGCTTCCCGCAGCTCGCTCGATCTGCCGGGACGCCAGCTGGAACTTGCCAGGGCACTTCACGCTACCGGCAAACCGGTCATCGTTGTCCTGATGAATGGCCGGCCGCTGACCATCAATTGGCTGGCGCAAAATGTGCCGTCAATTTTGGAAACCTGGTTTGGGGGCACGCAAGCCGGCAACGCAATTGCCGATGTCTTGTTTGGTGATGTGAATCCGGGAGGCAAGTTGCCGCTCACTTTCCCGCGGTCGGTGGGCCAGGAGCCGCTCTACTACAACCACAAGAACACCGGCCGCCCACCGGACGCAAATAACAAATACACTTCCAAGTATCTCGATGTGCCGTGGACTGCGCTGTTCCCGTTCGGTTATGGGTTAAGCTATACGCAGTTTAAGATTTCGAACCTCCAACTGAGCGCGCGTAGTATTCAGCCCAACCGTGCAGTAACGGTTAGTGTCGATGTCGAGAATACGGGAACACGCGCGGGCGATGAAGTGGTCCAACTCTACATTCGTGACATGGCCGCCAGCGTGACCAGGCCCGTCAAGGAACTGAAGGGCTTTGAACGCGTTACTCTTCAGCCCGGTCAAAAAAGACGCGTGACGTTTGAGCTCACTCCCCAACACCTTGGTTTTTGGAATCGGGAGATGCGTTTTGTGGTTGAGCCGGGCGAGTTCAAGGTCATGGTAGGCCCCAACTCGGAGAATCTTAGCGAAACACAATTTACTGTTGCTGGTTTTCATCAGGAGTAGTGTGGCGTTCAAGTTGAGGTTTCACGCAAAGGCGCTAAGAAAGGAAAGACAGAAGGCGCAAAGAAGAGCACTCAAGCCTTTGCGCCTTCTGGTTTTCTTTTCTTAGCGCCTTTGCGCGAAACGCACAGCTACCCGGGCAGCTTGTTGGATTGTTTCGCAGATCGCTCTTCAAAATGAGCTCCGTCAAAACTAAATCATCATCTCGATTTCGTACCGCCCTGGTCCTTCTCTTCCTGTTTCTCGCGTCCGCCTCGGTTTTCACTCGGATTCCGAGGTCGACTGCGCAATCCCTTAATCAGCGCGTCGAGACTGCTCAAAGTCGTTCGCGCGAAGATGAGTCTTTTCTCGAGGATCTCGAGCGGCGTTCGTTTCGCTATTTCTGGGACGAAGCTGATCCGCAGACCGGCCTGGTCCCGGACCGCGCTCGCATGGATGGCTCACCGCTGGACGACAATCATCGCGGGGTGGCCAGCATTGCCGCCACCGGCTTTGCTCTGACAGCGCTCTGCATCGCAGCGGAGCGCGACTGGGTTGACCGAGCTCAGGTGCGCGAGCGCGTGCGTCTTACGCTGAAATACTTCAACAGTCAGGCCTTTCAGGAACATGGCTGGTTCTATCACTGGCTGGATGCCAAGACAGGCGATCGCAGATGGAAGAGTGAAGTCTCTTCCATCGACACTGCTTTGTTGCTGGCCGGCATTCTCACTGCCCGGCAGTACTATCGAGAAGATGCGGAAATAGTGCGCCTGGCCACCAGGATTTACGAGCGGGTGGATTTTCGCTGGATGCTGAATGGCCATCCGCTACTACTCTCGCACGGCTGGCGGCCGGAAACCGGTTTCCTCAAACCACGCTGGGACACGTACAGCGAGGATACCATTCTGTATTTGCTGGCTATCGCTTCACCCACCCATCCGATTTCGCCCACGTCCTGGTACGCGCTCTGGCGTGATCGTTACCGTTATGGAGGCTACAGTTATTTCACCACCATCGGCGTGCCCTTGTTCATGCATCAATACGCGCACGCCTGGATCGACTACCGCCTGCGGCGCGAGACCAGGGGCGACCGAATCGACTACTTTGAGAATTCCATCGCCGCCACTCATGCTCATCGGGCTTTCTGCCTGACTCTCTCGCATGAGTTTCCCGCCTTCGATGCCAACGTGTGGGGCATCACTGCTTCCGATAGCGCGAAGGGTTACCTGGCATGGGGCGGTCCGCCGCGCGATCCGGCAATCGATGGCACGGTGGTGCCTTCCGCGGCAGGCGGATCATTAATGTTCACTCCGGAGATTTCCCTGGCGGCGTTGCGCGCGATGCGCGGGAAGTACGGAGATCGAATCTATGGGAAGTATGGATTCGTTGATGCGTTCAATCCGAAGACAGGCTGGGTTGACTCAGATGTAATCGGGATCAACCAGGGGATTGTGCTATTGAGTGCGGAGAACCTGCGTTCCGGCAACGTCTGGCGCTGGTTCATGGCCAATCGGGAAATGGAGCAGGCGATGCGCAAGATAGGACTGGTCAAGCAACGGGGCGAGAAGAAACAGTCTTCAGGGCTTAAGCGGAAGGTTGTTCCTCAAGTTGGCGCCGGTTCGCGTTGAGGTTTCACGCAAAGACGCTAAGAAAAGAAAATCAGAAGGCGCAAAGGGTTGAGTCGTATTCTTTGCGCCTTATGTCTTTCCTTCCTTAGCGCCTTTGTGTGAAACCTCAACTCACTCAGGCAACTCGTTCAGTCCCCCCAACTCATCAAAAGCCAGCCTCGCTGCCCCAAGCAGTCCGGCATCGTCACCACACTCTGCCGGAACGATTCTCACGTTTTGGGCGGGCAACGAGAATGCTCGCGCCAGGACCTCTCTGTGCATGTGGTCGGCAAACAACTGCCAGGCGTTTGCCACCCTGCCGCCTATCACAATCACTTCGGGATTAAGCAGGTTGACGAGATTCGCTATCCCGATGCCGAGAAAGGCGCCCATGCGCTCCAGCACTTCAGCTGCCAGGGTGTCGCCTTTCATTCCCACGTCATAAACTTCCTTCGCACTGAAGCCGTCGCCGCTCAGAATCGAATGCGGGTGCCGCGGCAAAGCTTCCCGGGCTAGTCGTACGATTGCAGTTGCCGACGCGAACATCTCCAGACAACCGGTGCTGCCGCACTTGCACCTGACGCCGCCCAGCGGATCGACCGACGTGTGTCCAACTTCACCCGCCGTCCCATCAGCGCCGCGCCACAGCTTGCCGTCCAGGATTATTCCGCCGCCGACGCCCGTGCCGAGCGTTATGCAAATGATCGTGCGATAGCCGCGTCCCGCCCCGAGCCACATCTCGCCCAGCGCCGCGGCATTGGCGTCGTTCTCCAGAACCACAGGCCAGCCGAGCTCTTTCGCCAACACGTCTTTGAGCCGGAAATTGTCCAGGCAAGGGATGGCGGGAACCTGTATTACTACCTTGTTGCTTGAATCTACTATCCCGGGAACGACAACTGAAGCGGCCTGAATCGCGCTGTAATCACTTAGTCGACTTTCGCACTCGCGCGCCGCAGCGACCAGCGCGCGCACGATCTCATCAGGGCTCTTCGCGGTCCTCGGGGTGTCGTGCTGCACACGAGAATGTATCGTGCCGGTGTCATCGATGATCGCAGCCCGCAGGTTCGTCCCACCCAGATCAAAGGCACAAACGAGTCGAGGCTTCATTGGAGTGCTTGTATCATTCATCGCGATTGTGTCGAACCAGTATCTCAAAGGGCGCAAGCGTTTTCTGTCAAGCCGGAGTTTTCAGCAGTGTAAAAACCGGACCGATAGAGAGTTCTCATCATGGTGTGTGTTTATTCATAACGCCGCTTTGGGGCGACTAGTTGTTTCACGCAAAGGCGCTAAGAAAAGAAGGGCAGAAGGCGCAAAGGGTTGAGTGGTTCTTCTTTGCGCCTTCTGTCTTTCCCTTCTTAGCGCCTTTGCGTGAACCCCCAACTTCGGAAACCCTCAAGTTTCAGAACAACCCAATATGTCACTGTTTCTTATTTCTCCCGACTGAAGTCGGTACTCTAAACGCCCACTTTCATTACGCGGCCGTGCAACTCTGCCAATTCTCGCAGGCGGGCGGCATGATTCTCATTGAGGTCATTGCTTTTGAATCGCCAGGCCCAGTTACCCGCCACTGTGTTAGGTAGATTCATCCTGGCTTCAGATCCTAACCCAAGCACGTCCGGCAAAGGGATGATGGCCATGTTCGCGCGCGAGGCCAGCACCGCCTCGATAAAGTCCCAGTTGATCTCTTTGCCGTCAGAGCCCAGATACTCCCGGCAAAACTCTTTTTCCCGCTCGATGTTTTCCGCCGGCCGACTCGACCCGTCCTCGGCTAACTCATTAAACCATCCTACCGTAGTGTCGTTATCGTGGGTTGCAGTATAGGCGACGACGTTCGCCGGATAGTTACCCGGTAGATGGATGTTTTCCCTGTCACTGCTGAAGCCGAATTGCATCACACGCATGCCCGGAAAACCCAGCGCATCCCTCAATTCATCGACCTCCGGAGTAATAACGCCGAGGTCTTCCGCAATGATAGGCAGCTCCCCCAACTTCTGCTGCGCCACGGCAAATAGGGCCCTTCCCGGCGCCGCAACCCAACGCCCGTTCTCAGCGGTCTTATCACCGGCTGGTATTTCCCAACAGGCCGCGAACCCGCGGAAGTGATCGACGCGGAACAGATCAAACATCCGCAGCATCGCGCGCAGGCGCTCAATCCACCAGGCAAAACCGTCCGCCCTCATTGCTTCCCAGTTGTAGATTGGATTTCCCCAGAATTGGCCGGTGGCGCTGTAATAATCAGGCGGCACTCCGGCTACGACTAAGGGGAGGCCATCCCGATCGAGTTTGAATAATCCGGGGTTAACCCACACATCCGCTGAATCGTGCGCCACGAAGATGGGCAGATCGCCGATGACCCTGATCCCTTTCGCATTGCAATACTGTTTGAGTTCGAACCACTGTTTGAAGAGAAGGAACTGGTAGAACTTTTGCGCCTCAACCTGGCGCGACAAGTCTGTGCGCACCCTTTCAAGCGCCGGCGGTTCGCGGCGACGCAGAGGGGGTTCCCATTCGCTCCACGCCATTCCCCCCTGCTGTTCCTTCAGCGCCAGAAACAGCGAGTAATCATCCAGCCAGAAAGTCTGCGCCCGGCAAAAACTCGCGTACTCATTTCGCAGACTCGTATTCCCTGATTCGTTGAAGCATTCGAAGGCGCCGGCAAGCAGAGCTGTTTTGTCTTCTCGAACTCTATCGAAGTCAACCCGTTCTGCGGAGAAAGGCTGTGCGGCAGTTAATTCAGTTTCTAACAACAAACCGGCTGCAACCAACTTTTCGGGACTGACGAGCAGGGTATTTCCGGCAAAGGCAGAATCGCACGAGTATGGCGAGGCGCCGGAACCGGTCGACCCCAGCGGCAGGACTTGCCAGAGACTCTGGCCGGCGCCAACCAGAAAGTCGGCAAAGCGATACGCTTCATCGCCTAGATCGCCGATACCAAACCGGCCCGGCAACGACGTGGGATGCAACAGAATTCCGCTGGCTCTCGTCGAGATCAATGGTAACTCCGCGCCTGTCAGAACCGCCTGCGGTAGCGGGCGGGCCCTCTTGATTGCGGAATGCGGAATACGGATTGAGGATTGAGGGTAAACAAAGCTAATCGTTCTTGAATCCGCATTCCGAATTCAGTATTCCGCAATCAAGGGGGCCCGCCCGCTACCGCAGGCGGTTCTGACAAACGGCAACCAAAAGTTTGACGCAGTCATTTGTGCAAAATGCAAATTCAACGATACCATCGCCAGACAACAAATCGTTAGCAGCAATAACTGATGAGACCACTCGCCGCCATTCTCGGCTTCGTCCTGATCCTGATCGTCCTCTGGGACGCATTTGAGACTGTCATCCTGCCGCGACGCGTCACGCGCCGGCTCCGGCTAACCAGTCTTTTCTACAGTTCGATCTGGGTCCCCTGGTCCGCTCTCGTGCGCCTCTTCGCGCGCGGCCGTGGGCGGGAAAAATTTCTCAGCCTCTTTGGCCCACTCTCATTGCTCATATTGTTGGGCATCTGGGTGTTCGCTCTGATCCTTGGTTATGCCCTTTTGTTTTGGGCAGCAAACACCCGGCTTAACTCTTTGCCGGAGAGCGTCAACTTTCTTACTTACCTCTACCTGAGCGGCACCACCTTCTTTACACTCGGTTACGGTGACATCACGCCAATGTTGCCACTGGGACGAACTGTGGCCGTCATCGAGGCCGCAAATGGTTTCGGGCTGCTGGCAATAGTCATTAGCTACCTGCCGATTTTGTACCAGGCCTTTTCGCGGCGCGAAGCAAGTATATCTTTGCTTGATGCCCGCGCGGGCTCACCCTCGAGCGCGGTCGAACTCCTGCGCCGGCATCGGGCCGAAGACTCATTCGACGATCTGAATCGTTTGCTTAGTGAATGGGAACGATGGTCTGCGGAACTGCTCGAAAGTCACCTCTCTTATCCGGTGCTCTGCTACTTTCGTTCGCAGCATGATAATCAATCCTGGCTGGGAGCGCTGACTACGGTGCTCGACACCTGCGCTTTGGTGATGGTGGGAGTGGATGGCGGGCCGATCTGGCAAGCGCGCATGACTTTTGCCATGGCGCGTCATGCGGTGGTGGACCTGGCCCAGGTATTCAGGACCCGGCCCAGCGATGCTGCCGATTGCGCAACGCGCCTATCCTCTGCGGAACTAGTGCGCCTGCGGGGGATCCTGAAGCAGAACGGAATTCACATGAGCGATAATTTGGAGACCGAGCAGCGCTTACTGGAATTGCGATTGATGTACGAGCCTTACGTGGCTGCCCTTTCCGAGTGGTTGATGATGCCATTGCCACCCTGGATTCTGCCGCCGGACGCGATCGATAACTGGAAAACCAGCGCCTGGGGAAGGATTCAGTAAATCCTGTCAGAACCGCCTGCGGTAGCGGGCGGGCCCATCGATTGGGGAATGCTGAATTCGGAATGCGGATTGAAGAAGGATCAACATTCCGCGATCGGCATTCCTCAATCGGCAATCCGCATTCCGAAATCGAAGGCCCGCCCGCTACCGCCGGCGGTTCTGACAACATGAAACCACACGGGTACATTGGGATCCTGATCGTCGTCCTCGCGGAGATACTTCTTTTCTCGGGCAATCAACTTGTCGGCGGCTGGTTCACGCCCATCGTTTGGACCGGCTACATACTCCTCATCGACGCCGTCGTTTACAAGGTCACCCGCCGTTCCCTGTTGATTACAGATCGTCTCGAGTTACTGGTAATCGCCGTCATCTCCATCGCGGCCTGGTGGCTGTTTGAGTTCTACAACGCGCCGCGTTTCTGGCGCTCTGACCTGGAGCTTTGGTGGCACTATCACAACCTGACGGCAAATCCTTTTTTACGCCGGGTTGGGTACGATTGGGCCTTTGCCACGATCTTTCCCGCCCTCTTTGAAACGGCAGCGCTAGTTGAAGCAACTCTGTTTGCCAGGCGCGGGCCGAAGGTTTCGCTACACCTACCCAAAGCCGGCTTGTACGTGTTGATTGTGCTTGGGGCGGTCGCGGTAATCCTGCCGCTGGCGGTGCTCTCAAACTGGTTTGCCCCGGTCGTCTGGTTGTCGTTTATCTTCCTGCTTGATCCCGTCAATCGGCTGCGCGGTCAACCATCAATCATTGGCGACCTGGCTGAGGGCAGGTGGAACAGGTTGTTATCGCTGCTGGCCAGCGGCGCCGTGTGCGGCCTGCTCTGGGAGTTCTGGAACTACTGGGCGCTTTCGCGATGGACCTATACCGTTCCTTTTTTCGGTGACGTTAAGCTCTTTGAGATGCCGGTGCTGGGATTCCTGGGCTTTCCACCCTTCGCCGTGGAGTGCTGGGTAATCTATGTCTTTGTGCGTTCACTACTCTTGCGGGGCGAGCCGGACACCACGCGTAACCAGGCAGGAATATGGCTGCACCACGAGAGAATACACGAGCACAATTGATCACAAGAGCTGAGGCTATTTGCTAAATAATCACCCAGCCAACCGGTGTTGACAGCGAATTGACCAGTGCATAGAATACGCGCCACCCCAGAAGGAGATCGAAAGTGGATATAAAGATTCGCGTTAACCGTAAGAGTCCGCAATCACTCACGAAACAGATCACGGATCAACTGAACGAACTGATCGACACGGGAGCGATGACTGCCGGTAGCCTGATCCCAAGCGAGCGCGCGCTAGCGAACACGCTGGGGGTCGCCCGCAATGTTGTGCGCGGCAGCTACGAATATCTTTCCAAGGGCGGCAAGCTTGACAGCGCGGGCCGCCAGGGCCGGCGGGTGCGGGCCAAGACCTCGCGGAGTAAGAACACGAGTGCGGCCGCCAGGAAAACTAAATCCAAGCTCGCAGCCGCGCGTAAGAAAGCTGCGGCCCGTTCCTCCGCTAAGAAACGCTAGCTAAGATCAGCATTGGTTCGTGTTGCTTCGTGAGATTCGTGTAATTTCGTGGATCGTGTGCTTGGGATTCAAAGCCATACGATCCACGAAATTACACTAAGCTACACGAAGGAACACGAAATAAGAGTTTTTGTGCAAGGCCACGTCCTGATTTGTTTTTCCGGCGTAAACACCTTTCCTGGCACTAACGCAACCTAACAGTTTGCGTTACCGCGCTTCTTCGCCCAGCGCCAGTATTTCCTTGCGAATAGCATTGCGCTCGGCCAGCAAGCGCACAAAGAACCGGCGGCGCATGACAAAAAGCGCCACGGCCAGCATTCCGCCGGCAAACCGGTCCAGCTCCTCAAAAAAGCGAATAGCCACATAACCACAAACAGGCGCCAGCACCAGGGCTCCTACCGCGATCTGCCAGTTCGTAAATCTCCACAGCAACAACGCCAGCCCAATCCAGGTTAAGGGAAAGAGCAGCATGGCGGAGATGATCTTGATGGTGGAGATCACGTCCTCAGCATTTTGGGCCAGCCGGCGGGCCATGTAACCCCCAAAATAAAAAGCGGGATAATGCACCGCGATGCCGAACAGGGCAAAAGGAAGCAGCAGCAGGAATCCGACGGTGCGGGTCAGCAGGTGGGCCATGACTCCGGTTGCCGAAGTTGGCGGCGAAAGCGAACGCGGATCAAGGCCGGCCTGTTCCAGTTCCTGTTCAAAGCGGGCCATGCGCCCTTCGAGCGCTACCAGACGCTGCGGCGCACGAGTGTGATGAAAGGCATAGCCTTCGAGAAATTGCCTCCGCAGTTGCAGCTCGCGCTCCAGGCTGCGCTGGTCTTTGGTGCCCGCTTCGTCCGAGAAAAACATTCGCTCCGCTTTCTCGATCAGGGCCAGAGCTTCTTTATGTTCCGCTTCCAGAATCACTTCGCGCAGTGCTTGCTCGATCCGATCTGAAAGGGCCCGCGCCGATCCGCGCGGGGGGTTGCCGGCCGCGTCCAGATTCACCGGCTCAATATCGATTGGCTCGCCGAAGTAAAGCAGGGCCGCGCTGCGAAAGGTAGTCTTGGCCGTGTAATACAAACCGGCGGGGACTATCTTCAGGTTGAGCGACACGCCGGAGGACACAGTACCCAACGCAATCCGGGCGGTCCCCGTTTTCAGCGGCTTCAAGCGCGGCTCGTCATGCGATACACCTTCAGGACAGATGGCCAGAGTGCCTCCGGCTGCGAGCAGTGCGCGCGCCAGGGCAAAGGTCTCAAGATTCTTCGCCGTGTCAGATCCCTCATCCTGACTGCGATAGACCGGGAGTGAATCGAGCGCCCGCACCAGCGAGCCAATCACCGGCATGCGAAACAGCGGGGCCTTGGCCAGGAAAGAAACGCGCCGGGGTGCAAGGCACAGCAGGAAGCAGGGATCGACTAAAGCGTTGGGATGGTTGAGTACGAAAATGACGGGACTGTCACGGGGGACATGTTCGAGGCCGGCCACTTCGATGCGGCGGAAATAGATTCGCAAAGCGAACCGCAGCAGAACACAGATCAGCCTCCTCAGCACAAGCAGTCTCCCCTTCCGGCGGTTAGTCTAGCAGAAGACGAGAGGTCAGAGCTCAGAGGCAACTGTCAGAACCGCCTGCGGTAGCGGGCGGGCCTGCAAGCTCATTGTCATTGGGTCGAATCAGACAGGGCCCGCCCGCTACCGCAGGCGGTTCTGACAGTCGCACACTTTCCTATAACAAAACTCCGGCAGCAACACTGTAGTGCTACTGCCGGAGTCTGGAAATACAGATGCTTGCCGGAACGCCTGGCTTGGCGGCTCTGGATCTAGCCGCCACAGTCTGGCGTCACATTATTGCTGATTGTCCACGCCGCGTTACCGCCGCAACTTACCACGGTGGAAACAAAGCAACCATTCTGGTCTTCGGCAATGACCTTGGTGCTGGCCTGATCACAGCTGATGTTAAGCGTGGCCGAGGCGTTCGGCGCAATCACGCTATCGTTCAGCAGATCCGCGCCCCAGTTATTACTATCCGGCGGCGACAAATACAGGTGCCGGATCTCACGATTCGTGCTGTTCGTAACCGTCAGACTGACAGCCTGGGTGCGAGCGTGGGAAAAGATTGTGGCAGAACCCACCAGCGCCATGGCCACGAAAAGCAGCGCGGTAGGATAAACACCCTTCTTGCTTTTGAATAAGTTTCTCATCAGCCAATCCTCAGTTAGATTCGGTGCAAACTAACTATTTGTTTGTTCAAAGACCCCGGCTCACAAACCCGCTTGCGAGCCAGGATCGAATTCGAGTTACGGGCAGACACCGTTGACGGTATATTTCGGCCCATCATCGACGGCCACAGCGCCGTTTTGCGATTTAGGCACTGTCACCTTAACGGTGGCCGTTCCCACGTTGCCCGAGGCGTCAACCACAGCGAAGGTGATCGTATAGACGCGACCGTTCAGGTTGCCATCCCGCTCGGCCCGCAACTGCACCGACTTGCAATTCGCAGCGATAAGGATGTCATTGAGCGTGTTGCCGTCACCTCCGCTGGGATTGTCCTCAAACTCATCGCTGGTGACGCTGGTAATCACCACATCGCTCAGGTCGACACCGGAATCGCAGCTATCACTCACGCCCGTGACAAACTGGGACAGGTTCACGGTTGTGTACTGGTGATTCGGCGGCCATAGCGTGAGGGTGGCATTGTTAACGGTGATGATGGGCCCCTGCGCATCCGTCACGGTAACCGTCTGCATGCAGCTTGACTGGTTACCGGAAGAATCCGTGGCTGTCCATGTAATCACCGTAACTCCACCAGGATACGGATCGCTCAAAGGCTTCCCATCACTGCGCGAGCCACTCACTGTCGGAGGTGGAGCACAGTTGTCGGTAGCCGTCGCCGTTCCTGGATTAACGGAGGCAGAACAGGTACCCGGAGCTGCCGGTGTGACGATATTTGCCGGACAAGTGATCACCGGCGGCGTCGTGTCATTAACGGCAAAGACGACCGTGTCACTGCTCGAGTTTCCGGCGCCGTCCGTAGCCGTCACTGTCACGGTGTGGGGACCCTTGCCAACCATCGTTCCCGCTGCCGGGCTCTGAGTAACTGTGACCGGGCCACAGTTATCACTCCTGCTACTGGCGGAAGCGTAGTCGGGAACCGGCGCCTGGCAGCCGGCATCTGCTGAAGCGGAACTGTCAGCAGGCGCCGTAACTGTCGGCGGAGTTGTGTCGTTCACCGTGAACGTCGTCGTACAACTGCTGCTGTTACCAGCATCGTCTGTCGCCGTCACCGTCACCGTGTGCGGTCCAATACCGACCATGCTTCCGGCCGCCGGACTCTGCGTCACCGTTACGGTGCTGTCGCAGTTGTCTGATGTCGTAGCCGCGGCTGCGTAGTTTGGAACTGCCGCCTGGCAACTCGCATCCACCGAAGCGCTACTGCCCGCCGGACAACTCACCACGGGCGCTGTTGTGTCGTTCACCGTAAACGTCGTCGTACAACTGCTGCTGTTACCGGCATCATCCGTAGCCGTTACTGTCACCGGATGTGGACCTAGGCCCACCATGGTTCCCGCGGCGGGACTCTGCGTCACCGTCACACTGCTGTCGCAGTTGTCCGATGTGGTGGCCG
>JBDTOI010000073.1:0-19584 GCA_039933315.1 Pyrinomonadaceae bacterium
CTTCGCGGGATTGAAAAGAGTGTGATCCGCCAGATCTCGGATCGCGCAAAGCCCGGGAGTATCAGCCTTGGTTTGGGCGAGCCCGACTTGCCGACTCCGGACGTGATCCGCCGCGCTGCCGTGCGCGTTGTTCAAGATGAGCAGAACGGCTATACATTGCAGGCCGGATTGCCGGCCCTGCGCGAACTGGTGGCGGCTGATTATCCGCATATGAGTCTGTCCGCGGATCGGGTGTTGATAACCGCCGGATCCCAGGAAGCGCTTTACCTCACGCTGATGACACTCGTTGATGCCGGCGATGAAGTGTTAATGCCCAATCCCGGTTTTGTCGCTTATCCCACGATTACTGGAATGGCGGGAGGCCGGCCGGTGTTTTATCGACTCCCCGCCAGCGAAGATTTTGGCTTCGATCTGGACGACTTCAAAAAGTGTCTGAGCTCGCGAACCAAAGTTGTTATCTGTACCAGCCCCTCGAATCCCACCGGACGGGCGCTGACAGACGAGGATTTGAGGGGAATAGCGCGCGCCGTAGAAGGGAGTGGATCAGATGCCATCATCGTCAGCGATGAAATCTATCGCGAGCTTTATTACACCAGCGATCGTCCCGCTTCAATCTCGGAGTTTTATCCCCGCACAATCGTCATCAGCGGACTGTCAAAGTCGATGAGCATGACGGGATGGCGTCTTGGCTGGATGGCGGGTGAACGAGACGTAATCAATAGTGCGCTGGTGCTGCACGGTTACGTCACCACCGCAGCCTCAACCATTTCGCAGAAGGCGGCGTTGGCTGCGTGGACCAGCGAAGCCGAAGAGGCGCGGCAACGGCACCGAAGTATTTTTCATCAGCGCCGCGATTATTTGTTAGCAGCTCTGCGAAAAGAGACTGGCCTGCGCGCCGTCACTCCGGATGGAGCGTTTTATACAATGGTTGATGTCAGCCAATACGGAGACTCACTCGGCGTGGCGGAAAAGGCATTGGCTGAGGGCGTAGTCACTGTTCCCGGCTCTGCGTTTGGGAGCGAGAGCGAAGGCTATCTGCGCATCTCTTTTTGCGCGGACGAGGCGGCGTTAGGCGAAGGCGTCAGGCGTCTGGCCAAGGCGCTCGCTTTATAACCAGGATGACAGTCGGGCAAAGAGCGGGGGCAAGCCCGCCTTCCTGACTGCAAGCGTTCCCAGTTGAACTTCGACATCTCAGGTTGGCATTTCTGATTCAACACAATCTACTTGTAGTCAGGAAGGCGGGCTTGCCCCCGCTCTTAGAAGATCAATGACGGATAAACTTAGGGTGGGAATTCTCGGCGCGACTGGAATGGTGGGCCAGCGCTTTATTCAACTGCTGCAGGGCCACCCCCAGTTTGAGATCAGCGCGTTGGCGGCCTCGGACAGGTCGCAGGGCAAGAGTTATGCGGAAGCCTGCTCCTGGCGCTTCGCCGGTGACCTGCCGCCATCCGTTAGATCAATGGTCGTCGAGGCGCCGCAGCCGCCGCTTGATTGTGATTTGGTCTTCTCCAGTCTGCCGGGAGATATTGCTCGGCAGACTGAAGAAGCTTTTGCGTTCGCCGGTTATCCAGTGATCAGTAACTCCTCGGCTTTTCGCATGGATGCGGCAGTTCCGCTCCTGATTCCCGAAGTCAATCACGAGCATCTCGCATTAATCGACACGCAGAAGGGTCTTTACAGTTCGGGCGGTTTCATCGTTACGAATCCAAATTGCTCGACCATCATGTTGGCGCTGGCGCTGGCGCCCCTTCATGCGAAGTTTGGCGTCGAAGCGGTGGTGGCAACCACGATGCAGGCGCTCTCCGGCGCCGGCTATCCCGGCGTGGCCTCGCTCGACATTCTCGACAATGTCATGCCTTTCATCTCGGGCGAGGAAGAGAAGATTGAAGAAGAGACAACCAGGATTCTGGGCGAGTTCCGAGATGGCCGTGTCGAAATCGCTCCGATGGCCGTCAGCGCTCAATGCCACCGCGTAAATGTTTCTGACGGCCACTTCGCAGCCGTGCGTATTAAACTCAAGCGCAAAGCAGAACTGGCCGCGGTCCGTGAAGCGCTTGCTTCTTTTAGTTCGCTGCCGCAGGAGTTGCGGCTGCATTCGGCGCCGCCGCAGCCGATCATTGTGCGCGACGAAGTTGATCGGCCACAGCCACGCCTCGACCGCGATGCGGGAGCGGGGATGAGTATTACAGTCGGCCGACTGCGGCCCGACAACGTTTTCGACTACCGCTTTGTGGTGTTAAGTCATAACACGATCCGCGGTGCGGCCGGCGCGGCGATTCTCAATGCGGAGCTGCTGATTGCTACAGGCAGAATCTGAGTTACGAAACCCCGAAGTTTGTTCTGATGTGCAAGGTAAGCATTGGCGCCAAAGCCGCTGAGGGAACTTTGCTATGCGCAAGAGTACCTGTTTCGCTTTGCTTCTGGCCGTTATCCTCGGCCATTCGCTCCAGGTGTTATCCCTTCCCGGACCCTGTCAGCAAACTCCGACCGCTCATGATCAAACTAAACTCGACGCCGACATCAAGGCTGAGGTAGCGAGCTTCAAAGGCAAAGTCTCTCTCTTTGCGAAGAACCTGGACACGGGGGAAAGTTATTCCCTCAATCCCGACGAGCGGGTGCGCACGGCGAGCACCATAAAGATCGCGGTGATGGTCGAGGTCTTCGCCCGCGTCGCTGAAGGTAAAGCCAAGTGGAGCGATGAGCTGGCACTCACCAAGGCCGGCAAGGTCTCGGGTTCAGGAGTGATGCAGGAGCTGTCCGACGGGTTACAGGTGACTTTGCGCGACTGCGTGAACCTGATGATGCTGGTCAGCGACAACACCGCGACCAATTTGGTGCTGGATGTATTGACCACTGATGCCGTTAACGCGCGAATGGATTCACTTGGCTTCAAACAAATCAGAATACTGCGGAGAATCGGCAGCGGCGGAGAAAGCAAAGAAGGCAAGGATCCGGACAACAAACGATTCGGGCTGGGCGTGGCGACGCCGCGAGAGATGGTGATGTTGTTGGAAAAGTTGGAGCGCGGGGAAGTAGTTAACGCAGCAGTCTCCAAAGAAATGATCGACTTAATGAAACGCGAGCAGGTCCGCTACGCGATTGGTCGAACGCTCTGGCGAGTGCCCATGGCTACGAAGTACGGGGCACTCGATAAATTACGCAGCGCGATTGGCATCATCTACACAAAGAAGGGCCGTATCGCAATGGCCATCACCTGCGATGACATACCGGAGCTCGATTGGTCGGTTGATAATCCCGGTTACCTGCTGATGTCCCGCCTGTCGATCATTCTTACGGAAGGATTGGGGCAAGGGGCGGTGAGCGCTGCGACGAAATGAACGGCGCAGTGTTTTTCCTATCGCTGCTCCTCTCGTTGGTGTCGCCGTTGCTGGCTGCTCCGGGATGCGTTTATCCAAAAACCTGAATACAATTTTAAGAGTTTTTGGATTTTTCACCGCCTTGCGATCCGTCAAGTCACGTGCAACCGCCAGTTTGCTGGGATTTAAACGCAACCCCATCGCGCCCGCTTGGTGGAACGGCAACTGCGTGCTTTTTATGCAAAACGTTCTCCGCTTCTGCCTGTTCACTAGTTCTTTGGCATAGGTGGAATAAGTTTAGAGGTGACGAGGGGAAGGGCCCTCCGTTCGTCTCGGCTGATTCTACTAACCTTACTTCAACAGCTAGCACTGGAGGCACCATGAAAACACTTTCACTCCCCAAAGGCTTTTTCGGATCGCTTCTGGCCTTGATAGTTGTCCTGGCCGTTTTCTCAGCTACCGCCGAAGCGCAATCCGGGCGATCTACCGTGCGAGGTACTGTTAAGGACTCACAGGGAAATGTGGTAGCCGGGGCTACCGTTACACTGTCCAACACGGAAAAAAACTTTAGTCGTACTCAAACGACCACACAAGATGGGGGCTATGTCTTTACGGCAGTTCCTCCAGACACCTACACAGTTCAAGTTCAGGCCACAGGTTTTAAGAAGACTTCTATTACAGAGGTGAAGGCACTGATCGATAGCTCGGCTGCCGCGGACGTTAGCCTTGAGGTCGGTTCGGTCTCAGAAACCGTAAACATCATAGCCGGCGGTGAGGCCCCGCTCAACACGACCGATGCCACGATCGGGTCGGCTTTTGAGAATCGCCGGATCGAGCAACTCCCGCTGAATGCGCGCAATGTCGTCGGCCTGCTTTCGCTTCAACCGGGCGTCACGCGCGACGGATACGTCAACGGCGGACGTGCTGACCAGTCCAACATTACTCTGGACGGCGTGGACGTCAACGAACAACAGAGCGGCCTCGACATCAACACGGGCGAAGCGTTCGCCAGCGTGCTGCGCTCGACGCCTGATTCGTTGCAGGAGTTTCGCGTTACCACGAGCAATGCAAATGCTGATCAGGGCCGTTCTTCCGGCGCGCAGGTCTCGCTGATCACCAAGTCAGGTTCGAACCAATGGCATGGCTCGCTTTACCATTTTCATCGCAACACGGTGACGACCGCCAACGACTTTTTCAACAATAAAGACGGGGTCGAGCGTCCGCAGCTTCTGCGCAATATTTTCGGCGGCGCCGTCGGCGGGCCGATCAAGAAGGATCGTGCCTTTTTCTTCTTCACGTACGAGGGCTTCCGCGAGGCAACGGCGCAAACCGTGTTGCGCGAAGTGCCTTTGCCGACGCTCGGGCAAGGCATCGTACGTTACCAAACAGACAGCGGCGCCAGCGACCCCTCCTGCCCCGCGGGCACCCCTGCAGGTGTTCGCTGTTTGACGAGCCCTCAGATTGGTGGGTTCTACAATGCGGCTTACGGAGTTGACCCCGGTAGGAATTCGGCAGCGCTCTCGGTGCTGGCCGCGGCGGCGGCCCGCTACCGAGCCAACTCCTCTTCTGTTGGCGATGGCCTTAACACGGCCGGGTTCCGTTTCAACGCCACCACGCCATCAAACTTGAACGTCTATCATGCTAGATTCGACTTTAATCTGACCGACCGTCAGACTCTCTTTGCGCGAGGAGTTTATCAGGACGACCTGATTACCAGAGTGAGACGCTTTCCTGACACCACGGCGCCGCAACTCTGGAATCACCCGAAAGGTCTCGCCATCGGCCATTCATGGACCGCGTCGAACACCATCGTCAACCGTTTAACTTACGGTCTGACGCGCGCATCGTTTACGGATGGTGGCGACTCGACGCAAAACTCTGTCTCGTTCCGTTTCATCTATTCACCGCTGAATTTCTCGCGCACCATCAGCCGCACCACGCCGGTGCACAATTTCGTAGATGACCTGTCGTGGATAAAAGGCACCCACACGTTGCAATTTGGCGGGAACGTGCGGTTGATCAAAAACAATCGCCTCACGTTTGGTAATGCCTTTGACGTGGCGGTCACAAATCCCTCTTTCTACGACTTCTCCGGTGATGTCGTGTTGTTTGATGACAACGGCGATCCGATTTTTCCGGATGTGGATCCAGGCGCTGAGACTGACCTGCGCGACGCCCTGACCGCGATCATTGGGCGCTTTTCGCAGTACAGCGTGAATCTCAACTACGACAAAAGCGGCAAGCTGCTTCCCGGCGGTACTGGGGTCGGTCGTACGTTTGCCACGGAAGAGTATGAAGTGTACGCGCAGGATAGCTGGCGCATCCGGCCCAATCTAACGCTTACCTATGGCGTGCGCTGGTATACATCGACACCCGTTTATGAAACCAGCGGCTTGCAGGTCAAACCGGTTCAGAGCCTGGGTGAATATTTCGAGCGCCGCGTTGCCGGAGCCGAAGCCGGGCGCCCTTTCAACGACCTCATCACGGTTGACCTGGCAGGTAAGAAGAATAATCGCGATGGTTACTACCAGCAGGACTGGAACAACTTTGCCCCCGCAGTCGCGGTCGCCTGGTCGCCCGATTTTGGTGACAATTGGTTTGGTAACCTGATCGGGCGCAAGGGTAAGAGCGTGATTCGCGGGGGCTTCCGGATGACCTATGACCGCATCGGCAGCCAGTTGGCCGTGAACTTCGACTTGAACTCCACGCTTGGATTCAAGTCAGCATCGGGCATTTCGGCAAACCACTTTAATGTGAGCGACCGCCTGGGCCCGCTATTCACGGGTTTCGGACAGAATGTCCGCACCCTTCAGGATCTGACTATTCCCGCAACCCTCACCTTCCCGTTATTGACACCCGCGGACGAAGATCAACGCATAGAATCATCGCTCGACGACACGTTGACGACGCCCTACAACTACAGCGTCAACGTCTCCTATGGGCGCGAAATCGGTAAGGGGCTTTCATTCGAGGCCAGTTACGTAGGGCGATTCGCGCGTGACCTTTTGGCGACGCGCGACATTATGCACCTGAACAACCTGGTAGATCCGCAATCGGGAACAGACTGGTACACGGCCATCAACCAGCTAATTGATTTCCGGAACCAGAGGAGGCCAATCACGTCGATTGCGCCCATTCCCTACTTCCAGAACCTCCTACCCGGTCTCGCTGGAACCTTCAACGTGCTGGGAACGCCGACCGCGCTGACCGCGACTCAGGCCGCCTACCGGCGCGTCACGCACTCGGCGCTCGGCGGTCGCAATACGACCGACTACACGTTCGTGCAACTGCTCTGGGACGACGGCCTTTCGCCACTGGGCAATAACCTCTTCTTCCACCCGCAGTACGCCGCGTTCTCAACCTTTTCCACGATTGCGCGCTCGAACTACAACTCCGCTCAGTTCAGCCTGCGGCAGAGGTTCAAGAGTGATCTGGTGTTCGACGTCAACTACACGCTGGGACACTCGCTCGACAATGCTTCGGGATTGCAGAATTCGGGTGCGTACGGCACAGCGTTCATCGTCAACCCGCTGAATCCCGATGCTAACTATGCCAATTCTGACTTCGATGTGCGGCATATCGTCAACGCCAACTGGCTCGTCGGTATTCCGATTGGCCGCAACAAGAGGTTCTTTAATGGCATGAACAAGGTGGGCGACGCGATCCTGGGCGGCTGGTCAATGACGGGCATCTTCCGCTTCAACACCGGCCTGCCATCCGGGGAACCCTTCGACGCCGATCGTTGGGCTACCAACTGGAACGTGCAGTCAAATGCCGTGCGCGTTCGCCCGCTGTCCTCCTCGCCCACGCGCGGCCCTGAGCCGAACATGTTCACCGATCCAACTGCGGCGTTCCAGAGCTATCGCAGCGCGCGGCCCGGAGAGGCCGGTGACCGCAACATTCTGCGTTACCCAGGTTACATCGCGCTCGATGCCGGACTTTACAAGACGTTCCAGTTGCCTGGGGAAGGCCACACGCTACAGTTCCGCTGGGAAATCTATAACGTCACAAATACTCAGCGCCTGACGGACGCCATCGGCTTTGGAATCCCGCAGGATCCCTACCTCGGTGGCACCCCCAGCGATGATTTTGGAAAACTGACCGCCACGCAAACACCGCTCAACGAGACCAAATCTGGACGCGTAATGCAGTTTGCGCTTCGTCTCCAGTTTTAGACCCTCGATGCAGGCTCTGCCTGCGTCAACCTAAAAGCGGGGCGGGGGTTTTCACCCGCCCCGCTTTTCATTTTGCCGGAGGCTGCAGCTTTCGCTCTTGTTTGTGCTTGAAGGCGCCCTCCTCAACGGGGCTTCGCTGAGGACTTGGTCAGCCTTTCGGCGTCTTTACTGATGAGTTGGCTGAATTCGACTATGATTTCGAGGTCGCGCCTCGCCCGTGTCGCCTGTTCCACCTCAACCACGCCGGTGTTCTTGAATATCGGGCTTTTGATGAAACTCATAATAGAGCCGTCGAGCGAAAGCAGCGCAGCCTTTATCCCGGCCGCGTCAGCGGCCTTATGGTGCTCCGGCCCCTTCGCCGGCCCTTCCTCCTCGGCTTTAGGCAGTCGCAGGTTGTCCAACATGCGCTTCGCGCGCTTCCTGATTTCCGCCGTCGTGTCCGCGATACTCGCGTAGTCCGGCGCAGCGGCCGGCATCGTTGTGCTCATCATCCTGTTGTTGATTGTCTGGATGCGCTCGTAATCTTCAGCGATCTGCGCCAGGGCCAGCTTTTCTTCCTCGGACGTTCTGGGCTTGGCTGCCTCTCGTTCCATCTCGTTGATCTTGAATTCACGCTCGCGGATGCTGGGAGCTCTCTGCGCCGGGGGCGTCTTCAGGCCACCCGGAGTGGGCCGAACCGGTCCGCTCGGATTGGGAGTGCCCGGTGTGGGCCTGCCCCCGGTTTGCGCTCTAACGAAGGGCGCCGCATTAAGCAGGATAATGAACGCCATGGTTGTCAGCGCCGGTTTGGCCATGGACCTACAGCAAACGCTTTTCATGCTACCTCCTTCTCGGTGAGAAAAGTTTGTCGGGCTGTGCCCTAAGTTTGTCGGGCTGTGCCCTAAGTATAGTTGCCTGAGTTTATTTTACATGGAATCGCGTCCTGCAGGGCCCCGAAGCGTTTTAGTTTCCCGTCGCCCGTGAAACGCTCCGTCTCACGCAAGCAGAGTATTCAGTAGGTCGTTAAGCCAGTTGAAATCGATTGGCTTGGTAACGTACGCGGTGAACCCCGAAGCCTGCGCGTTAGCACGCAAGTCGTTTTCCTGATGAGCTGTGACAGCGACGATGGGCACTGTCTTTAACTCTTCATGCTCGCGAATCAACGCAGTCGCCGCGAGCCCGTCCATGACCGGTAAGCTAAGATCCATGAGAATCACATTCGGGCGCTCGCGCACGGCAACTTCGACAGCTTGCTTGCCATCCACCGCCTCGAGCACGCGATAGCCTCTACCCTCCAGCTCCAGCCGCATGAAAAGGCGCGTGTCGTCGATGTCTTCGACCACCAGCACTATCAAGTCCCTTGATTCGTTCTCAGTCATGAATAATGCGAACCTCTTTGTTCAGCCCGACCATCAATGGCCCTGATCCTGTCGTTGTTTTGTGGACCGGGAATCTATGTGCTCTGCGTTGCGCTGTCAAGGTGTTCTCGGAAGGCCGGCCGGTGGTAGAATCCGCGCGAACAGGCCGTCAATCCGGAGGCTCAGGAAAATAAAAGCCGAACCTCGGGCACGTTTTTATCGTTTCAGTAGCAAAGCATTCCGCTAAGAGGTTTGAACCAACCCTGCCGCGGGGCACTGGAGAAGAAGAAAATGAAACGAGTCTTAATTGTCATAGTTCTGGTGACGCTTGCCGCCATCGCCGGTTTATGGAGAGCCAATTCCCGCTCGAATAGTGCCGGAAACCAGGCCTCGTCTGCGAACGCCCAAGAATCGGCAGGCGATGCGCGCGAGGAGATTCACCGAACTTTTCAGCTTTCTCCCGGAGCTGAGATCGCCGTCACCGGTATCAATGGCAAAGTGGATATTCAAACTTCCGACACCAGTACCGCGGAAGTGTATGTGCTGCGGACCGCGCGGAGCCGCGAATCACTCGATCGCCGCCGCGTTGTGATCGAACAAACTTCCGCCGGCCTCGTGGTGCGGGCCGAATCCAATAACGTGAGCTGGTGGAAACGAATTTTCAGCCACAATCCCAATGAGGAAGTCACCATAAAAGCCCCACGCCAGATCGCCCTGGCGCTGAAAGGTATCAACGGACGCGTCAACGGCGGCGAGATCGAAGGCCCCATTGAGGTCAAGGGAATCAACGGCCGCGTCGAGCTGCGTCAAGCAAAGGGCTCAGCCAAAGTCTCAGGGATAAACGGAAACATTACTATGGGACTGCAGGAGTTGGATGAACGGGGCGTGCAGGCCAGCGGTATCAATGGCAGCCTGGAGCTGCGCCTGGCAAACGGCCTGAATGCCGACCTGGTAGCGAAAGGCATCAACGGCAGACTTCGTTCGGATATTCCTGAAGTACCGGTTGGAAAAGGCGAGTACGGTTCGCGTTACTCCGCCCGTATTGGGAACGGCGGCTCTCCGATCAACGTCAGTGGCATAAACGGAAACGTTATTTTGAGCCGAATGGCGATAGCGTCTGCGCCGGGCGGCGCTGCTCAGGATAAGAAAATGGCGCTCAAGGAAAAGGCGGCCCTCTAGACCCAAGCCAGTCCGCTACGTCGCCCCGGGGATTAACGCCTGAGGCTGGTTCGTGTTGCTTCGTGAGATTTAGTGTAGTTCGTGGATCGTGTGCTTAGGGTTTCGGAGCCATACGATCCACGAAATCACACTAAGGCTACACGAAGGAACACGAATAAAAGCCGCCTTAGTTCACTTCTTTCCGATCTGCGAAAACTTCACGTTCAGGATCGGGTATTCCTTCCAATCCTTATAGTCGTAATGCCACCACTCGGGCTCATAGACGGCAAAGCCTTCCGCCGCCATCGCGGTCCGCAATAAATCGCGCAATTGTTTTGCGGCGTCAGTCGCGCACGCGTAGTTGATGTGCGACCGTTCCGTCATCTCGTCATACTCACCCGGCATCTGCACCGCCTGCCCGGTCTTCAGATCGAATAACGAAAGATCGACCGCACAACCCCGATTGTGGCGTGAACCCTTGGCCGGATCAGCGACGAAAATCTTCTTATCTTCCGGCGTGGCGTCCCAGAAAATCTTCGTGACGTACCAGGGGCGATAGCCATCGTGTATCAACAACCCGTAGCCTTGTGTGCGCAGCTTCTGGTTAACGCGGACGAGTGCTTCGGCGGCCGGACGTTGCAGAAACGCGCGAGCTTCTTTGTAAACCGGACGCCCCAGGAAATTGTTTTTCCCGGCATAGCGAATATCCAGTTTCATTGTGGGATCAAGTTTGACGAGTTCCGCCAGGTCGGGGCTGCGGAACGGGCCTGCTTCAACCGGCGGCTGTTGGGCCAACAGCAGCGGACAGGTGAGAAGCAGCGCTAAAAGAGTAACGCAGTGAATAGAAGCTTTTCGCATTCGCTCAACCTTTACGTGTAACTTGGGCCGCACCGGCACACTGTAGGCGCGTCCCTCCGTGGGTGCCCCCAGCTAATCAAAAAAAGGGGCGCACACGGAGTTACGCCCCTACAATAATTACGGCTTGCGATAGAGGGCCGCGATGACGCCGCCGATCAGCAGCTTGTCTATAAACTCGAAGCCCAGTTGCTTCATCACCAGGCTCATCGGAATCGGCTGAATTGCGTAGGCAATCAGAAAAGAGGGAACTGCCAGCACCAGCCAGATGGCAATACCAAACCGCAGGCCCTGCCCCATCCAGGGCCGGTTAGCTTCCACGCCCTTCGCGTAGATCCATACGGCCCCAATCGCGAACGCGATGTAAGCAACATTGATCCATAGCATCTTCTCAGCGCCTTCCGGCCGGTAGAGATGTTTGATACTCATGTAGTCGGGCGCCAGCAGCACCGCGTGGATCAGGAATCCGGTGAGATTCGCCACGATGAAAGTAACGACGATGGTGAGAATCAGTTTCTTGTAGTTCATGTTTAGCCTCCAGGGGTTAAAGACTCGAATAGCAGAACCTTCAGGGCGAACAGGATCCGTTTTGAACCAAAGGAACCGCAGTCAGGAACGGAGTGCGCTCCGCTCTGCTTCTTTTATCGCTTGGAATAGTTTCGAAGTTCCCAATTGAAGGGCATCGAGGGTCTGGCTCGCTGGCCGGCCTACGGATTCAGCGGGCGCGCTTTTCAACGGCACGGATTGAGAGTGGTGCACCCGGCAGGGCTCGAACCTGCGACCTTCTGATCCGAAGTCAGACGCTCTATCCAACTGAGCTACGGGTGCCCAAACGAGCGAATCGTAAATCCTAAAGCGCGAATAGTAAACCGCTAAGCGCGCCTACTAACCGCTCGGTGCTTCAATTCTTTTTCGCAGGCTCGGGTGGAGGAGTCGCGCCACCCTGAAACTCGTGATGGATGAAATGAACCAGAGCATTGATTTCCTCAGGCTTCAATTTGTCTTTGAATGCCGGCATCCCGTCGCCACCGTTATTAATCTGATCGACAAACTCCGAATCCGGATGCTTCAGCGCGTGGCCTTCCCGCAGGCTGGGGACCTTCAACGTGCCCTCGTCGACCTTCACATTCCCGCCCTGGCCGTTTTCCCCATGACAGGCGACGCACTCTTTTAGAAAGATCGCGCGCGCGCCGGCAAACTCATCTGGAGTTGCAGGGTTGGCCGCGGGCGACGCCGAGGGGGCATGCGTCGCGCTGTGATTCGAGGGCGAACTGCAAGCAATCGTAAAAAGTATTACCACGAAACAAAGCAGGCCTAATTTGATCAGCTTCATTCGCAAAGCTCTTCCGGGTCCGAAACGTGATCGCAAGGCCGGGGAGTATAACATGGTGCGAAAGCGTCTTTCCCGCCCAACCTCGCCTTCAGGTTGCTGTTCTCAAGTTGCAATCATGGGGCAGAGTGGTCAGAATACCCGGGCATTCTTACCAAATGAGTTACGTTTCAACCTTACTCAGAGGAATAGTCATATGAGCACCGAAAAGGAGCAAGGTAGTGCGACGCGCGGTTCGCTGCGACTCGCCCCTAGTACCACCGAGCTCGAGGAGCAGAAGGCCAAGCTGCCCAGGCAGTTCGTGAACTTCACTTTCTATCATGCTCGTCCACAGTGGCTCATGCTGTCGGACGGCGACAAGGAAAGGTGCCGGGCAGAATTCGTGGCCACGGTGGCGGCCTTTCATCCGCCCCTCTTGATTCATACGTATTCCACTATCGGACTGCGCATAAATGTTGACTTCATGATCTGGCGCATCGGCTATGAGCTCGATCCGTTTCAGGAAATGACTGCACGATTGAATAAAACTGAGATGGCCAAATACCTCGAGCCATCACAATCGTTCCTGTCGATGACGAAACGGTCTATGTATATTGACAAAGATAATCCCGAGCATGATGAGGACCGGCTACACATCATCCCCGGCAAGTCGGAATACCTCTTCGTCTATCCCTTTGTTAAGACCCGAGAATGGTACTCGCGGACCGGAGAACAACGGCAGGAGATGATGGAAGAGCACATTCGCATCGGTTCCAAGTATCGTTCAGTGAAACTTCACACCACTTATTCCTTTGGCCTCGACGATCAGGAATTCGTTGTTGCGTTTGAGACCGACAACCCGGCGGATTTTCTTGACCTGGTGCAGGAGCTGCGGGAAACAAAAGCGAGTTCCTACACGTTGCGCGACACGCCGATGTTCACCTGCCGCCAGCGCTCGCTGGCGGATTGCCTGAACGCGTTGGGTTAGCGAGGCCGAGACGGGGAGACGGGGCGAACCGGAGACGGGGAGACGGCGAGAAAACGAGTCGAAGACAAGTAGCGATGTAAATACCGTCCAACTGCGGCCCAAGTACTCTCACTAAGTACGTACCTTTGGGAATCGCAAATCCTCATGGCACATATCTCGAGCTATAAGGAATTACGGGTTTATCAGGCGGCCATGAGCGCCGCAATGCGTATCTTCGAATTAACAAAAAGGTTTCCGATTGAGGAAAGATATTCATTAACGGATCAAATTCGACGTTCATCTCGGTCCGTGTGTTCCAACATCGGAGAAGCTTGGAGAAAGCGAAGGTACCGGGCTCATTTCATAAGTAAGTTGAGTGATTCGGAAGGTGAGGCCGAAGAGACGCGTGTTTGGCTTGAGGTCTCATGGCGATGTGGTTATATCTCTGAAGACGAAGCTCTAGATCTCGATCAAGAGTACGATCGAATTATCGGACAATTAGTGCGAATGATTGACCGGCCAGAGCAGTGGTTGATCGAGACACGCGCTCTTAGCAGAACGGGATGATTAGACGGGCGAATAGGCTTTTCTTGCTTAGATATTACTGCGTGGCAGCTGTCATCCTCTATGGTCAACCAGCAATATTAGGCATCCCCCCGTCTCCCCATCACCCTGTCGCCCAATCACCGAGGCCTGAATACCTCTGGTACGAGGCCGAGAATATGCGCGGCTTCGCGACCCAGCCTAACCACGAGCCGATCCTTAATCCTTCCTGGCAGAACCCTGCGAAAGCAAAAGCTCCCGGCTGGGGCATGAACGGTCCCGGCGTCTCGGCCGAGTGGTCTCAGGGGGGCGAAAGTGAATGGAACTCCGCCGCTGCCAGCGCCGACGAAACCAGGGCCACCATTCACCAGGATATTGAGATACCTCGCGACGGTGAGTACAGAGTGTGGGTGCGTTACGCGGATTGGGCCGGTAAGAATGAAGTCTTCGCGATCCGAATTACACAAAATAGTCGTGAAGTCTTTCGACACGTCTTTGGCGCCAAAGATGTAGTCGATATCCATGATGAAGTAAGCATGTACTGGGGCTGGGCCTTCACCTGGGATAGTTCCGCAGCCACATTCAACAAGGGGCCGGCAAAGCTTTCCCTCGAGATTGAAAACTCTTCAGCCGCCCGCCGCCATGTTGATTGCGTACTAGTGACGAACGATCTGGCTTACGTTCCCAGCGGCCGCCAGAAACCCGACTTTGCCGCGATGAGCTATCTCCGCCAGTGGTCCCTCGGCGGAAAACCGCTAGCACCGCTCGTTCAATCTGGCGGCAACCCGCCAGGGTCGCAGGTGTGGCACCGACCGAAGATTTCCGGACGCGACTTTCTCATGCCCTGGAATATCTCGAAGGAGTTTTGGAAACTCTACGACTCCCCTCCTGCAGAGCGGCCACTCTATCCCTTTCATGCAGAGGCAACTGAAGAGTTTGTGAAGAAGTACAAAGGCGCGCGCGATGTGCCGCTCTTCAGTTCGAAGTTAGTGGTGCCGGTTATCTACATTAATGACCTGCCCGAATATCTAAAGGAGGGAAGTGCTTTTCTGCGCTACCTGCGGGAGACGCGGGCGCCCTTCGCCGTGCTGATCAACTACGGCGCGGCTTCTATCCCGGGTGCGGAGGGTCAGGCGGCGCTCAGCTTGCTGCAGGGCGAACTGAAGGACCAGTTTCTCGGATGGATCTCCGGTGAGAGCATTGGGCACGTATGGGATGCTGCAGCGGCGAATCTAAAGCTCGCTCCCACTATGTCGCGCAAGGAGATGCTCGAAGCGCTCCGAATCTTCTATACGAATGCATTGAGTAACAGGTGGAGTTCGACTTTCAACGTGGAAGCGGGGCCGATGTGGGAAAAGTTAATTCCGGCGCAATCGACGTCCAGCACTTCATTTGCGCACGCGCTTACGAATTGGGGCGTGCGGCTGATTGGCATGGAAACAGCCGCCGTGCAACCGATGACGGCAATGCGCATTGCCTTTACGCGCGGAGCAGCCCGTCAGTATGGCGGGGCGTTTCTGTATTACCACGCGCCCAACTTTGGTGACACGGCCACGACGTTCACGAGAACACAGAACTTTGCCGGGCCCGACTTCTTCTTCCACTCGCGGTATGGACCAACCATGGGACCGTCGCTCTCGTGGTATCGAAAGAACTACTACCTTTATTACATGGCAGGGGCGTCTGCGATTTACCTCGAGCAAGGCTTCGATCAGTTTTTTAAGCCGGGGCCAGGGGAAAATCCCTTGCAACTTAACCCCCTGGGAAAGATCACCGAGGAGTTCATGAGCTTCGCCGAGAAGCATCCCGATCGCGGCACGCCTTACACTCCGGTTGCAGTGCTATTGGATCCCGCGCACGGTTGGGAGATGACCGATTATCCCCAATGGCCTTTCGGCGTGTCCCAGCTCGACCGCCGTGATCGCGCTCTGCGCGAACTCTTTGGGGTGGCCTACTACCCCGGCACCGTAGTCGAAGGAGAACCAGCAACGGCGGACCGCCAGGTATTTGTTTCGAGTATCTTTGGAGATATCTTCGATGTACTGGTAGCCCACGCCGGTAATCCGGAAGCAGATCCCAAGCGCCGCGCGCTACCCGCCGCAAGGGTGCAAACTGCGCTCTCGCCAAATTCGCCTGCGGACGCGATTAATAATTATCGAGCTATCGTAGTCGGCGGTCGTATCGATTGGACCGGCTCGTGGGCCAAAAGGCTCACGGAGTACGTGCGCAACGGAGGCGTCTTGATCCTTAACGCGGCCCAGGTAAACGGGCTGCCGCAGGATTTGCTCGGCGTGCGGCTCACCGGGGCGACTGGCGAGGCGCACAACGCGCGATGTGCGTCGCCCGGTGAGGATCCGCAGGATTTGAGCGGCCAGGTTTTTCGTTATGAAAAGGTCGAGCTAAAAGGCGCGGAAGTTCTGATGACTACACCGGGCAGCGGCGAGCCGCTTGTAACCGTGAACAAGATCGGCAAGGGCACTGTTGTGTTTTGCGCGTTGCCGGATCTGCTGGGCGAGGATGAACGCATTACTCCCTTTGCGGCGCACATGCTGGCCCACGTTTTCTCGGGCGCAACTCCGGTCGACGTGCGTGGTAATGTCGAATACCTGGTTAATCGAACTGATCGGGGATGGCTAGTGACTCTCTTCAATAACAACGGTGTGATGAAGCCCCAACAGGGTTTGGCTCAGATCGATCGCAACGCGCGGGTCAAGGTCACATTGAGTCTGCGTGAAAGAGAAATCCAGAGTGCTCTGGAGTGGACTATGGATCGAACCCTGGAAGTGAAAGGCCAACCAGGCATCCCAAATACCGTCACTGTCGAAATTGCCCCTGGCGGTATTGCTATCGTCGAGCTTCGCCCGAACAACTGAATTCTCGCCCCCGGCTGAATTGCTCTGGATTGCTCCTGGAGCATAACTATTCCCAGGCGCGGACTTCTGTGGTAGAAATTACTCTCCTCGTGCATCCATTCTCCAACAGCACCGTTTTTGAGGTGCCGGCCTAACAGGATTGAGAGTCGTTTCTTAAAGGAGGCTCCCGTGAAAAGGAAAATTTGCTTTGTTGTGCTTGCTGCTGTGATTGTTCCTTTGTTCGCGACGAGATCAACCGCAGAAGATAAAACGGATCACGTGCGAAAACTACAAGAGCGTTACACCATTTCTCTGGAACTGGAGTTCAGGAAAAAGAAGCCTAATACATTCCAACGGGCAATCTCAGTCCTCGATTGGGGCCCAAACGGCTACGCGAGTGGTTTTTTGGTAGGTGATGGTTTGGTGATGACGGCCTATCATGTCGTCTCAGGTCAGCTAAACAGCGCGAAGAGAGCGATGCTCGGCTTCGGGGCAGACGACGAACTGAAGGTCACCATTTATGTGAACGGGTGTCAGGCCAACGTGGTCAAAGTTGACGAGAGCGCAGATCTGGCCCTGCTGACCGTATGCCGGACACCAAAAGCTACCAGGGCTCCGGCTGTGCAAACCAAGCCCAACAAAGACGAGAAACTGTTCTTGATTGCTCGTCCTCATGGCGACAGGATCTTTAGTGAAGGTAACTTCTGCGGTGCGTATAGTTTTCGCGGTCAGCAATATTGGTCCGCCAAAATCGATCCCCGCGACGGGTACTCAGGAAGTCCCGTATACAATCAAAAAGCTGAGCTAATAGGTATCTTCAGCGGCTATGACTGGTCCCAAAAGCTGGCCTTGATTAGCCCCGGCGCGCGCGCCCAGAAGTTGCTGGAAGACTATGTCGCGAATCCCAAAGGGTGACGAGCTGGCGGTGGGTCTTCATTGCCACGAGCTCCTGGTATTGCGTTTTGAACTCAGTTTCTGTCTCATGACGGTGCCTCGAACCGGATTCCCCTACTCATGCGCGCAAGCTAACCAGGGCTAGGTGGTCCTTCCTCGAAATATGCTAAACAAAGTTGCGCGGAAGTTTGTAATACGCGGCGAAGTGCAGGGAGTGGGCTACCGCTTTTTTGCGCAGAGGGCCGCCGCCCGGCATCAGATCGTCGGCTATGTACGTAACTGCCCTGACGGTACGGTAGAGGCTTTGGTGGAAGGGCCGGAAGCGAGTGTTGAGGCCTTCAAACATGATCTTGCCACGGGCCCGGCTTTTGCGGCGGTTGCCCAGGTGGAAGAGATACATCTCGAACCAACCGGAAGATTTCCGATGTTTAGAATTGAGCGTTAGCTAACAAAACCATATGAACGACCTAAGAGAATTGATTCGCGAAGTGCCGGACTTTCCCAAGCCCGGCATAAACTTTTACGACATCACCACTTTGCTGAAAAATCCCGAGGGGCTGCGACGAACCGTCGATGCTTTAGCAGCCGAGTTTGAAGGCGAGAAGGTTGATACGGTTATTGGCGTGGAGGCCCGTGGCTTCATCTTTGCCCCGGCCCTGGCGTATCACCTGGGCGCCGGTTTTGTTCCGGTGCGCAAACCACGCAAGTTGCCGGCGGAGTGTGCCTCAATATCTTATGAGCTTGAGTATGGCCAGGACACACTAGAAATTCATCGTGACGCCATCGGCGATGGACATCGCGTGATCATAGCCGACGACTTGCTGGCGACGGGCGGGACCGCTCGGGCTGTAGTTGACCTGGTAGAGAGCCTGGGAGGGAAAATTGTAGGGCTGGTCTTTGTGGTCGAGCTGGAATTCCTGCCGGGGCGTAAAAAACTCGAAGGTTATGATATCCGGTCGCTAATTAAGTATCAGAGCTAGGTTCTGCTTCCACGGCCTGCGGTGGCGCTTCGCCCTCTCACTCAGATTTCTTCTCTTTCTTCTTATTAATGGGGGGCGGCAGCTTGTTGGCGGCGTCAATGATCGATTGGACGTTCTCAATCGATTGGCCAATCGCCGCCCGCTCTTCTTGATCCTGCGTTTGCGTTCCCAGGGCATTGAGTTGTGGCAGAAAAGCCGTCGCGGCCGCTGAGAGTTTTCTAAGTGCTTTCGGAACCAAGACGTTGTTTTCGTCATGGGCACTGACGTCGTCAATTTTATTTATCGCTTCATCCAGGATCTTGGCCAGGTCATTCAGCAACTCGACACGAGTTCCGGTGGGCAGATCGCCCCATAACTCAGCATCCTTTTTTGATTTCTTTGAGACAGTAGTGGGGGCTATATTTAATGCCTGGAGTCGTCGTTCCGCCGCTTTAATGAAAACGCCGATTCTCTGGTCGAGGATCTGGGCTTCCTTCACCAGTTCTACTTCCTGGGGAGTTAGATGATCGCGTCCTCCACTTTGAGCGGCCGTGGTTAAGGGGAGGAAAAGCGCGAGCGCGAACGCGGTCAATGCCATGCGGTATTTTGTCTGAGTCATGGGCGCTTAGTCTCTCCCACTGTGGTGGAGTCCTTTTCGGTTTTCTCCGGGCGCGTTTGCTTTGCAGCCTCCGGCGGCACCACCGTCTGGCCGTAAAAAGACTTCAAGGCCTCAGAGCGGCTCTCTCTCGCGAACTCCTCGGCAGCCTTAATCTGCGAAGCATGTTCGGCGGGCGTAAGCCGGCGGATGGCCGCCAGCCTCAAGCCCTGAGCACGCAGGGATAGTTCCAAACGCTTGTAGAGATCCCGCGTGCGGTTGGAGTCGCGCTTCATGTGACTTAGATAATCCATCGCGTCCTGCACCAGCCCCATATAGTTTCCCAATTCAATCAAAGCCGAGTCGTGCTTTCTGCTGTTGGTGAATCCCTCTGCGCGAAGCAGATGATTATCCGCGAGGGCAATGCTGGTGCGAGTTCGTTCCTTGGCATCCCTGGCGGCGGTCAATTGGTCGCGATCCTCGCGCGGAACGAACTTCATGGGCGGTGGTGCTGGCGTCTGGATCACTGGATCCTGTGCAAAACAAACCTGGCCCAGCGCCATGAAGATAACCATCGCGCAAAATGAACCTGAGATTTGTTTGTTATGTAGCGTCACTATCAC
>JBDTOI010000074.1:0-18809 GCA_039933315.1 Pyrinomonadaceae bacterium
GCGCGCATTGCCGGGTTGTATCCCGCCGGTGTGATTTGCGAGATCATGAACGAAGACGGCACGATGGCGCGCCTGCCGCAGTTGGATGTATTTGCCCGCCGGCATGGTTTGAAAGTCATCACGGTGGCTGACCTGGTGCGCTACCGCATCAGCAAGGAAGTCCTGGTGAAGCGCGCGGTGGAAACCGACTTGCCCACTGTCTATGGAACATTCCGCGCGGTAGCCTTCGAGAATGTCATTAACGGTGACGTGCATCTCGCTATGGTGATGGGAAACGTCGCCACCGATGAGCCGGTCCTGGTTCGCGTGCATACCGAGAACGTAACCTGTGACATGTTCGGGTCGCTGATTGACGAGACGGGTTTTCAACTTCACACCGCACTGGAAAAGATTTCGGCAGAAGGCCGCGGCGTGGTGCTCTACCTGAGGCAGCGTGAGCATGGCCTGGATCTCATTCACCAGTTGCATACCTATGCCATCATGCAGGAGCGTGGCGTTGGCAAGCGCGAAGCCAGCATGGAGACGGGCTATGGTTTGAACCGGGATTACGGCGTAGGGGCCCAAATCCTTCACGAACTGGGCCTGAAGCGTATACTGTTGCTGACGAATCATCCCCCCAAAGTGACTGCGCTCGAAGGATTCGAATTGGAAGTCGTGGGTAGCATTCCCCTGGGTTCGCCCGCTTCGGAAAGAGAAGAAGAAGCACGCGATCTGGTGTCCATGCTGCGAACGAATAGCCCAAGGCGCAACGGAAGTTAACCCGCGGTTCCCCCTCTGAGAATTCTGCGCTTGAATTCCAGCCGCTTTAAGTTGTACAAACTCCACACGCCTGATTTCAGACTTGAAATCCAGGACGGAGATAGTTTCGCGCTCTCCCTCTTAATCTACTTGGTTTTGAGAGCCGCCCATGGCGGCTGTGCGCTATGCCGGTTGATAACAACGACGACGCTCCAGCCGGAGTATCAGGGGAAAGTACGAAATCGGTCTCCGAAGCTCTGCAATCAGAGACTGATGAGCCTCTGCCCCCGGCTGCTGAAGCGATAGCCGAACGCGACGCCGCGCGGAAACACCCTGTCACTCCACAGGGCAGGCGCCGGCGCTACCTCACGAAACGCAATGCCGTCATCGCCGGAATTGCCATCGTCGTTGGCGTAGTTGCGCTCCTTCTGCTGGCCTTCTTTGCCTACAAACTCGGCTTCGTTGATAACTATGTGGCCGGGCAGATCAAAAACACCTTCGCCAAGTACGGGATTCGTGCCGAAATCAAAGAGTTCCATACCAAGCTCTCGCCGCAGACGGTGGAGATGCTGGGAATCGAATTGTACGATGCGAAGACCGGAGCGAAACTCGGCAAGATCGATCGCCTGCTGGCAACCGTTCGCATCGAAGACCTGTATGCCTTCAACCTGCGTCGGAACGTCAACCTCAAGGAACTTCAAATCGACGGTCTGGAGGCGTGGGTCACCTTCGACGAACAGGGCCGATCGAATTTTCGCAACATACACATCCCGCCGCCCGAACCCAACCGCAACATTTTGTTCGCCTACTCCACTGCCCATGTGGAGATAAAGAACGCCGTAGTCCATTACGGCGATCAGCTGCATGAGATGTCCGGCGAGGCCCGTAACATTCGGGCGCTGATTGAACCTGATGATCCAAACGCGCCCTCCACCAGCGCCATGAACCGGATCGTGTTCAGCTCTTCGAACTCGACCTTCGTTTACAACGGCAAGGCCGTCAACAATATCGACATTGAAGTTCGCGCGCGGGCTAATGAAACCAGGGCCGAGATACAGGATCTAATGCTGCGTTCGCCCATTGCAGAGGCCCGGCTGCAAGGCACATTGGACGACTGGCGGTCGTTGCACTACCAGCTGAACGTCACCTCCACGGTGGACCTGACACAGACTTCCGAAATCTTTCAAACCGGGGCGACGATGCGAGGTGCAGGTAACTTCGTCGGCACCGTCTCCGGCAACGGCGACAAATACAAAGCCGAAGGCACTTTCAAATCCGACGCGCTGGCAGCAGACAATCTGCGTCTGAAGGGACTGAGCGTCACGGCCAGCGGATCGGGTCAGGGGAAAAGTTACCAGGCAAACGGGCGGGCGGTGGCCGAACTGCTGTCGGTGGGTGATTTTCAGCTTAACTCAGTGCAAATTGCCGGCAACGTCATGGGCACGGGCTCAGACTTCAGCTGGGTGGGCGAGCTGCGCGCGGCCGCGGAAAAGAGCTACGGCACGACTATCTCGGGGCTGATCCTGCGCGATGCGCGGGCGGAATTCCGCGATGGGGTGCTGACGGCTTCATCTTCTCAGGGAAGCGCAAACAGCTTTTCTGGTTCCAGCCTGAAAGCCGGTGGCGTGCAAATCAATGACGTGCGCGTTCGTTCCGCAGGCGGAGTGACTACGGCGACCGTTGCCAGCGTGAAGACTGGACCGTTAACCGGCCCCGATGTGCGCGTCAGCAGCGTCGCCGCCAACAACATCGACGCCGTCAGCAAAGGCGGCGTGACCAACGTAAATATCAAGGGTGTCCAGGTCGGCAGTATTAACGCCATGGGGGCACAGACCGGCAGCATCAACATCGCCGGCGTGCGCCTGGCAATTCACAACGGTCGCATCGAAGGATCAACTAACGACATAAATGCCGGAATTGTGACCCTGGAGAATGGACGCGTCGAAGCGGTCAAATTGGCGCGGCCCGTGTTCACGGTCGAGCCTTCCGGCCGCTATCGAGCCAGCGCAGATCTCAGCATAGGCGGCGGCGTACTGGCGGAAATGCAGTTGGGCGCGGTCAGGGCTGCCTTAGTCGCTACCGACAACCAGATCCAGTTGCATAACTTTACGGCCGAGGCCTTTGACGGGCGCGCCAGTGGCAACGCGATCATCAGCACCGCCCGGAACGGCAGTTCGCGAGTAGATGCGAATTTCAGCGATCTGGAAATCGCCGGCTTGATCGCAGTCCTTTCCAAACGTGTCGTACCGATAGCCGGTAAAGCCAGTGGGAAAGTTAACCTTGAGTTCAAAGGGACGGATTTAGGCACGGCGTCGGGAAACATCAACGCCCACCTGGAAGGATCGACCGGTGACATAACTACAGGTCGCACCCCAATTTCCGGCGAAGTAGCCATGACTGCGGACCGCGGTCTATTCAGCATCCAGCAGGCTAATCTGCAAACAGGCGCCACCACCCTGCGGGCCTCTGGACAATTTGGTATTGAGCGCGATTCCAACTTGCAGGTGCAACTCGCATCTTCGGACGCATCGGAGTTACAGCGCTTATTCATTTCATCGGGATTGGTTCCCGACATTGAGGATCAACTGAATAGTTACGGCGTTGAGTTGGGCGGGAAACTGGCTTTTAACGGCACGCTGCAGGGACAATTCAAAGACCCCATCGTTAACGGTCGCGCCGAGCTGGGGTCGTTGATCATAAATGGAAACGACGTTGGGACTTTGACCGCCAGTATTGCTTCCACGCCGATGGAGTTGCGCATTACCGACGGCCGTTTGACCGAGCCGGATGGGGGCGGCGTGCAGTTTACTTTGAACGCGCCCAAAGGCCCCGGCAACAATACTTCGCTGGAGGCGACACTGGATCGGGCCAACGCGGGAAACCTCCTGGCAGCCCTCCCGTTAAGCAAAGACATGCGCGCGCGCCTCGGCGACACGCAGGCGGATGTCTCGGGAACGGTCAAGGTTTCCGGTTTGCCGGAAGCGATGACCGGAAATGCCGACCTGCGCTTTGGTCCGGGACGAATCGGCGGCGAGCCGCTGGAGGGTCTGACCGCGCGCGCCACCTTTAGCGGCACGAACGTTAACGTGGAAAGCATTGATGCTAACTTCGCGGCTGGTCATATTGTCGGCAGCGGGAAGTTTGATACGGCAACCAGTGCCTTCGAGCTTCAGGCAAAGGGCGAGCGGATACGGCTGGAACGCCTGATGACTTTTACCAACCAGGCGGGCGCGCCCCGGCTGACCGGCACCGCAACTATTGCCGCGCAAGCTTCCGGTGTCTTCACTGACTTCTCGACTTACCAGATCAACTTTAGTGGCGAGGGACAGGAGGTCACGGTCAATGGCCGGCCGGCCGGCACGCTTTCACTGGTGGGTCGCACGGAAAACAAGCAGCTTAACGTGACCTTTACTACCGGCGTTCTGGGCCAGCCACAGGTGATTACCGCCAAAGTCGATCTGGGCAATGAATTACTTCCTATCACGATCGATACAACTTTGACGGCCGCCGATCTCACTCCCCTTTTCAAAATAATTCTACCGGTCTCGGACGTGACTGTGACCGGCCGCGCCACCGGCCAGCTGCACGCCAGCGGCAATCTGATGACCCAGAACGAAGCCGAAGAGGATGTCTTTTCGCTCGCCGGATTGCGCGGCACGGCCACGTTCACGGATTTGGCGGTGAACGTAAAAGATGTTGAGCTGGCGGCCGTTTCGCCCCTGGAGGTTTCTTTCACGCCGAACGAGGTTATCTTTGACCGAACGCAGTTCGTCGGCACCGGCACGAACGTCACCCTGGGTGGAACCATCGCGACCGGCCCCGGCGGCCGTCAGAGTCTGACCGTTGATGGCAAGGTTAATTTGCGCATCTTCAACGGCATCTCGCCGGACGTCTTCTCTTCCGGCACCGCCGATCTTTCCGTGCGAGTGGCCGGCTCATACGATCAGCCAAGGGTCTCGGGCACGGCGGCCCTAAGCGGCGCTACAGTTTCCGTTCTCTCGAGTAACGATCGCATCATAGTTTCCAACGTCGTCGGCCGCGTCAGATTCAACAGCAATCAAGCCCAAATCGAATCGATGAAGGGAACGCTGGGAGGCGGGACTCTAACCGCTTCGGGCGGCGCGCTACTCGACGGCTTTTCGCTTTCCAGGTTTGCCATCAGCGTGCACGGCAACGACGTCACCGTTCCTCTGCCACCGAATTTCCGTACTACCACCGACGGTGATATTGAAATCAAGGGCACGATCCGCGATCCATGGATTACCGGAACTCTTAATCTGCGGCGCGTCGAATACACGGAAGACATTGAGTTGGCGGATCTGATCAATCGCCGCCCCGACGCGAATCTGTCCGAGAGCGGTACCGAGTCGATGTTGTCGATGGCCCACATTGATATACGAGCGGAGGGCCGAAATGCGCTGGTAGTGCGAAACAATATCGCCGATCTGGTAGCTTCAGTTTCTCTGCGGCTCAGTGGTGAATGGGAGGATCCAATCATCTCAGGCCGAATCACCGCCACCAGCGGAACGCTGACCTTCCGCAACGACCGTTATGAGCTATCGCGTGGATTGGTGGAATTACCCTTCCGACCCAATGCCGATCCCATTGTTAACATTCAGGCTGAGTCGAGCATTCGCGGTTATCGCGTAATCGTGAACCTGACTGGACCCCTTTCGCAGCCTGTGGCCGTGGTGCGTTCGGAGCCTTCGCTGCCGCAGGCGGACGTGGTCTCGTTGATTACCACCGGAGATTTGTCCCTGGGGGACACGGGAGGCTCAGTGCTGTCCCAATCGGGACTGGGGACGGCGGCCAGCTTGTTGACGGATACTTTGATAAATGCGCCTGCTTCGCGGGCCACCAGCAAACTGTTCGGCTTGACGCGCTTTGAAATCAACCCGCAGTTTACCGGTCGCAGCGGCTCGACCCCGACCGCCCGGCTTACGCTGGGGCGGCGCATTAGCAAGGAGTTGTCGGTTACCTATTCGACTAACGTGGCCTCTGATCCGAATCAGATACTTGCTTTGGAATACCGTCTGTCGGATCGGATGTCGTTCATTGCCCAGTACGAGCAGGGCTCGCTGAGAAACCTGAGCTCGCGCAATGACAACTTTAGTTTCGAGATTAGATTCAGAAAGCGTTTTTAGTTGGCCGGTCCAGATTCTTATTAGTCGGTAATCAGCCAGTTGGCGTGCCCGCTGGCTTCTTATTTAAGTGGAACGACTGCGCTTTATTTTGCAGGCCCTTTTGTTAATCGCCGTTTGCTTAACGGCGAATGGTCTCGCCGTGGCCATTCCGCAGGTGGGAGATTACGAGGGCCGTCCCATCGCGTCCGTGGAAGTTGTGCTGGAAGGTTCGCCACCAGATGCGGTGGTCCAGGCCGAACTGCAGGCTTTGATTATTATCGCGCCAAACTCGGAATACTCCGCGGTGCGCGTGCGCGAGTCGCTCCAGAGTTTGTTGGATTCCGGGCGCGTGGCCTCAGCCCGCGTCGAAGTTTTCGAAGCTGGATCCGGCGCCACGCCTGCAGGCGCAATCCGAGTTCGCTTCGTAGTGCAACGCCAGGTGGTTTTGGGAGAAATCAAACTCGATCTGGGAGTGACCTCCGGAACGCCGATTTCACCCGACGAGTTGCGTGCGCGTCTAAACCTGCTCGAGCCGGGCCGGCGCTTTTCCAAACAGACGCTGGTGCGCAACGCCGACGAAATTCAGACCTACCTGCGCGATCGTGGCTACTACAATGCCACGGTTGAATATACGGAGGTGCGGGATGAAAGCGGCACGCGCACTACTGTGACCTATCACATCGTGCCCGGCGAACAGGCCCGCGTTACCAGGTTTGCTATCAACATTGCCGGATTCGATGCCAACCGCCTACTGCCTACCCTTCAGCTGCAACCGGGCGCGTTATTCACCCGCGATGCCCTGGGTGAGGATCTGAACAAGGTACGCCAGGCAATCATCGATCTGGGGTACATGGCGCCGATGCTGAGCGATCCCCGCGTCGAACGCGATCCGCAAACCGGCAATATCAGTATTGAGCTCGCCGGCGCGATTGGACCCAAAGTAACGGTAACCATCACAGATTACGAGTTAAGCTTAAAAAGACAGCGCGAACTGCTGCCCGTCAGGCGCGAAGGCAACATCGACTATTCAGCCATCGTCGAAGGCGAGCGACGCATTCGCAACAAGTTGCAGGAAGAAGGCTACTTCTTCGCTGACGTGAAGGCCGCCTGCACGGTGACGCCTCCTCCGGCCAATATCTTAAGCAACGGCACTTCTGAGACTTGCGAGAATCTCAACCCCGAAGACCTGAGCGGCCACACCGTCAACATCACCTACGTAGTTGATCGCAGCCGGCTCTTGAAACTCACCGATATCAGGATCACCGGGACTGACAAGTTGACCTACCTCGATCTGGCCGACGAGTTGAAATCACAGAAAGCGAACGCGCTGGGCTTCATTCCCTTCTTTGGCTATGGGCGCGGATATACCAGCCTGACCCTGCTCGAGCAGGACAGAAGAATCATCCGGGCCCACATGCGCGACCTGGGCTACCGGCGCGCGACCGTGACGGCCCTCCAGGGCATCGGCATAGACGGCGAGAGTCTGATCATTACCTTCCAGATAGAGGAAGGTCCGCTGACACGAGTTGCCGGCATTGAGTTTCAGGGCAATAAAGCTTACCCGGAAGCGCGGCTGCGTGAAGAAGTACGAAGCGTGATCGGCGCGCCCTACTCGCGCTCGCTGGCCCAGGAAGATGCGGATCGCATTCTCAATATTTATGCCCATGACGGTTATCTCGACGCCAGCCTGGCGCCCTCCATTGTCGAGCTGCCGAAAAAGGACAACGACGAACAGGTACAGATCGTTTTTGCGATAACTAACGAAGGCGACAAGTTTTTCGTCAACAGCATTGTAGTTAACGGCGTCAGCGGCAGTGCCAGTACCCAGCGCACTAAACGAGACGCAATCGTGCGCGTAATCGCGCTGGCGGAGGGCGATGTGCTACGCGCCGACCTGGTTTCGGAGAGCGAACGTGACCTCTACGCCACCGATGCTTTCCAGCAAGTAATCATTACTACCCAGCCTGCGGGGGAAACCGCATCCGGCGCTAAGAAGAAGGACGTCATCATCGACGTGGAGGAGAAGAAACCGCGCGTGCTCGAGTATGGCGGTGGGTATTCCACCGACACGGGCCCGCTCGGTCTGCTGGAGCTCAGTAACGTTAATTTTATGAACAAACTGCGGCAGGCGGCGATCCGCATGCGCGCCAGCCCGCGCCAGCAGCTGCTGCGCTTTGAGTATTTCGATCCGCGTTTCAGGCGCTATGGCAAGAGGCAGTTCGCGCCGCTGGCATTGTCTCTGCAATACCAGCAAGACTCCACCATCACGCGCTTCTTCCGCTCGACGATTGATCGGGGCACATCGGGTATCGTGCAGCGTCTGGATGAAGGAGGGAACCCGATCGATGTATTCGGCAACAAGACCAATCAGCCGACCATCAACCGTCTTACCTTCAGCGCCGAAACTCAGCGCGTGCTGGATTCGAAAACACGCACCGTAATCTTCCTGCGTTACAACTACGAGGACGTGCGTCTTTTCAATATTCAGAGCTTGTTGATTCAGCCCGTGCTGCAACCCGACCGCGCCATTCGCATTTCCCGGCTGGCAACTTCGTTCGTGCGCGACACGCGCGAGCGTTGCGAAAAAGGCCTGCGCCCCGGGCGGCCTGAAGCGGATGTCTCGATGGGCAAGCCAACGGAAATATGTCGTTACAACCAACTGGATCCCACGCGCGGTCAGTTTTTCTCGGTTGATTACAGTCTGGCCCTGCGCCAATTAGGCGGCAACATTTCCTTCAACCGGTTTCAATCAACCTATCGCCGCTACTACAAGTTGGATAGTTTCCGCGGCACGGTGCTGGCGGGTAACCTAACGTTAGGGCTGTCTAATCTTTTCAATCCCCGCGACCGCGATGGCATACCCGGAATTGGCGAAGCTGATCTCGCCCTACCCATTAGTGAACGCTTCTTCTCGGGCGGTTCCACCACGCTGCGCGGTTTCGGTTATGAGGAAGCCGGCCCGCGCCAGGCAATCATGCCTGAGGGCATATTCCGCGATCGCCAGGGCAACCCGGTACTGTTGAATCCATTCACCGTGCCAGTCGGGGGAAATGCGATAGTGGTCCTGAACCTGGAGGCTCGCGTACCTGTGACCCCGGACTTTCAGGCGGTGCCGTTTTACGATGGGGGCAATGTATTCCGTCGCGTGTCGGATATCTTTGGCCGCTCCCAACCTGACCCAAACCTCGATCCGCTCGAAGCCGTTAACCTGCGCGCGCATTGGACGCATACTGTGGGACTGGGATTCCGTATCAAGACACCGATTGGCAGCTCATTGGCAATTGATTATGGGTTCCTGCTGAATCCACCGGAGTTTCTGATTCCGCAAAGAGGCGGGCCGCCGGCAGTCATTCGCCTGCAACGCGGACACATTCATTTCCGCTTTACGCAAACGTTCTAGAAACCGGGGAAGAGGGGAAATGGGGAACGCTCTAGAAGACGGAGGGTAATATGCAGAAAGCAGTAGGCAGTAGGCAGAAAGCAATAGGAAGAAGGCAGAAGGCAGTAGGCAGGAAGCAGCAAGCCGCTCTCCTGGCACAGGTCCGTAGTTTGAGATCTCAAATTTCAGATCTCAAATCTCAGAAGAAAAATCGCGTTCTGCCTTCTGCCTCCTGCCTTCTGCCTTCTGCCTCCCGCCTTCTGCCTTCTGCCTCCTGCCTTCTGCCTTCTGCCTCCTGCCTTCTGCCTCCTGCCTTCCGCCTTCTGCCTACTGCCTTCCGCTTTCCGCCTATTGCCATCTGCCTGCTGCTTACCGCCTTTTGCCTGCTGCCTTCTTCCGCGTCTGGCCAGATGACGGTCGATAAGATGGTAGCTACCGTGAATGGTGGGGTGGGTCCTCAACTGATTACCTACTCCGATCTTCTTTGGCAATTGGCGCTCCAGCCGTCGACTCCTTTAGTGAAACCCACCTCAGATGACTTGAACCAGGCGCTCAAGCTGCTGGAGGATCAGCACTTGATCTTGCAAGAGGCTGAGAAACTGCCGACCAGCGCTCCCACAGAGGTCGACGTGCAAAAAGCGCGTGATGAACTGGCGCGGCACTTTCCGCCGGGCGAATTGGCAGCCCGGATGGCTAAAGTGGGATTAACCAGCAAACGGCTGGACCAGATCATCAGCGATCGATTGGCGATGGTGAAGTACCTCGATTTTCGCTTCCGCGCTTTCGTACTAATCACCCAGAAGGACATTTCTGACTACTACACTGAAGTTTATGTACCCCAGGAAAGAAGTCATGATCGAATAGTCCGCACCCTCGCCGAGGCCGGCGCTGACATCGAACGCATACTCACGGAAAGCAAGATCGAGTCTGAGACCGACGCCTTCATCGACAGCTTGCGGGATCGAGCCGAAATAGTAATCCTCAATCCCGTGTGATAAGAACAGGAGACAGGAGCAGGAGGCAGGAGGCAGTAAGCAGTAAGCAAGCCGGCAGGAAAGCCCAAGGCGTTCCAACAAATTTCCTCCTGCTGTCTGCCTCCTGCTCCTGCCTCCTGCCCCTGCCTCCTGCCTCCTGCTGACTACAACATGACTCAAAAGCGACCAAAGATGGATCGTCCGCGCGTAGGCCTCGCGCTTTCGGGCGGCGCGGCCCGAGGTCTCGCGCATGTGGGCGTGCTGCGCGCGCTTGAAGAGCATGCCATTCCCATCGATGTGATTGCCGGCACCTCAGCCGGGGCCTTGGTGGGAGGTGTGTATGCCGCGGGACTGCCCCTGGATGAGATTGAAAAGATTGGCCGCGCCTTGCACTGGCGCGACATCGGTCGCGTGACCCTTTCCCGCCTGGGAGTCCAATCGAATGCACGGCTCGAAAATTTACTGCGCCCACGCTTGCCGGTCACACGCTTCGAGGACTTGCGCATTCCCTTTGCCGCGGTGGCCACTGATTTGAATTCGGGGGCGCCAGTCGTTATGAGCGGTGAGGGCGATCTTGCCTTCGCGATTCGCGCCAGTTGCTGCGTTCCCGGCTGGTACATTCCTGCTACCCACCCTGATGGCCGTCAACTAGTCGATGGCGGACTGGTAGCGAACATTCCGGCAACCTATGCCAGGGAACTTGGCGCAGATCTGGTTATAGCCGTGGACGTCAACTCCGAGGGTGCGAAATTTCTTGGGCCGCCGCAATCCGTAATTGGAATCATGTTGCAAACCATGATGGTCGTGCAGCGCACCGCCTCGATTTATCAGTTGAAGGCGGCCGACGTAGTGATCCGGCCGCGCGTGGGCCACATACGCTGGGACGAGATGACCAGGGCCGACGAGTTGATTGCCGCGGGCTATGAAGCGGCGGTCGAGACAATCGAGGAAATTAAGGCTGCCCTGCAGAGTCAGAGCCAGCCCGCGTCGCGTTGGTATCAGCTCCGCCGGTACCGTAGACGGGACGACCCACAAAAATCGCGTCGTGATTCCCCTGCCCGCTAGCTGTAGGCTTTTGAAACAACTGGCCTAAATTAGGCCCAGAGTGCTGCATTGGCGAGGCAGGCTTTCCAGTCTTTCAGAGGACAGGACACCCACCTACTTCTTGCCGGCTTAGTACGTTATTTAAAGCGTTTTACACCCCGCCTCGGGGTTCTAACAACCGACGACCGAGACCGATTCAACATTTGGTACAACGATTGCCAAACAGCTTTCTAGAATTACGCAGGAGGGGGCACCACAATGAGAGAAGTTGCTAACAGTTTCATTGAACTCGCGATAATCATTCTTGGGTTGCTTACGGTAGCAGTTTCATTCGCGGCGCTTTCCCAATTGCCGGGCGGCTAAGCCCGCGGGCAGGCGCCTCTCACTGGCACCGTGTATTGCTACAGAATCCGAGCCCTATTACACCTTTATACCAGGTATAGAATCCGCTGGGACGAACGGGCAAAGCTTCCTCCGAAGCTGAGGGCGGCGCTGCGCGCGGCTTGGACTCTGAATGGCTATCGAGATCACATCTTTAAGGGAACGGTCTGGGTTGCGACCGTTTCTCCGGCGAACAAAGGCTACGCTTGAACTCACCACTCAAACCATCTGGCGCAAACGTCGATTGATCCTTCGCTCTACTCTGGCGGGCTTGATCCTGCTAGCCGGCACGGCTTTGCTCTTCCTGTTTTTCTCCTATCGTTCCTACTCCGAAATTGTAGATGCGCGGTTAGCTCGCGGTTATCTGACCAGTCGCGCGGGAATATATGCTGCCCCGCGAACCTTGCGGGCCGGACAGCGCCTGTCCCAGGACATGCTGGTCTCGCTTCTGCGGCGCGCCGGTTACATTGAAACCAGCGCCAGCGAAGTCTGGAGCGGCAGCTTCACAGCTCAGGACAACGCGGTCGAAATTCGGCCCAACAAAACCAGTTCCACGTTTCCGGCTTCAGTGCGCGTGAGCTTTGACGCGGCCGGCCGGATTGCTGAGCTGAACTCGGAGGGAATCTCGCTCGAATCCTTGCGCCTGGAACCGGAAGCGCTGACAAATGATTTCTCGATGAAATCGGGCCAGCGGTTGGCGCTGAGTTACAGCGATGTTCCGCCGCTGCTGGTGCAGGCAATTCTTTCCATTGAAGACCGGCGCTTTTTCGAACACTCCGGAGTGGACTTTTACGGGGTGGGGCGGGCACTTTTCCGCAACGCCGGCGACGAGCGCATGGGCCAGGGCGGATCCACCATCACCCAACAACTGGTTAAGAATACTTATCTGACGCCCGAGCGTACGCTGCGTCGTAAGTATGCCGAGGCAATGCTCTCTTTCACGCTGGAGCATCGCTTTACCAAGCAGGACATCTTTGCGCTCTATTGCAATGAGATTTATTTGGGCCAGCGCAACGGCGCCGGCGTGCGCGGAGTGAACCAGGCGGCCCGCGCCTACTTCGGCAAAGAGTTAAAAGATCTATCGTTAAGCGAAGCAGCCACCATTGCGGGCATGATTCAAAGCCCCTCCCGCTATTCTCCGATTCGTCATAACGACGCGGCGAAATCACGACGCAACACTGTGCTGGGCGCCCTCGTGCGCGACGGCGCAATCACGCTTGAGCAAGCCGCGGCGGCGGCAAAAGAGCCGTTGGCAATCTCGCCGTTGGCGGACGCCGGGGAATCAATGGCGCCCTTCTTCGTTGACTTCGTGAACCGCACAGTCGAAGCACACGCCGAGGGGTCGACTAAGGCCGATCCCCACGCTGAACCGGTCTTCACAACTCTGGACATGGATTTACAACAGCTGGCGGAAACGGCGGTTAGCCGTCAGCTCGAAGGCCTCGACAAGATTTATCAGTCGCGTGGCGTGACGCCGCAGGCAGCGCTGGTGGCGCTCGATCCCAAAACCGGCAATGTGCTGGCGATGGTGGGAGGCCGAAACTATTCTGATTCGCAGCTGAACCGATCAACCGACGCCCGACGGCAGCCTGGTTCGGTCTTCAAACCATTCGTGTACGCAGCAGCGCTCGAGAGCGGGATGTCTCCGCTGATGCCTTTCGTCGATGCCCCGCGCGAGTTCAGTTACGATCACCGGCGCGTTTATCGACCGGCCAACTATGCAAACTCATATGCCATGCGTGACGTGCCTATGCGCACCGGTCTGGTCAAGTCGCTGAATGTGGTAACCGTTGACGTGGCCACGCACGTTGGTCTTACGCATGTGGCGGATCTGGCCGCGAGCTTTGGACTATCCCGCCCGGCCGCGTATCCATCGCTGGCCTTGGGCACCACCGAAGTGACGCCGCTGCAAATTGCCGCGGCCTACGCAAGTTTTGCAAATGGCGGGCAACGAATTGAACCGCATCTCATAGTGGCGGGTCACGATGATCGATCCGATGAATCCGGCTCCGGCGTTTCACCGGCGACCAATGAAACACGGGCCCAGGTGATTCAGCCGGCAACTGCGTACATGATTACCGACATGCTAACGGACGTGATTGATCACGGCACCGGCAGCGGGGCGCGCGGGCTCCTGAAGATAACGGCGCTGGCCGGCAAAACCGGAACCTCGCGTGATGGCTGGTTTGTCGGCTACACGCCTAATCTTGTTTGCGTGGTCTGGATCGGATTCGACGACAACCAACAGCTGGGATTGACGGGAGCCGCAGCTGCCTTGCCGGCCTGGATGGAATTCATGAAGGGCGCGCTGGAGATGCGGCCGGACCTGGGCGGAAAGGCTTTCGACCGTCCGGAAGGAATTCGGGTACTGGATATCGATCCCGAAACGGGCCTGCTTGCTTCCGCCTCGTGCCCTCATCGGGAACGCATCGCCATCCTGAGTTCGCTAATGCCTTCGGCGGAATGCTACCGGCATCACGGCTATTTCGATTTCGGCGGATCGCCTGAGCGAGTTATCGCTTCGGACCGCGTGGAGCCTCAAGTGGCCAGGAGCCTGGCACCAACTAAATCTCAGAGATCCCGATCCAGCAGTTCCGCCGAGCTGGCTAAATTGCAGACGCAACGCCCCACCCGCGTCGACGTCAATGCCCAGGGGCGCCGGACATTGATTAACGAGATGCGATAAAATTAACGAGATGAGATAAAAAACAATAGGGCCTATTCGACCTATAGGACCTATATTGAGTTGACCACCTTTCCCCAAGCCCTCAACCTACTAACCCCGCCATCAGGAAAGATGTTCAAGATCAGATGAGTAGTGGGGCCGGCATCAATTATCTCTTCGACAAACGTGTGGCGCGTGTGGGGCTGGAGTTTGGTGCGCGGCAGCACTTCGCGCCACACCATTGAAGGGTCGGTAAGAGTGTCCACCTCAACTTCCCCAGCGTTGCTTGCCCTCAGCGAACAACTCTCCGGGCAATTCCCTTTGAAGTGGGATGTGTCCACTTCCACTCCCTGGATGTGGCCTCTGCTACCCAGCTTGATTATTACCCAATCGTGACCGGGGCCGCGGCGTCGTTTCGTTTCCCAACCATCACTCATGTTTACGCCGCGCCCGGGCATGATCAGGTTGTGGCGATGTCCAAAAAACATGTCGCTGCACGCCAACACCAGCCCGCCATTCTCGACCGCCGCCAGATCCACCTGGCCGCCAATTTTCTCCAAACGTTGCCAATCAGGCACCACCTCGCCATAGACCTGCAACCTTGCCACCCCGCCGTCGGGATATATCTTCAGCCGAAGATGGGTGAAACGCTCCTGGCTATCTATCGAGAATGGATTCTGTGAATCACCGTCAAGATTGCTGAGCGGCAGTATCTCTGTCCAGGCTATCGACTCTCCGGCTAATTCCTCCAGCGGCGGCAGTCCCTCAACCGCACACGCTTCGATCGAACACTGCTCGGGATAGTTTCCTTTGAAATAACTGGTATCAACGACTACTCCGCGAACGATGCCGGGCAGCCCCAGCCGGATAATGCACCAGTCGAGTCCGGGTGTGCGGCGGCGGCGAGTTTCCCAACCATCCATCCACTTACCGCGATCCGTGTATTTGCCTTCAATGAAAATTGGCGTACTGCTCTTTAAGAGATTTTCCTTGGGCGCAAAGAACTCGTCGTTGGCGATCAACACGGCGCCGCCCAGGCGTTCTGACGCAAGATCTACAAATTCAGTGAAGTCCATTGTTCCCTCGTCGAGTATTTGGTTAGTCAGGTTAGCTCTCGCAAGTACAGTCGCCCTTTCGGATCACCCATGAAGTCGCCTCTATCAAAAACTTTCTCGCCGCGCAGAATCGTTGTTTCTACTACGCCATGCAGGCGCCGGCCATCGTAAGGCGTCAGCTTATGACGATGTTGAATCATCCCGGCAGTGACCGGGAACTCTTCCTCCGGCCTCCAGGTTACAAAGTCTGCATCGTACCCGACGGCGATCGCCCCCTTGCTGCGGCCCAAACCCACGAGCTCAGCCGGCGCCCGGCACAACCAGTTGGCCAGCTCATTGATGCTAATGTCACGTTCCCGCGCCTCAGTCCACATCACCGGCAGACGCAGTTGCAATGAGGAGATGCCACCCCAGGCTTGCAGAAAGTCACCCTCAGCGCGCCGCTTCAGCTCCGGAGGACAAGGAGAATGATCCGAAACCACCATGTCGATGATCCCCGCCTGCAATGCCTGCCAGAGTTGCTCGCGATTTTCGCGTTCGCGAATCGGCGGGCAGCATTTGAATTCAGTCGCGCCATCGGGAATATCTTCGGCCGCGAAGTGCAGGTAGTGGGGGCAGGTCTCAGCCGTGATCTTCAACCCCTCCGCCTTCGCCGCGCGCAAACTCTCCAGCGCGTTTGCCGACGAGTGGTGCACGATGTGTACCCGGCAAGCCGTTTCTCGACTAAGGCGAATCATAAGAGCCACGGCTTCGTCCTCCGCGGCGCGTGGTCGAGAGTCTAGAAAAGTCTGATAGGAAGCGGGGCCGCCATCCTTGCCTGCGAGCGAATTCCCCGGCTGATCCGGCGCCGACGCAACGACGGCGTTGTTAATCGGTCCCGGCACTTCTGCGTGAACGATAAGAACTGCGCCCAGCCGCCCCAGCTCGGGCATCGCATCGCGCAGATCTCGTTCGGCTACGTTAGGAAATTCATCGACTCCGGAATGGATCAGGAAGCACTTGAAGCCAACCACCCCGGCCTCCCACAACTTCGACAGCTGGGGAACATTTCCCGGCACGACCCCGCCCCAGAACCCCACATCAACGTGGCATTGGCCTTGAGCAGCTGCCAGCTTGTCCTGCAACCCTGCGAGCGTGGTCGTGGGTGGAATGCTGTTCAGGGGCATGTCCACCAGCGTGGTGACTCCGCCGGCGGCAGCAGCGCGCGTCGCGGTAGCAAATCCTTCCCAGTCAGTGCGCCCGGGTTCGTTAATGTGGACGTGCGTGTCCACCAGCCCCGGCATCAGCACGGCCGCGTCATCAAGTTCGATCAGATCCCGACCGGCGGGATAAGTATCGAACGACGTTAGTGCGATGATGCGCCCTTGATGAACGTGTACGCACGCTGGCTCGATTGCCTGTGGAGTAACGACCCGGCGAGCTCGTATGGCAAAGTCGATTGGTGACTGATCTATGCCTGCCATGGCTGCGGCACCACTGGCTCGCTGAATCCTTCGGGAAAAACTTTACGATAGGCCACCGAGTAGGACGCCATGGTGACCGGCATTACCAGAAAGGCACCGACATAACAAAACAGCACGCCCACCAGTGTCAGGCCAAAGTTAAGAAGAACCAGGCCGAAGACTCCGCCAAAATTTGCCCTTACCGCGTTAATGCTGGTCTTTACTGCGTCCAGGCCGGAAAGCTTCTTGTCCACAATTAACGGGTACATAAAGGTGAAGAAGGCCTGGAGCAACGCGCCAATTACCATCACCACGAGGAAAATTACAAAGATCATAAAGATCATTCCGATGGCTAACCCCGGGTCCCCGCCTGACTGTTGAGTGGCGGCCATACCAAAGAAGAGAACGAACATTAAAATGTAAACAAATATGATCATGAAGAAAATAGGGACGAACTGAATCAGCGAAGCAATCAAGCTGGGAGTGAAATAGTCGAAGCCTTTGAAAAGATTTTCAAACTTCACTTCCTCGCCGCGCATCTTCTGCAGCAGACACATATGGATGCCGCACATCATTGGGCCAATCAGGACTATGGGGACGGCGCCGCCGATCAGCAGTCCTACTACCGTGATGCCCAGGAACAACCAGTATTGATCCTTTATGAGGGCGTGCCCTTCCTTCAGGCAGTCCACGGACTTGATCACAGCGGAACGGAATTCGGGTATGTTCTGACTCATGTTGGCCTCCAGGGGATGGTTAAATCATCTTAACCAGAAAGTCTTCAAGCAAATTCAGCGCGACGCGCATGCGGTAATCTGCCGTCGATCGGATATCGGCAATCGGTACGATTTCCCGCGCCAGTTCAGCTTTGGCTAACGCGATCGTTGCAGCATTCAGCGCGTGACCATTTATCACGGCTTCCGTCTTGATGCAACGAAGCGGAATGGGAGCAACACTGCCCAGCGCGATCCTGGCATCTGCCAACTCTGCCCCTATGCGCCGGCCGACTGCGGCGAAACAAACCTTTGAGATGGCCTGGGCCTTGCGCGTGCCAACTTTGCGATAGTAATGCGTCAGCATGCTGGTTGCCCGCGGCAGGCGCACACGCCGCAGCAGCTCGTCAGCGCGCATGTCCATCTGTTTGTAGCCGGTATGAAACCCCTGGTAGGGAATCCAGCGCGAGCCTTTAGCTGAAATCAGTTCAAGCTCAGCGTCGTAGGCAAGCAGTGCCGGAGGCGAGTCGGCTGCCGGCGAAGCATTGGCTATGTTGCCGCCGATCGTCCCCCGATTCTGAATTGCCAGTCCGCCGGTTTCGCTGGCCGCCTGACACAGCATGGGGAACTCCTGACACAGGATGGAATTCGACTGAACTTCCGTGTAGGTCGTGAGTGCGCCAAGGGTGACGTACGCAATCGAGACCTCGATACCGCGAAGCTCCGCGAGGTTCCAGATGTTGAGATAGTTCTTGTGAGCCAGCTTGCCGGATTCAAGCAATACCATGAGGTCGGTGCCGCCAGCGAAAGGCCGCCAAACTCCAGTCTCGCGAGAGAGAGTTTCAAGCGCTTCGTCCAAGGCTTTTGGCGTTTGCAGTTGATACTGTGGAATGAAGGCCCGCATATTGAAGTTATTTCGGATTCTTTCTTTTGTTGGATTCGTCCCTGGAGATTGGTCTGGTGCCACGCAGTTCAGCAGTAAGTGATAGCGCCCTCCTCAATAACAACTCTGACTCACCAAGCTGGCAACAACGTTTGAGCCGAGCAGTTACCGCTTCTGCCGACATATCAACTTTGGTCTTTTGCCCACGGCTATCCGACCCCGAGATCCCCACGTCCTCACGTACTCCTCTCACAAGCCCGTACCACTGATTCGAATATCTTCATATAACCAGTGCAGCGACAAAGATTTCCCGCCAAGCCAGTGCGAATCTCGGACTCATTTGGATTGGGATTCCGTTCCAGCAAATCCACGGCAGCCAGCACCATACCGGGCGTGCAAATGCCGCACTGCG
>JBDTOI010000075.1:0-18745 GCA_039933315.1 Pyrinomonadaceae bacterium
TACGTGAGCGTCGTGGATGCGGAAACACTGGAGAAGCTGGATAAACTTGACGAGCGCCCCGTCTTGATTGCAGTCGCAGCTTTTGTCGGCAAGACTCGACTAATCGACAACGCAGTGCTGAACAAAGCGAAGAAAGAGTCAAGCGTAGCTAAGGCGTAGTGGAGGCACTTGTGTGATATATTTCGGATTCTCAATCACACATTAAAGAATTTCGATGAGCACTACAAAAGAAGAAGCGATTCAGTTGATTTCCAGGCTACCGGAAGAGGTCACCTGGGAAGATATCATGTACCGGCTATACGTGAAGAGAAAAATCGAAGAAGGAATCAAAGCGGCGGAAGAGGGCCGCACTATCTCCCACGACGAAGTGAAAGAGCTCTTTGCACCTGAATGAAGATTTTTTGGACCGACCCCGCCGTTAAGGATCTTCGCGAACTGCACGCCTACATAGCCAGAGACTCAGAAATGTACGCTAGTGGATTCGTGGAACGAATCATTTTAGCGGCCGAACGGCTCATTGAGTATCCGAAGATTGGGCGCGGAGTACCCGAGGTAAATGACGAAAACGTTCGGGAGCTCCTATATCAACGATATCGACTTATCTACCGCATCAAGGGCGATTCTATCGAAATACTATCAGTGATCCACGGCGCCAGGGATCTAGAACAGCTCAAATCGGCTCCCTGGGAAGCCGACTAATTGTGAGTTTGATGATTGAACAGAAGAACACCGGAAAAGGCAAAGCCCACGTTAAGTTTGTGCTGAACGGCGAGACGGCGGAGGTCGCGTTCGCGCCGCATAAGACTCTGCTGGAAGTCCTGCGCGAGGACCTCGGCTTAACCGGAACCAAGCATGGCTGCGAACTCGGCGAGTGCGGCACTTGCACGGTATTGGTAAACGGGCGCTCGATTCTTTCATGCTTGATGTTGGGCCTGGAGGCTGAAGAACAGGACATCAAGACGATCGAAGGGATGGCTGATGGAGCGCAGCTTCATCCGTTGCAGGACACGTTTGCTGACACCGGGGCGGCGCAGTGTGGTTACTGTTCACCCGGCTTCTTGTTGGTAGCCGAAGAGTTGTTGAAGAAGAATCCGAATCCTTCACGCGAAGTAATCAAGGAAGCGCTTTCCGGCAATCTCTGTCGCTGCACCGGCTATATCAAGATTTACGAAGCAGTGGAGCTGGCAGCTGCACGCATGCGCGGCGAAGAGATGGAACTACCGCGCGAGAGTGTTTATGGCTACGACTAGAATCAGTCACAGATAAACACGGATTTGCACGGATAGACTTTGAAAAGTCTAATGAGTTTTGTTTGAATCCGTGTCTATCAGTGTTCTTCTGTGGCTCAGTTCTAAAGTGATATGGCTAAAAACGGAGACAACGGCAAGCCTTTGAATGTAGTCGGCAAGCCTTTTCGCAAGGTCGATGCGCGCGCGAAGTGCACCGGCCAGACGAAGTTTGCCGATGACATCGTGCTGCCGCGCATGCTGGCCTGCAAGATTCTCCGCAGTCATGAGCCGCATGCCATCATCAAGAGCATCGATACTGCAAAAGCAATGGCCCTGCCAGGAGTTTTTGCCATCATCACCGGCAAAGACCTGCCTATTCCCTACGGCATCCTTCCGGTCAGCCAGGACGAACATGCCCTCTGCATCGATAAAGTCCGCTTCATAGGCGATCCGGTGGCCGCGGTGGCCGCCATCGACGAAGACGTCGCCTTCGATGCCATGAACCTGATCGAAGTCGAATACGAGAAGCTCAACACAATCTCTTCGATTGAAGAGGCGGTGATGATCGACGAGCCGCGCATTCATGAGTATGGCGACGGGGGAAACATTCACAAGAAAGTCTCGCTGGAATTCGGCGATACCGAAGCAGGCTTTGCCGAAGCTGACCTGATTCGAGAAGACATCTTCTTCTACGAAGGCAACACGCACTTGCCCATGGAACAGCACGCCGCGGTTGCCTATTTTGATACGGACCACAAGCTGACACTTTGGAGCTCGACGCAGACGCCGCACTACGTCCATCGCGCATTGACCAAGGTGCTGGGAATCGCGGCCAGCCATATACGCGTGATTGCCACGCCGAATGGCGGCGGCTTTGGTGGCAAGAGTGACCCCTTCAATCACGAGGTTGTCGTTTGCAAGCTCTCGATGATTACTGGACGGCCGGTCAAGAACACGCTCACCCGCGAAGAAGTTTTCTATTGTCATCGCGGCCGCCATCCAGTCCTGATGCAGGTTAAGACCGGCGTGAAGAAGGACGGCGCTATCACCGCGATGCACTTCAAGTCGTTTCTTGATGGCGGCGCATATGGCAGTTACGGCGTGGCCAGCACGTTCTACACCGGCGCCCTGCAGACCGTTACGTATGAAGTGCCGCGCTACAAGTTTCAGGGACTGCGGGCTTTTACCAACAAGCCGCCATGTGGTCCGAAACGCGGACATGGTACGCCACAGCCGCGCTACGCGTTGGAGGTGCAGCTCGACAAAATTGCGGAACAACTGAAACTCGATCCGGCCGAGATGCGCCGGGCCCACCTGGTTAAGCCGGATTCAGTGACGGCAAACTACCTGCGCATCGGCAGCATGGGCCTGGGCAAATGCATCGATAAGGTTGTCAAAGGATCTGACTGGAAGAACAGATTCTCCGGCTGGGATCAGAAGAACCGCAAGCTGCCATACGGCAAAGGTATCGGGTTCGCGTGCAGTTCCTACATCTGCGGCGCGGGTTTACCCATCTACTGGAACAACATGCCGCAGTCCGGCGTGCAGCTGCGACTGGATCGGCAGGGCGGCGTCTGTGTTATGTGCGGCTCGACCGACATTGGACAAGGCTCTGATTCCATACTCGCCTATATCGTCGCCGAAGTTCTGGGCATAGACCCGTTTGATATTCGCATCGTTACAGCGGACACGGATTTGACTCCGGTGGATCTCGGCAGCTACTCGAGCCGCGTGACGCTTATGACCGGCAACGCTGCGATCCAGGCGGCGGAACGCGCGCGTGAACTTCTCGTGATGGCGGTCGCGGAAAAACTTGGCGTGCCGATTGAGAACATCTCGCTGGCCGAACGCCGTGTGTTCGATGTCGAGAATCCCGAGGTTGGGGTGTCATTTGCCGAAGCCGTGGTGCTGGCTGAATCAAAGTTCGGCACCATCGGCACGGTCGGCTCGTACTCGCCGCCTCGCTCGCCGGGCAAGTTCAAGGGTTCAGGAGTTGGTCCTTCTCCAGCCTACAGCTATTCCGCGGCTGTTGCCGAAGTCGATGTCGATCCCTCGACCGGAATCGTCGTCGTCGAGCGCGTCTGGATTGCGCACGACATCGGGAAATCGATCAACCCGATGCTGGTGCTGGGCCAGGTCGAAGGTAGCGTCTACATGGGCCTGGGCGAAATCCTCATGGAAGAGATGGTCTATCGCGCGAATCGAAATGTCGTGCACAAATTCCCGTCGATGCTGGAATACAAGAGCCCAACGACGATGGAGATGTGCGACGTCAAGACTTACTTGATCGAAGACCCGGATCCTAACGGACCTTACGGCGCCAAGGAAGTCGGCCAGGGACCTCTGCTGCCGGTTCCACCGGCGGTCGCGAATGCAGTTTACGACGCGGTGGGCGTCCGCATTGACGAAGTTCCGATCACGCCAGAAAAAGTTTTGAAAGCGCTGCGCGATAAAGCGCGGGGCCGCGATGGACGATATGGGCCAGACACGATCCCTTCCCTTGAGTGGCCCGAACCGCAGCGCGTGCTGACTCCAGCCGAAGGAGGCGACGGAAGAGAGATGCCGCGCGTGGCGGTGCATTCGTGAACAGGCCCTCCGAAGATAACAATCAATGCAACTGCCTAACTGCGACAAGGCTGTAGTTGAGATCGAGAAGCTGCGCAACTACAGCCTCAACCCGAATCACCCTGTCGGCAAACATAAGGCGAGAGTATTCAAGGCAGCTCTTGGCATCACCTTGAAAGAGGCACAATGGCTTCGCGACAGGGCGCTTGAGATAGCCGTTCGTAATGATGCCAAGTCAGCTACAGCCTCTGTATTTGGCGAAAAGTATGTAATAGACTGCGTCATTAAATACGAGGAGAAGTCAGCCGTTGTGAGGTTCTGCTGGATAATAGAATTTGACACCGACTTCCCTCGGCTGACCAGTTGTTATGTGAAGTGAGAGGTGAGCGAAATGGACAACATCCATGAAAACGACGTAGTGGCGCTATTGGTCGATCAACCCGAAGCTGGTCTGCATCGCGGAGACGTTGGCACAGTGATCCAAGTCTTCAGCTCGACGCCTGATCATCCGTCCGGGTTTATCGTCGAGTTCGTTGATGAGTCTGGAAAAGTTCTGGCTCAGTCCGATATTACCGATGTGAACCAGATTGTGAAGCTTCGATATCGACCTGTGCTGGAAGCGGCTTGAAGCACAACCGTTAAGGCTGATAGCGGCGACCCCCTTGTAAAACGTTATGAGAAGAAAGACAAAAGCAACTGACTTGGAGGACGAGCTTCGTCCCGAATATGACTTCAGCAAAATGAAACTCGTCGGGCGGGGAATCTGGGTACCAAGCCAATCTCATTCGCGCCCAGTTTCGAAGCTGCCAACCGCGAAAGACAGCGAACAGTTTTTGTTGTCCAGTCTGCACAGCTCGTGAGGTTCCTCGAAGCGTGGCGTATGACGGCTACGCGCGAGAATCAGCGGCCTTGGATGTGATCAAATATTCTAGTATCCAGTTATGATGCGACTGCCCAAATTTGAATACCGCGTGCCGCGAGAAATTGCGGAAGCGGTGAAGATTATGGCCGGCTCGGGGCCTGAGGGGCAGTTCGTGGCCGGCGGGACGGACCTATATCCAAACATGAAGCGGCGGCAACAGACTCCGCAGACTGTGATCTCAGTGATGCGCGTACCTGAGCTTCACCAGATCTCCGGCGACGGAAAGTCCGGAATTAGAATAGGCGCGGGCGTCACGCTTACCGACATCTGCGAACATCCGTTAATCAATCGTGACTATCCCGTGATTGCCTCGGCGGCGCGTACGATTTCGACGCCCATCCTGCGCAACATGGGAACGATAGGCGGCAACCTGCTGCTTGATACGCGCTGCAACTACTACGACCAAAACTATGAATGGCGCAAAGGCATTAACTTCTGTTTGAAGAAGGACGGCGATGTTTGCTGGGTCGCCCCCGGCAGCGCGAAGTGCTGGGCGGTGCAGTCTTCCGACCTCGTTCCGGTGATGGTGGCTATTGGCGCGAAGTTTCGCCTGATGTCCACGCTGGGTGAGCGAATGATTGATGCCGCGGGATTCTACAATGATGACGGCATCGATTACTTGAAGAAACGTCCCGACGAGCTGCTGGTTGATATTCATCTGCCGCCAACAAATGGCTGGCGCGCGTCTTATCAAAAACTGCGGCGGCGCGGCGCGTTTGATTTTCCGGTGCTGGGAGTGGCGGCATGGCTCAAGCTCGATGCGGCGCAAACCGTGCAGGACGCCAGGATAGTTCTGGGCGGCATCGCGCCTGCACCGGTTGAAGTTAAGGAAGCCGGCGAGGCTTTGATCGGGCAGCGCTTTGATGACGAGCACATTCGTGCAGCTGCTGAGGCGGCGTATGTCAAAGCGCGGCCGCTGGACAACACAGACTTCGTCATGAACTGGCGCAAGCAGATGACGCGGCAATACACGATCCGGGCGCTGGAAGCATTGCGCAGATAGTTGTAGGGGTGGCACTCCGTGGCCACCCCCTCCTTTCTGCCCGCAATGTTGCGTTAAGTGAGGCTGGAAAACAGGGGCGGCCACGGAGTGCCGCCCCTACAATCAGCTTTTGAGTGCGCCGGCAGAGTACCAGCGGCGACGGCGCTGTGGTTGTCTTTCATTGCTGATCTCAAATTTGAAATTTCAGATCTCAAAGAAAAACCTCGTTCGTTTTTGTAATCTGTGAATGATGTCGCTGCAATTCTGCTCGCGGCCGGTCGCTCCCGGCGCATGGGCGCGTTCAAACCTCTCCTTCCTTTCGGCGCCACGACGGTCATCGATCACTGCATTACAACTCTGCGCCAGGCGGGAATCGACTCGATAGTGGTGGTCCTGGGCCACCGGGCGGACGATGTGCGCCGGCAGCTACAAGACACCGAAGTACTCTTCGCTCTCAACCCTGACCCGGAAAGCGAAATGGGCGCGTCCATCGCCTCCGGCATCCATCAGTTAGCCGAAACCGCCAAAGCTACTTTGATTGCCCTGGTAGATCACCCGGCGGTTCCCGCGGACGTGATAAGGCTATTGATCGATGAATGGAAGTCGAAAGGGACGAGGCTGGTGATACCCGAGTTTGCCGGACGGGGCGGCCATCCGGTGCTGGTGGATCTCGGATTCCGCGAAGAGCTTCTCAGACTCGCTGCGGCGGGCGGTCTGAGGGCCTTATTCGAGCAACACCGAGACGAAGTGTGCCGCTTGCCGGTCTCGTCACCGTTTGTTGCGCGTGACATGGATACGTGGGAAGATTACCGCCAGTTGCACCTTGAGACTTTCGGCAACCCACCTGAACGGTCGGATCATTAGAATTGCTGGGGTTTCCCCAGGAAAACGATCATCCTGGACCCGCCCAGCCAGACATCCAACTGAAGCGTCTCAGCGTACATCTAAAGAGGCGGTGTCATCGTTCCGGGCAAATTAAGCAGCCCTTTGGCCATCCGGCCCACAGCGAAAGTTAGCCCGAGCGATGGAAGGAGAAAACAATGATTACGAAGAGCCGCACGATTGTTATCGCCGCGGCATTATCGTTTCTGGCAGTTATCGCCGGCACGGCCCACGCGCAAAACAAGCTCGACTTTTCCCTGCGCGCGCTGGACGGTGAGCCGGTGACCGCAGAGAGTCTGCGCGGCGAAGTAGCCGTGCTGGCCTTCAGCCCTTCGTGGTTGCCGCTCTCGCGCAACCAGTTGGAAGGCATTAAGAAGCTGGCCGACAATTACACCGGACGAGGGGTGGCTGTTTACTGGGTCAGTACCGACTCGGAAAATCCAAGATCAAAGAACTACGCCTCCGACGATCAACTGCGAGCGCTGGGGCGCAAGTACAAGATTACGGTGTTGCGTGATCCTGATGGCGCGGTGTCGAAGAAGCTGGGGGCGGATCAACTGCCGTCAGTGGTCATCTTCGACAAAGAGGGAAACATTTCCGGCGGGCCGATCGGCGGCATGGATCCGAACGCGAATCTGGCAGCCCAACTAAGCGCACGTTTGGATAAGATCCTGTAAAGACATCTTCATCACTCGTATTAAGAGAGGCGACCCGGGTGGGTCGCCTCTTTTTTGTAGGGGTGGCACTCCGTGGCCACCCCTCCTTCTGCCCGCAATGTTGCGTTAAGTGAGGCTGGAAAACAGGGGCGGCCACGGAGTGCCGCCCCTACAAATCAACCAAAGTCGCGCAGGAGCTGGTAGAGCAATCGCACCGGCAGACCGACTACGTTCAGGTAGTCGCCCTCGATGCCTTCAATGAAGCGCGCGGCCCGACCCTGGATCGCGTACGCACCCGCCTTGTCGATCGCTTCACCGGTCGTTAGATACCATTCGATCTCCGCCGCACTCATCGCCGCGAATTTAACCTTCGTCAGTTCATGCGCTACCTTCGCCCCCGCTGTTTCCGCGCGCACCAGCGCGACGCCGGTGAGCACCTGGTGCCACTCCCCTGAGAGCAAACTCAACATTCGCCGCGCATCCGCTTCATCCCGGGGCTTGCCCAGGATTTCATCTTCAATCACGACTACCGTATCTGCTCCCAGGACCACTCGCGCGGGATGGATCGCTGCGCCAGCTTGCGCCTTGGCAACGGCAAGTCTTTCCACGTAGGCGACGGCGTCTTCACCGGGCCGGCGGGTCTCATCAACGGCAACGGCACAGGGATCAAAAGCAAAGCCGGCCGCCTGCAGAATATCGGCCCGCCGGGGGCTACCGGACGCGAGCACCAGTCTCGACACCTGTAGCTTTGGTTCCCTGTCAGTCCGGTTCGCTTGTCGCTCCTGCTGTGTTTCCATTACACTCGCCCATTCGACTTGCAAGTCTGATTTGCGATTCTAGATTGAAACCAGCCAATCGCAAATGGGTGACATGGCAGCCAGGGGGGGGTTGGTTTCTATCGACGCGCACCGGCGGGCCGGCGAAGCATCACCAGACGGAAACGGACATTGAATTGTGGACGCTCTAATCCGGACCCTGCCAAAGCTTCTGAGCGCGGCGGGTGACAATGATGAAGTTGCCGAGGCCGTGGCGCGGATCGCCTGGGCGCGCATTGCCGGCGAGCCGCTGTGCCAACACGCGGTGCCTTTTCGTCTCTATCGCAGCACTTTCATTATCGCGGTTTCAGACGCAATCTGGCAGAAACAGATGTCCGCGCTGAGTGGGCAGTTGTTATCGCGGCTGAATTCGATGCTGGGCAAGGGTACGATCACCTTCATCGAGTTTCGCATCGATCCGCTGACCGTCGCTGCGGAGCGTGCCTCGCAGTCGTCATTGGCCCCGGCAGAGAGTGCCGAGAGTGTGCTTGGGTCAGTTCCGGAGGACGTGATGACAGCGGCGAATTCTATTCAGGATGAGGGCTTAAGGCGGCGATTTTTGCTGGCTGCGGGAGCGGATTTACTGCGAAAGGAAAGGGCCGTCAAGAAAGCAAAGCCATCTCAGATCTGAAATTTGAGATCTCAAATTAAGATTTGAGATCTAAGAATCTGCAGCCTGAAATTGAAATTTGAAATTGAGATCCAAAAAACGTTATGCCAATCAACGAAGCTGACATTGAAAAAGTTGCACAACTGGCGCACCTCGAAATCACGCCCGAAGAGCGCCGTGCCTTCTTTCCGCAAATGGCTGACATTGTCGCTTACGTCGAACAGTTGAACGACGTCGACACGGGCCAGGTCGAACCCGCCATGGGCGGGCTGACAGCCGAAGGGGAACAGACGCAATCCTGGCGAGCCGATGTGATGCGACCTTCGCTGGGCCAGAAACTGGCCCTCGCAGAAGCCCCCGACCCTGCCTCAGGCCATTTTCGCGTTCCCAAAGTTCTGTAGTGCTCGAGGCATCACGTTAATCAGGAACGAGCTTCGTTCTATCACTTGGAAAATCAGCAAACTCCGAAGCCAATAGATCCCAGCGCATGACTGACATTCCCAGCAGCATTCAATCCCTGACGAAGAGTATCTCGGCAGGCACGACCACAGCGCGCGCCGCTATCGAGTCTTCGCTCGATGCCGCGGAAAGCCTCAACGACCAGCTTAGTGCTTTCCTGCAAATCGATCGGAAAGGTGCGCCACTGCGAGCGGCGCAGATCGATTCTCTTTCCGCGTCTGAAAAGGAAGCCCTGCCGCTCGCCGGCGTGCCGGTGGCGATTAAGGACAACATCTGTGTGAGTGGCTTGCAAACCTCCTGCGGCTCACGAATCCTGGGCGACTATCATCCGCCCTACAATGCCACCGCCATCGAAAAACTACTGGCCGCCGGCGCGATTGTCATTGGCAAGACAAACTGCGACGAATTCGCCATGGGATCTTCGAATGAGAATTCCGCCTTCGGTCCGGTGAAGAACCCCTGGGATGTCCTGCGCGTGCCGGGTGGTTCATCAGGGGGCTCGGCCGCAGCAGTGGCGGCTGGGATTGTGCCGGTAGCACTTGGATCTGATACTGGCGGCTCTGTGCGTCAGCCGGCTTCGTTGTCCGGTGTACTGGGATTGAAGCCAACGTACGGCCGCATCTCCCGCTATGGTCTGGTGGCCTTTGGCTCTTCGCTCGATCAAATTGGCGTCTTCGCCCGCAACTCCTCAGACGTTGCTGCGGTGCTGGAAGTAATCGCCGGGCGTGATGAAAATGATGCTACGACCGCGGATGTGCCGGTTCCCAGTTACCAGGCAGAACTCCGCGGGAACGTTAAGGGACTCAAGCTCGGCGTGGCGCGCGCGCTGCTGGGGGAAGGTTTGAACGACGAGGTGCGTGAGGCTATCAACCAGGCCATAGAAGCGTATCGCGAACTCGGCGCGGAGATTGTGGACATCGAACTGCCACACGCCAAATACGCCATCGCCGTTTACTACATCATTGCCACGGCGGAAGCTTCTTCGAATCTGGCCAGGTTTGACGGCGTGCGCTACGGCTTTCGCGCCGAAGGAAGCCACACGTTGCGCGAGATGTACAGCCGCACGCGGGACGAGGGCTTCGGTCCTGAAGTGAAGCGTCGCATTATGCTCGGGACCTACGTCCTCTCCGCGGGCTACTACGAAGCCTATTACCAAAAGGCGCAACAAGTACGCGCTCTGATCAAGCAGGATTTCACCAGGGCCTTTGAAACCTGTGATGCGATTCTTACACCGACAGCGCCGACGCCGGCCTTTCTGATCGGCGAGAAGCTCGACGATCCGCTGGCCATGTACCTGAACGACATCTACACAGTGACGGCAAATCTGGCCGGCATTCCGGGCATCAGTGTTCCCTGCGGGCTCTCCTCGACGGCGTTGCCAATAGGCCTGCAAATACTCGGCCGGTACTGGGATGAAGCGTTGCTGCTTCGCCTGGCCCACGCTTACCAGACAGCCCGGCCATTCACTGCCCGTCCACCGGTGCATGCCTGACGACAGAGGCTGCCTTCGTCCTTAGCATGTTCAAGAAACCCATCACACTTTGCGCGATGCTGGCTTGCTTCTTCGCGCTCGCTTGCAGCAGTGCCCGACCGGGGAGTGAACACACACTTCTGATCTACACCCCTCATGGCCAGGACATGGTGCGGGATTTCGTTGCACGGTATAAACAGATCCATCCTGAAGTCGAAGTGAAGTTTCTGGATATGGGATCGCGCGAGGTGCTGGGGCGCATTCGCGTGGAGCACAATCGACCGCAGGCGGACCTCTGGTGGGGCGCGAGTCATACGACGTTTCAGCAAGCGGCAGAGGAGAACCTGCTGGCGCCGTACCGCCCTTCGTGGGCCGATAAAGTCCCGGACTTTGCCAAAGATGCCCACGACAGTTGGTACGGAACTTATGAAACTCCCGAGGTAATCGCCTACAACAGCGAGGTCGTCAGCGCCGCCGACGCGCCCCGGGATTGGGACGACGTGCTTGATCCGAAGTGGCGCGACAAAGTTCTCATTCGCGATCCCAATCCTTCCGACACCATGCGGGCCATCTTTGGCGCCATGATCTGGCGCTTCTACAAGGACACTGGCTCGCCGGAAAAAGGTTACGAATGGCTGCGACGGCTGGATGCGAACGTGCATGAATACACCGCTGATGGAACTTTGCTGATGCAGAAGCTGGCCCGGCGCGAAGGTCTGATTACGCTTTGGGACATGCCGGACGTGCGGCTCTTCAAGGAGCAGAAAAACCTTCCGGTCGCCTACGTGATTCCCGCCAGCGGCACTCCGGTAATCACTGACGGCATCGCGATTGTGCGCGGCGCGCCCCACGAGGAGGAGGCGCGTCGCTTTTACGAGTTCGTAACCTCCCCGGAAAGCCTGGTTCATGCGGCGAATTCTTATTATCGTCTGCCGCTGCGCACCGACGTCGATCGCCGGCAACTGCCCGCCTGGATGAATGAGCCTTTCACTCGCTTGCCACTGGATTGGGGTTTACTACGGAAGGAAGGCAACGAATGGCTGCGCTACTGGGACAGCGAGATTCGCGGCCGGCAGTAGGGGCGGCACTCCGTGGCCGCCCCTCTTCCATTCGATTTACCACGCGAGATAAAGGAAAGGGGTGGCCACGGAGTGCCACCCCTACAAACTTATGCCACTGCTTTCTCTGAAAAACATTTCCAGGAGTTACGACTCCACACCCGCGGTGGTGGACGTTTCGCTGGAGGTGCAGGCGGGCGAATTTTTTGGCTTGCTGGGCCCATCGGGCTGCGGCAAGACCACTATGCTGCGCTTGATCGCCGGTTTGGAAACACCAGACACGGGCAGCATCGAAGCCGACGGAAGCGATATTACAAACCTGTCCGCCGAGAAACGCGGCTTCGGCATGGTTTTCCAAAACTATGCTCTCTTTCCTCACCTGGATGTCTTCGAGAATGTCGCCTTTGGCCTGCGCGCGCGCCACCAGCCCAGGCAGGTAATTGTCGAACATGTAAACGCCGCCCTGGAGCTGGTCCAGTTGCCCGGCCACGGGGAGCGAAACGTCGATGAGCTGTCGGGCGGCCAACAACAGAGAGTGGCGATCGCCCGCGCCATGGCCATTGCGCCCGAACTGCTGCTTTTCGACGAGCCGCTCTCAAATCTTGACGTGGCCCTGCGCGCCAATACTCGCCGGGAGCTGCGCCAACTGGTAACCCGCCTCGGACTTACCGCCGTTTACGTGACGCACGATCAGGAGGAAGCCTTCGCGCTCTGTGATCGCATCGCCGTGATGAGCGCCGGACGTATTTTACAGACCGGCACCGCGCGTGAACTCTATGAGCGACCAGACAGCGTAGCAGTAGCGCGCTTCCTGGGTCGCCACAACCTAATCGAGGCGGTACGACTTACTTCCAGCCATACCGCGGCTGCCAGATTCAAGACGCTGGAGGGTGAAGTTGTCCTGGCTGTGAACGCAACCCATGACGAACTGGTGCGCCTGCCAATGGACCAGCCGTGCGTGCTGGCAATTCGTCCGGAAGCTGTGACGGTGGAAAGGGGAGCGCCCAAAATCGGTTTAGGGGGCGAGGGGGAAAACAGGCTGCGCGCTCGAGTGCAACAGATTGAATTCGCCGGAGCCACGACAACGCTCCGGCTCGATGCCGGCGGTCTCATGATCGAAGCACTGGTCCTGTCCGCCGATGGATTTGCGAATGGCGATGAATGCACGGTGGTTCTGCCGCCAGATCGAATTACCTTGCTGAAAGCGTGACACTGCTTTGCACAAGAGTCGCCGACTGGTTCGAAGCGGAACGTTGTGAACGTCTAAGATGAGCATGATTCGTGTTGCTTCGTGAGATTTCGTGTTATTTCGTAGATCGTAGGATTCGGAGCCATACGATCCACGAAATCGCACTAAGCTCCACGAAGCAACACGAAATAAGAGTTTTTGCGCAAAGCCACGTGACACCAATAGCCGCTGGGCTGACTCTCTGAGGGTGCGGCTCCGCCTCCGCAAATGATCTGGCTTAAGGCCTGGTTTTCATGAAATCTTTCCGTCCAACTGTACGATGGCTCTTACTGCTAATCACGCTGCTGGTCCTGCTCTACGGCGTCATTTATCCGAACGCCCAGGTCATTAGCACGGCGTTTCAGCGCGACGGTAGCTGGTCGCTGAGAAGTTTCCTCGACGTCGTTTCGCAACGGCCCGTAGTGGAAGCTGCCTGGACCAGTATCGTGCTCTCCATCCTGACGGTCATCTTCTGCGCTCTCGTTGGCGTGCCCCTGGCCTTTTTGTTTGAAAGATATTCATTTCCCGGACGCAGGTTCTTCGCCGTCCTGGCGGCATTGCCCCTCGTACTGCCCCCGCTGGTGGGCACCGTGGCGTTCATTTTTCTGTGTGGCGAGTCAGGCATCCTGGCCCACGCTGCGCAAAGGCTCCTGCAACTGGAGAACTCTCCCTGGTCCCTGCGAGGCTGGCCCGCCCTGCTGCTGTTTCACACCTACACGATGTATCCCTTCTTTTACATACTCACTGGCGCGGGGCTGCAACGTGTTGACGCCGGACTCGGTGAAGCGGCGCGCAGTTTGGGCGCTCGACCGGCGCAGGTATTGCGCCGGGTAACGCTGCCGCAGCTTACGCCCTCTCTAATTGCCGCGGGGCTATTGACGTTTATGACCTCAATGGCCAGCTTCAGCGCGCCGCTGCTGTTTGGCGGGAACGTGCGCGTGTTGACGCTGGAGATCTTCAATGCCCGCCAGCGCAACGATGCAAGTGCCGCCCTCGCGGAAACTGTGCTGCTGGCAGCCATCTCACTGGGCGCTCTTTTGTTTTTTCAAAAGTACGAAGGCACGCGCCGTTTTGCCGCCGCGGCCATGAAGGGCGCCACCCGCAGGCGGAAACCGCTCAGGAGTGGCAGGGCGCGCGCGCTGGCTGCTGCCTGCGGTATCGTCTTTAGCTTTCTGCTGGCATTGCCCATCATCACCCTGGTCCTGGTGAGCTTTTCCCGGGATGGGACGTGGACGACGCAGACCCTGCCGCCTAGTTATTCGTTGGCCAACTTCAGCCGCCTCGCCAGCGACGATGATGCGCGATCCGTTTTTGCGAACAGTTTTCTGATGGCGGGCAGCGCGGCGTTGGCCGCTTTGATTTGGAGTTTCTGTGTAACTGCGCTGACGGCGACCGGGCCACGGAAGCGTTGGAAGAGATTTGTGTCTCTGCTGGTACTGGTTCCCTGGGCACTGCCGGGCACAGTGGTCGCCATCTCAATCGCTGAAGCCTACGGCAAGCCAAACTGGCTGACCGGGTCATTCATCCTGGTGGGCACATTTTGGATTCTGCCGGTAGTGTATTTCCTGCGTTTCATGCCGCTGGTCGTGCGCGCCGTTCAGGCAAGCATCGAACAGTTGGACAGGGCGCTCGAGGAAGCGGCAGGTAGCCTGGGCGCGAGCTGGTGGCGAAGATTTTTGCGCGTGCGCCTGCCGTTGATTGCTCCGGGGGCACTGGCCGGCACGCTGTTGGCATTTGTGATCGCGTTGGGCGAATATGTGGCCTCAGTACTGGTTTTCACGCCCGGTAACCGGCCGGTTTCAATTGCCATTGCTTCGGCGATGCGCGACTTCAATCTGGGCACGGCCGCTGCTTACGGGGTGGTTTTGATTTGTATGATTGCTGCTGCCATGATGCTGGCCGGATTATTAGAGAGAAAACGAGCCTGAACTTAGATTCGGATAGTTGAGGCGTGCAGAAGGAAAGGTTGTAGGGGCGGCACTCCGTGGCCGCCCCCCTCCGGTTTACTCGCGAGTTGTAATGGTCCAGGAAGGGGGTGCCCACGGAGGGACACCCCGACAACCATTTTCAGTTGAGTTACGATCTCAGAAGTAGAAGAGGGATAGACTTGCTTCTTAATACCAGGATCATAAAGGGTGTCTTTGCGCTACTCTGCATGGGAATTCTGCTAAGTGCCTCGCTGGCCCAACAAACACCCGCGCCGGCCACAGCTAAACAATCGCAGGAAGATCGCACCGCCCTCCATCAGGCGCTGCTCGACCTCACGAACCCCTGGACAGTGATGTGCATAGCCGCGCATCCAGACGACGAAGACGGTACGTCGCTGATTGTCATGCGACGCAAGCATGGCGCGCACACGGTAAGTCTGTTTACTACCTTCGGCGAAGGCGGGCAGAACGCGATCGGACCAGAGCTCTATGAGGAACTCGGCGCCATTCGCATCCGGGAGACAAAGGCCGCGTCCGAGATTCAAGGTTCAGAACCGTACTTTTTAGGCCTGAAGGATTTCGGCTATTCCAAGTCCGCTGAGGAAGCCTTCCGCATCTGGGGCCATGAAGAATCGCTGCGCCGCATGGTGCTACAGATTCGCAAACTCCGCCCGGACGTTATCATCACGAATCACGACACCAGCCGCGGCCACGGCCATCACCAGGCTACCGGGCAACTCATACTTGAGGCTTTTGACGCCGCCGCCGATCCAAAGCAGTTTCCCGACCAACTGCGCTGGGATATTCAACCATGGCAAGTCCAAAGACTCTTCGTGCGCGCCTTTGGTGGCGCGCCGGCAAGTTCAGGGCAAAAGCCCGAGGGAGTGCTCGTTACGATCGACCCCAACGAACGCGACGCCATCCGCGGCACAATCTTCGCCGAGCAAGCCCTGCAGGCTTTACAGCAACACGCCACCCAGGGTCCCTGGCCCCGAACGGTCGCGGACATGGCACGCTCGCGAAACTCACCGGATGGAAAACTGCCCTTGGTTCGTTACCGTCTGGTGCGTGCGGCAAAAGACGTCGATGCATTGCCTGAGAATTCCCATAACCTGCTTGACGGTCTGCGCTGGCGTGAAGACTCAGCAAAAGAACTCGCACCACCAACAATTGACGGGCGGCCTTTGACGGAGTTCATTGACCAACCCAATAGGGTGTTGGCCGCGCTAGTAGACGCGGAGAAGAAACGTGTCACCAAGCCCGTCGAAAATGCTTCAACCACTTCGGCCGATCCCCGTGTAATGAGGATGCGTCGAATTTTCAACTCCGCCCTGGCCGCCGTTACCGGGGTATCGGCGAAAATCCTTTCAGATCAAGCCGTCCTGCCACCAGAAGCTAGGACCACGTTTCACTTCGTGGTTTCAAACAATGGGACCGTAGAGATAAAAGCCAGCTCTGTGATTTTCGGTGCCGGCTACACGGACGGACACGTGATCATGTCTCCGGTGGCATCGCTCAACACTCGGCTTCCTCCGGGTGGTATGGCCAGGGTTCCGATCACCTATCAGGTGCCGGCGAAGACAGCGCTTACTACGCCGGTCGCCGAACACCTCTATGAGGAGCGTACAGATGGCTACCCACTGGCCGCGTCGGTGCTCGTGGAAGTGCAAGGGGTAAAGTTTGAGGTGCAAACAAGGCGAGCGATCGATATCGCCGCTGCGGTCGAAATCACTGAGATTTCTCCGCGACCGCTGGTTTTAAGTTTTCGGAAGTCGGTCAAGCCTCCCGTTCTACGCTTAAAACTCACCAATTACACCGCCGCCCCAGTTAAAGTTGGCATCTTGCCATGGAGCTCATTTCGCAAATTTACGCCCCAGGATTGTCAATATGATATTGGAGCACGTGCTCAGATCAGCGTGACTTGCGCCATCGGCGGGCTGGAGGTTCCTCCTCCCTTTGGGAAAAACTCAGTGCTGTCAACGGAAAGAGTCAATCTGCCAGTACAGGATTTAAGAACAAAAAGCGTTGTCGGATTTGGCCATTTCCAGACTGTCTGGACAGGTGCGGAGGTTGCTCAGGGTGTCAGCGTGGGTTACATCCGCGGTTTTGACTACAGTGTGCCGAATGCCCTGGCGGCGCTCGGAGTGCCAGCGAAAGAATTAACGATCGCTGATGTGCGCGCCGCAGACTTGCAGCAATACAGCGCCATCATGGTCGACAATCGCGTCTATGAATCGCAACCGCAGTTGATTGCAGCGAATCAACGGCTACTTGATTACGCGAAAGATGGCGGGACGCTCATAGTTTTCTATCACAAGTCGAACGAATGGAATCCCGACCCACGGCGGAACCGTCCCCAGCTTGCTCCTTATCCAATCATTCTCGGGGATGAGCGCGTCACCGATGAAAATGCGCCGGTAACGGTAATGGCTCCGGGGCATCCGCTGCTTAGCGTTCCCAATAAGATCGAGCAGTCGGATTTCAACGGCTGGATCCAGGAGCGCGGACTTTACTACCCCAAAGAATGGGACGGGCAGTATTACGCGCTGCTATCAACGAATGACCCAGGTGAAGAGTCTCTGAACGGTGGCCTGCTGGTGGCGGATTACGGGCGGGGGCATTACATATATACCAGCATGGTCTGGTACCGGCAGCTGCGAGCGGGCGTGCCCGGCGCGTATAGCATGCTGGCCAATATGATTAGCTACGGGAAATAAGATTTAGAGTGCGGCCACGCCAGATACGTAAAGGTGATGGTCCAACCCCGACGGGGTTGCGCCCTCCAGCCCAGGGTTGCCGCCGCGGCTACCCTGGGAAACGATGAACGCAAACGTTTTCAACCCCAAAGGGGTTGTGTCGACGTTCGTTGGATGGGGGGCCCATTGTGAATTGACACAACCCCGTTGGGGTTGAGACGGATCGGAGATTCGATATCCAGGGTAGCCGCGGCGGCAACCCTGGGCTGGAGGGCGCAACCGCTTCGCGGTAGTTGGACTAAGGAAGCACTTCGCTTTCGAGTTTGGCGCGCGATCTTTCGAGGAAAGTCTTGATCATTTTGGTGACGTGCTTTTGCATCTCGGCGCTGATGGGGCCTTCGCCTATGAATGCCGCGAGGGAATGAAAATCTTTGGCCTGGGGCCGGCGCAGTTCAACATGCTGGGCGATTTTCACCAACACGTTCTTGCCGCGTTCTTCGAAGTCCGCTGCGTAGCGAAGGTAGTTCTCGTTCTCGCTGCTGGCCGGCGACCACTCAATTCGCCCGGGCCCGTTTTCGGTTTGTTCGACGGTGAAGGCAGCGCGCACCGGGCCGTACATGGGCACATCGGCGCTGACAATCCAGCGCAGTATGCCATCGGCTTCGCGGCGAATGCTCTCGATGCCCGGCATCAGGTCCACGAAATTTTGAATTTCGCCGAAAAACTGCCGCGCCCGGTCGGCAGTTGTTTTGACTTCCACTTCGTCGCTATACCCGGCCTTGATGCGAAACACGTTTTGTCTCCCCTTGCCTGAAGTTCTATTGATATTACGTTGTTCGCATCAAGTAACGCAAACTGATAACTTTTTGGCCAGCAGAGCGAAGCGGCGAATGGGCTTTGGATTCGGTTTTCCATTTCAAATCTCAAATTTGAGATCTCAGATCTTAGAAGAAGATCCAAAGCGGTGTCGCGCTTCGCTTGCCACCCACTCCAATAGAGGCTTATGAATAATCAGGAAGCTACCAAATGTCCGCGCTGCCATGAAGGCCGGCTGCGTGCGTGGAATGAATTGAACGACGACCAGCGTGAAGTTGCTCACCGGCTTCCCGCATCGGCTGATTATTCTCAGGCTGAGCGTGAGGCCACGCATCGCTGGTGTACTAAGTGCTGGTACGAGTCAGAGTCAAAAACCCTCGACGCATAAACGAGAACGGTTGCGCGCCTCCTGCTGTCTGCCTCCTGCC